>CALMKE010000122.1 GCA_937867645.1 uncultured Gemmatimonadota bacterium | reverse complement strand
CCGCGCGCCGCGTCCTCGAGCGCCGGGTCCAGCTGCCGCAGCGAGCTTTCCGCGGCGGTGGCGACCAGAGGGATGTTGCGAATGAAGTACGCGAGCGGGAGGATCCAGAACGTGCCGACCAGAACGATCCGGCCGGTTGCGGGATCATTGACGTTGAACGTGGCCGCGAGCCCGAGCGCTATCGCCGTAGCCGGTATCGCCCATGGCAGTGCGACGAGCAGGCCCAGCAGCGGCCGCGCGCTGAACCGCCGCAGCACCAGCAGGTACGCGGCTATGAAGCACACGACGATGTTCGCCGCCGTGGCGATGAGCGCCATGACGACGCTGTTCGAGATCGGGCGCCAGAGCTGCGCGTCGGTCGCGAGCCGGCGGTAATTCTCCAGCGTGTACTCCGGCGGAAGAATCTGGGTGGTCCAGACTCCGTCACGCGCGAACGAAACGAGGATCACCATCAGGTGCGGGAGAATCAGCGCAATGACGATCACCGCTCCCGCGACGGCCAGCAGCACCTGCAGCGGCCGCGAGCGAATCGCCCGCCTGGTCACCGAGCTTTTCCCCGTGCTCACCACCCTGCGCTTTCGCTGCAGCACGCGAAACAGTGCCAGCGCGGCGATCGCGCTCAGCGCGAGCACGGTGGTTTCGACGTAGGCGAGCTCCATCGCGCCGTTCAGCTTGGACGCGAGGATCTGGGTGGACAGAACCCGGATCCCTCCGCCGAACACGTACGGCGCGGAGAACGAGCCGAGCGAGTTCATGAACACCAGCAGCATCGAGCCGGCGATCGCCGGAAGGAGCAGCGGCAGAGTCACTCGGCGCAGCCGGCGCCCCGGAGAGGCGCCGAGTCCCGCCGCCGCTTCATCCAGGCTGGTGTCGAACCTTTCGAGTCCCGCGGACACGAACAGGAAGACGAACACGTACATCGTGTACGCGTGCACGAACACAATCGCCCAGATACCGGTGAGCCGCCACGGCGCGTCGCTCATGCCGAGGATCGTCTGAACCGTCCGCGTGACGACCCCGCTCTCGCCGTACAGAAACAGGAACGCGATAACGCCGACGAGCGGCGGCAGCGCGGCGGGGAGCGTCGCGACGATCCGCAGTGCGCGGCGGCCCGGGAACTCGAATCTCGTGAGCAGGAACGCGAGCGGCACGCCGATGATCAGCGCGGCGAAGACGGAAGCGACGGAGATGATGAGAGTGCTGTTCAGCGCTTCGCGATCGGCCGGGCTCGCCATGAACTCGCGCCAGTGCTGCAGGCCGCCCTCGAAGCTGCCGACGATGACCGCGGCGTTCGGGTACGCCACGGACCAGAACAGGAGCGCCAGGACGGGAATGGCCAACAGCCATGTCCCCGTCGTCGGCCGCTTCATCCTAATCCCCGCACACCGGCACCGGGCTGCCGCGCGACCGCACGCCGACGCGGTCCCCGATGTGCGCGCTGTCGTCGCTGCTCGGCACTTCGACTACGATCTCCGGCGCCAGCTCGACGCGGTACACTATCGATGACCCGGCGAACCGGCGGGCGAGCACAACTCCGGCCCATGCGTCGGGCGCGTCGGCCGCGGCCAGCTCCAGCAGCTCCGGCCGGAGCATCGCGTGCGAGGGCCGGCCGGCGAGACGCGTCGCGGCGCCGGCCACCGGGAACGTCAGCGCGCGATCGCCGATGGTGATCGTCGCGTGGCCTTCGCCGATCGCGCAGGGCACCAGCGTTCCGCGCCCGATGAAGCGCGCGACCTCGAGCGAGGCCGGATTGTTGTACAGTTGCGCGGGCGTGCCGGTCTGGAGGATGCGACCCTTGTGCAGCACCGCGATCCGGTCCGCGATCGCAAAAGCGTCTTCCTGGTCGTGGGTCACGAGCAGCGCGGGCACGGCAGCCCGGCGAAGCAGCGCGCTCAAATCGTCGCGCATCGACTGCCGGAGAATCGGGTCGAGGTTCGATAGAGGCTCGTCGAGCAGCAGCGCCCTCGGCTCGATCACGAGCGCGCGCGCCACCGCGACGCGCTGCTGCTCCCCTCCTGACAGCGATTGAACCGGCCTGCTTCCCTCCCCGCCGAGGCCGACGCCGGCGAGAGCGACGCGCGCTTTTTCCAGGCGCTCCTTCCTGGAGACCCCCCTCGCCTCCAGCCCGAACGCGACGTTCTGCTCGACGCTCATGTGCGGAAAGAGCGCGTAGTGCTGGAACACCATGCCGAACGCGCGCTTCTGCGGCGGAAGCCGCGTGATGTCCTTTCCGTCCACGAGTACCGCGCCGCTGTCGGGCTGCTCGTACCCCGCGGCGATTCGGAGCGTCGTGGTCTTGCCGGAGCCCGAAGCACCCACCAACGCCAGCAATTCGCCGGGCGCGACGTCAATGGATACGTCGTCCACCGCGGCGTGCGCGCCGAAGCGGCGGGTGATGTTGCGGAGTGAGAGCGTGCCGCCGGAGCCGGCGCCGCCGGCCGCTGCCTCACGCATGCTCACCTACGGCGCGATTGGTTTCGAATGTTGGCGTCCCAGTATTTCATCCACCTGTCGAGATCCCGCGCGAGCACCTCGCGATCCATCGGCATCGGCTTGATCCGCGCGGTGGCTTCCCGGATCCACCCGGGCAGCGAGTCCGCCGGCAGATCGTTCCGCGCGGGAATGCGCAGGAACCGCCGCGCGGAAGCCAGCAGAACGGGCGGGCTCGTGACGAACTCGTAGTACATGCGCGCGGCGTCGCGCTGGTCGGTGCCACGCACGATCGCGATCGCGTCCACGAGCAACGGTGTGCCGCTGGCGGGTATCACGTAACCTACGGGGATCTTCGTACGCTGCTGGAGCGTCGCGATGTCGGGCATGTCCCACAGCGTGACCAGTCCCTCCTGCCTTCCCAGCTTCTGGTACAGGATCGTGGGATTGAGCACGTACTCGCGCGTGTTTTCGTCGAGCCGCCGAAGCCAGTCGTAACCGGCCTGCTCCGATCCCGTCCGCGCGATGGATCGCAGCATGATCGCCCCGAAAATCGCGCGCATCGTGCCCGACGCGACCGGATCCCTGATCAACACTTTCCCTTTCCACTTCGGATCCAGGACGTCGTCCCAGTCCTGTGGCGCCTCGCTCGCGCTCAGCGCCTCGCTGTTGTAGCCGATGACTTCCGGAGTGAGATACGTGCCGTACCACATGTCCTGGGGATGGCGCGCTTCGCTGGCCACCGCGGCCGCCCACCTCGGGACGTACGGCTGCAGCAGGTTTTCCTTCGCCGCCCGATCGAACGCCTCGGCTGGCGCGCCGAACCAGACGTCCGCCTGCGGGTTCGCCGCCTCGGCGCGCACGCGATCGAGCACTTCCTGCGATCCCATGTCCACCCACTGCACGTCTATCGCGGGATGCGCCTTCTCGAACTCAGTCTCGAGGTAGCCAAGCAAGTCCTTACCGTGGGGTGAATAGACCGTGAGCACGGTCCGCCCATCCCCGCCGCACCCGCCGAGGAAGCCAACAGCCAACAGCCAACAGCCAACAGCTCCTCTCATGGCGTCAGAAGATTCACGAACAATCGCACCGCGCCAGGGAGCCCTTCCTCCAGCTGGCGGAACAGAGCGAGCGTGGTGTACACGTACATCCCCCGGCCGACTGCCGCCACGAGAATGGACGTGTGCACGGGCTGCTCGCCGGGATCGTTCATCGCCAGCATCGTACGGTAGCGTGGATCGAACTCGTGGGGCATGAACGTCGCCCGCTCCTGCACCCACCCTTCGAAATCCGCCTGCGTGATTCGATTCGGGTATGTCAGCTCCCGCGCGGCTGGATCCGTGATCGTCACCGGCGCGGTCTCGTCAGTGACGCGGTCGGGAGGCCGAGTGATGGTGATGCGGTAGGGCAGAATTCCGGGCGCGCTCATGGGATACTGACCGTACTGCACCACGAGCCGTCCGCCACCGCCGGCATACTCCAGCAATCGCCCGTTGTTCTCCACGAGATCCGTGCTCGCCTCGTACATCCGTGGGCCGACGACGACCGTCGAGAAGCGGGACAGGTCGATTCGCGCGATCTCGGACGGATCGATGAGCGTGACCGCAATGCCGATGTCGCGCAGGACCTGCGGACCGACGTCGGCTTTACCCGCGATGTAGCCCACCTGAAGACCGGCGGGAACGCTCACGGGAACCGCGTGCACGGTTATCTCCGCGGGCGCGTACATCCGCTGCGGCGATATGTGGGGATATGCTATCGTCCGCACTGATTCGCCGAACACTTCTCCGTTCGAGCGCGCGCGCACTCGGACGCGATGAGTGCCCGGTCTCGCGGACCCGCTGATCCGGAAGGCCACCGTGCGCCGCGCGCCGGCCGGAATCACGAGCCGGGTCTCCGACGGCGTCGCGGTAAACCCGGCAGGCGCCTCGATCTCGACCGTCACGGTCCGCTCGGCGTCAAAGCTGGATCTCACCGTGACGTACATGTCCCGCTCGAGACGCGAATCGGCGGGCGTCACCACCATCCTCTGCGCGGGCGTGACGGTCAGCCCCGGCGCGGCCACGAGCGCCGCGATCGTGTCGCCGTAAAATCCTTCGTTCAGGCGGAACATGGGCCGGGCGCGCATGGTCACGGTCTCGGGGAGCCCCGTCACGCTCACCTTTATTCGCGGCCAGTCGGCTTGCGCGATCTCGCCGTCCGATTCCGCCGGTGGCGGGTCGGCGAACATGTCGCCCGCGCGCCGACGCTTCAGCCACCACGGCTCGAGTTTCCGGACAGGACGCAGCGTCGCCTTCCACGCGACGGATTGGCCGGGCGCGACGACCTCCCGCGGAAACGGCCCGGCGGCCGAGTCGATCCTGACGGGCACGGTTCCGCGGTTGTGCAGAGCGTAGTCGAGCACGATGCTGTCGCCGACGGCTACGTAGTTGCGGGGCGCTATGGCCTCGAATGCGATCCCGGTAGCTGCGATCGCGGCTCTGTCGTAGCGCGCCCGCTCGCCCTCGCTGCGCGGCGCGTGCCGCCCGATGTAAGCGATCGCGCTCGCCGGAGACCGTACGTCCAGAGCAACATTGCCGGAGTCGGCGCCGTTGGTCGCGACCCGGTTCGTCACCGGCAATCCGTCGAGCACGGACGTCTCCTGCTCGCGCGGGATCTCCGGAGTAAGGCGCGAGGCCTCGCGGTAATACCGGACCCTCACCTCGCCGAACCGGAAATTCCCGCGCAGTCCCTGGGACTTGTGGTTCGCCCGGCTGAGGCTCGAGATCTGATCGTACGACATTCCGCTCAGCGGGTCGTACTCGCCCACGTTCATCGTCACGTGCGGGCCATCCGGATAGAACCCCGCGTTCCGGTACAGCTTGAGCGGCGTCCACGGCGCGCCAAACCTGGCGACCGGAAAGCGCGCGACGTCGGCAGCCAGGTCATACGCCTCGCGCGCCAGCTGCCCCGAGACCTGGTGCTGGCCGTGCGCGTCGCGCGGAGTTCCCGAGAACGTCGCGACGATCACGTGTGGCCGGAACGAGCGCACCACCCGCACCACGTCGCCGAGCAGCGAGTCGCGGGGCCAGTGCGTGTACGTCTCTTCCGCGCTCTTGGAGTAACCGAAGTCGTATGCCCGCGTGAAGAACTGCCGGGCGCCGTCTATGTGCCGCGCGGCGAGCAGCTCCTGCGTCCGCAGCACGCCGAGCGCCTCGCCGAGCTCGTCACCGATGAGGTTCTGTCCGCCGTCTCCGCGCGTGAGCGAGAGGTAAGCCACCTCGGCGCGGCCGCTGCGCGACAGCCAGGTGATCAGCCGCACGTCTTCGTCGTCCGGGTGCGCCGCGATGTACAGCACGCGCGGAGTTTCCGGGCCCAGCAGCTTCACCGCGTTCGCGAGCGCCGCGGCACCGTGCTCCTGCGCCCGGAGCGGCGGCGCTAGAAGTACCAGAGCCAGCGCAAGACCGCCGAGGGTCATCCTTCCGAGCACAGGCTTTATTGGCAAATGCGAAGCAACCGACACTGAATTCTCACCTCAACGGTTCTTCGGCGGAGGAACGGGGAACGCTGGCGAATCCGTTTGGCCCGTTCGATCCCGTAACGGTTGCGTCAATGCGTCAGCGTCTTCGTCGCTCTTCAGCACGTGAGGGGTTATGAACAGGTATAGCTCGGTCTCAGTCGTTCGACGCGAAGTCCGCCCGAATAGGCCACCGATGAGCGGGATGCTTGACAGGATCGGTGTGCCGGATTGTGTAATGTCTCGCTGCCGATCGGTCAGCCCTCCTATCACAACCGTTTGGCCGTCTTTCAAGAGCAATCTGGTTTGCAGCGACCTGGTGGAAATTACCGGCGCATCAAATGCGGTCTCATTGGTCGCGGCGTTTACTTCCTGCGTAACCTCCAGCATCACGTAGCCATCGGCGCTTATTGTCGGGCGAATGACCAGCTTGGTTCCGACATCCTTGTATTGAACGACCTGATCCCTCGACGGAGCGTCCGTCGGCAGGGAACGGGAGACCTGAACGAAGGGACGCTGGCTTCCAACAAGAATCTCGGCGCGCTCGTTGTTCGCGGCTATTACCGACGGCCGGCTCATGATGGACACGTCTCCGCGCGACGCTGCGGCTCGCAACGTTGTCTCGAGGTCGCGAATCCCTCCTATGCCCACAATTTTGAGTACGGCATCGCTCACCGATGAGCCCAGCTGCGATCCCTCTACGGTGACATCCGGATTGGTGGGAAGCCGATGCGGAGGAAGGGTGACGTCTACTCCGAACGCGAGAGATCGATCCCGGCGTACTTCGACTATGACCATCTGGATCAGCGCCTGAAGCGGCCTGACGTCCAACTCTCTCACCGCGGCTGCTATCAGCTCATAATCCTGGCGGTTCGCACGGACAAGAAGGGCGTTGCTGCGAGGGTCGGGAATTATCGTCGTTTCCCCGGTCAGCGACGTCGCGCCGCCGGCTGCGATCTGAACGGTTCCAGCGACCGGGTTCATCGTCGCCTGCGTGTTCTGCCGGAGCTGGTCGTTCAGCATGGCAGGCGGCGGGCCGAGCTCGCCGAATGAAGATCCACGTTCACCAGCTTGATCGTGACCGTATCCGTCAGCGTCTGCGCATGGCCGATGCGCGGGACCAACAAAACAGCGACAGCGAAAAGCCATCTCACGGGATCGAGTTGCGATAATTGCAACCACGACGATCATTTCTATCAGGGTGAAACCGTCCCGCTTGGGTGAGTTACTTTTTTGCATCGTGGCCTCGCTATTCGGCTGCGACGAATATACCGTGGGAAACGGATATGCAACCCTGGCTTCTTTCGGTCACGGGAAACGGCGATACTCTCTTTCGTAAGATGACTGACGAGAGCAGGGTTGAAGCGCACGCTTCTTCGGAGTCGAGTCCCAGCGTCGCGCCCTTGGCTCTGCATCATGCGATTTCCCGTGACTATCTGCTTCATCACGGAGTGGCGCCAGCAGGCATTCTGGACGACGGGCGGCTACTGATTCTTTTGGCGCCAGGCGCGTTCACGGAAGCCATATCGGAAATTGCCTCGACTTACGATCTAACGCCCGTCGTCCAAGAAGCGACACGAGGAGAGCTTGAGCGACAGGTAGAGCGGCTCGCCGGAACGAGGGCACACAGAGACGGTGACGAGCCCGCTGAACTGTATCTAGCGACCGACATAGGGGAGTTGGCCAACGAGCCGCCGGTGGTACGGTACGTCAATCTCCTTCTACGTGATGCCGCTGACGCTGGCGCCAGCGACGTTCACCTGGACGCCTTCCACGACTCGCTCACCGCGCGGTTCCGCATCGACGGTGTGCTCGTGCCCGGGCCACCGCCTCCGGCCGCGCTGCAACACGCCGTGATCTCGCGGATAAAGTTGCTGGCGGAGCTGGACGTTGCTGAACGCAGGCGGCCGCAGGACGGGCGGCTGCGGGTGCGTCTCGACGCAGGCGAGTTCGACATGCGCGTGTCGACTGTGCCGACGATGTTCGGGGAGAGCATCGCACTTCGCTTGCTCGACCGGGGCGGCCAGCCGATATCGCTGGACGAGCTGGGCATGTCAACGGATCTCCTCGAGCAGGTTTCACGACTCGCTGGCCGCCGTCACGGAATGCTTCTGGTGGCCGGACCTACCGGGTCGGGCAAGACGACCACTCTGTACGCGGCACTTCAGCGACGTGAGCGTTCAGCTGAGAAGATCGTCAGCGTCGAGGACCCGATCGAATACCATCTCGAGAACGTGACACAGGTGCCTGTGCATCGTGGAGCGGGAGTAACCTTCGCGTCCGCCCTGCGCTCCATTCTGCGACAGGATCCGGACGTGGTGATGATCGGCGAGATGCGCGATTCGGAAACCGCGGAAATTGGAGTCCAGGCCGCGATGACCGGCCATCTGGTATTCTCCACCATCCATACCAGGGACGCGGCCGGTACGATACCGCGCCTCGTCGATCTCGGCGTTCCGCCGTACCTGGTAGCTGGAGTACTTGATGCCGTGCTTGCGCAGCGCCTCGTACGACGCACGTGCAATCGCTGCAGGGTTTCATACCGACCCGAGGCGGCGATCATGGCAGCGATCGGAGACTATATAGAGAGTGGCACGGAGCTGTCCCGCGGCTCCGGGTGCCGGGAATGCCGAGGAACTGGTTACCGTGGAAGGATCGGAGTTTTTGAGTTGCTCGTCGTGGATGACCATCTTCGGCAACTCATCGTGGCAGGTGCGGCACGACATGAGTTATATGATGCGGCGATCACCGCCGGCATGGTCCCACTTATTGCCGACGGATATACCAAAGCACTCGCGGGGCTCACGACGGTTGAAGAGGTCATGCGCGCAACCGAAGCATGAGGAAAAACTATTAGTAGTAGTAGTCCGAAGAAAAACCGGGGAGTTGCATAACGAAAGCCGGACGGTACTTTCGCGCCATTGAGACGTTTCGCCAACGTTCTAAACGAGAGTAATCGCCATGCCCCAATGCGCGAGGTGGTTCGGCTGCTTCCTCTTCGGCCTTTCGGCTTTTTCCCTTCCGGCATTCGCACAAGGAGCGGCTTCAACCGGGAACCCGCATCCTCGCTACGGTACGAGGCCACCCGTCGCGGCCGGTGATTGGAACCTTTTTGCCGGGATAGAGTTGACGCGGGAGCAGGTGACGCGAGTCAGCACAGTGTTTCACTCGCGTCAGCAGCAGCTTTACCTGCTATTCGAGAAAGGGCGCCACCCGAGCCGGCGGTCGGTGATGGCAGATAGCATCGCGCAGCTTCAGCGGGTTCAGTTGAGCGATATGCGCGCCGTTCTGAGTCCGGCGCAGCAGCCGAGATTCGACGCGAACGTCGCCGCGATTCTCGCTCGCGCACGACAGGTGCGAGCGTCCGCCAACACCAACCGCTGAGGACGAGACCGATGCCACCGTTTTCTCGCGGGCTTGCGGTTGGCCTTTGCTTCGGTTTTTGCATGGCGTCGCCCCTCGGCGCTTCCAACGCGACTGTAAGAACCGCTTCCCCCATCGTGACTGCAGTCGTCAAGATTGCCACGCCGTGTTACGGCGGCGACTCGGAGATTTCTCCTTGTGACGGGAGCACAACGATTACTCCGGGTTCGAGCCAGTACGTTTACTTCACGTTAACCAACTACACCGCGTATGACGATTATTGGGAAATTCTGACGTCGTGTGACGGAGCAGCGGTAACAGGCTGCGCACCTGACTACACTACGGTCCTCGTGCCCGCGATGTCGTCCGCCTCGCACGCCGTGTGGACCACGACGTCCTCGACGCCCGGATCCGGATGGGTGTCGGTGGAGGCGCTTACAGGTGCCACAGCTGCAAGGCTGCTCACGACGCTGACGGTCTCGGTCGCCAATCCGGATCCGACGCCGCTTACGTTGGACATATCATATTCCAACAATAGCTACCAGAGCCCGGCGCTATGCGCGGCGGCGTGCTTCGCCGTCACCTACGCGCAGAGCACCGTGCCTTTCTTCTCGTTCGACGCGGCGAATGCAGTTGCGCTGGTGTACAACAGCGACCGTGCTTTCCCGCGGCCGTTCGTGTATGCAGACATCATCTTCGGTGCTACGTCGCCGGCAGTGTCCGAGTACTGGCTCGATGTCCAGGTCAACAGCTCCCCCGCTTCCTTCGTCAACGGCAACTCGGGGCGGATTTACTTTCAGGGTAGCAGCAGCTCGGTCCGGTTAGGCGGCCAGATCGACGCGACTGGCATGGCCACCGGAGTGTACGCGATGACGATCACGGTTACAGCCGTGCGATCTGGTGGCAATGAAGTGTTGAGCCGCCAGACCGAGTTGATGGTCGTCAACGAGAGCGGCTCGCCGATTGCGTCCGGATGGACGATGGCCGGCATTCAGCGCCTCTATTTCCCGGGCGTTGGCGGGTACCTCATCGCGGAAGGTGACGGCACGGCGGTCAGGTTCAGCGGGCTTAGTGTTTACGCAACCGATTTTTCGTATCTCACGTACGACGGGACTTACTACACCCGCTCCTATCCCGATGGCGTCAAGGCGGTTTTCAATCAGTCCGGTCTCCACATATACACGACCGATAGGACGGGCCGCCGAAGCAACTTCTCCTACAGCGGCTCGCAGCTGATTACGATCGAGGTGCCAGCGCGCTACCTGGGGATGGCTGCGCCGTATCACTCCCTCGCTTACGGTGGCTCCGGGCTGTCCTCGATCACCGAGATATCCCAGGGCGGACCCAACCGCGTCACGAGCATTTCCGTGGACGGGAGCCGGAAGCTCACCCGGATCACCGACCCGGATTCGTACTTCACGCAGTTCGGCTACGACGGCTCGGGCCGCCTCTCGACCGTGACCGACCGGCGTGGCGGAGTATCGCAGTACGGTTATAGCCCGACCTCATGGCGAATGGTCGAGCAATTGCTTCCGCAGGTCGAAATTGACGCGGGCGGGGGCGGCACATCACCCGCGCAGCCGATCGTCCGTTTCGACTCATGGCAGACCAAAGGTGTGCCCACATCGTTTACGAGTAGTAGCTCACCTGCGAGCGTCACATCCCTCGGCAGCGTTTCTGCTTCCGTAACCGACCCCGAGGGGAATACAAGTTCCTTTACGGTCAATCCCTTTGGCCAGCCGCGAACCACGACCGATCCCGCCGGCCGCGGCACCACGGTCACCTATGACGGGACGCGCCCAACGTCCGTCAGACGGCTCGATGGCGCGATCGATTATTTTCGATGGAACGGAGCTTTCCTCGACTGGATGCAGCCGGCTGGCGAAGCCGAGCGGAGCTTCGGCTATGGAGTCTTCGGCCAGCTCCAGCAGGTGTGGGGGCCGGGCACTCGGGAAGAGTACCGCTATCTCAATACCTCCAACGGCAACGTGGATTCGATTCGTTACTCGGCCTCGGCGCAGCCCGTGCAGATCGTCCGCTATTACTACGACAGCACAACCCAGGCGCTGCGGCGCGTGGTGGATGCCTTTAACCACGAAAGCAGCTTCGAGTACGAGGGCATCTTCGCTAACGTGCGCCGGACCGTGGCCCCGGGCAACAGGATCGTGGACGCGACCTTCGATTCCTATGGCCGGACCAGCACCGTTACTCCGTCCGGGCGTCCGACACAAACGATCCAGTACGACCCGGTGAACCGGCCGCGATATCTGTACGACGGCGTGAACGGCCAACCCGTGACTCTGGGCTACGACGCGCTCTTCCAGACGAGCATGACTGACCAGAAGTCCCAGGTCTATTCCACGGAATACAACGCTTTGGGCTGGCCGACAAGACAGATCGATCCATTGGGCGCGGCCACGACGATCCGCTATGATAAGCGCGGATTGGTGAAGAGCACCACCAACCGCCGCGGGCAGCGCGTGGACATGACCTATGACAACCTGGGCCGGATCCTGTCCAAGGCCGGTGCCAACACGACGAGCGATTACTTCTCGTATTCATCGGACGGGCGGATCACAGTGGCCTGGAACTCGGTAGCCCGGGACTCGATGTTCTACGACCCTTTTTCCGGCTCGGACTCGACCGTGACCTAGCTTGAGTCGCCGGCGGGAGCGAAGCGGTTCCGGATCTACCACTCGAATAATCCCGACCTGGCCACGCCCGACACGATGAACGTCACGTCGAACACGGCCGTCAATTTCCCGCAACGGTACTACAACTGGGACGCTACCACGGGCGCCTTGAGCTCCTTCGCCTTCGCCGGCCAGAATGCGCTTTCGATGACCTACACTGCGGAGCAACTGAGGGCGGGCACGACCTTCCCCAACACTTCGGGAACGCGGAGCGAGAGCCACACCAGCCTGCACGGCGTGATCCAGTCGCAGTTCAGCGCCGGGAACCTGCAGAACAACTTCTACCGCGGCTACGAGTACGACGACATCGGGCGCATCAAGCGAGTGCTCGCCAACGTGCAGGGCAGCGGGCTCCGCTGGAGCTACTCGTACGACAACCTCGGCCGCCTGACGGGCCGCCTGACTGAAGAGCTCTGCCTGAACAACGGCGAGAACCCCGATTTCGGGTTATCCACGTCATGCGGTTCCTTGATTACCAGCGAAGCCTTCAGCTACGACCAAGTGGGCAACCGCACGGACATGGGCGGTGTGACAGGCACCGGCAACCGGATCCAGTCCTTCAACGGGATCACCTTCTCCCACGACGCCGACGGGAACGTCACGCGGAAGTTCCGCAGCGGCTCCGAGTACCGGGATTACTACTGGAGCGCGGAGGCGCGGCTGGACAGCGCGTATCATAATTCGTGGAGCAAGGTCAAATACGACTATGACGCGCAAGGCAGGCTGGTCAGAAAGTGGCGGGGCGATCCCAACGGCTGGACCTTCGACCGGCTGTTCCTGTACGACGGCGATCAGCTGCTCGTGGGCCTCGACCAGAACATGCAGCGGATCGACGAGTACGCCTACGCCCCGGGAATCGATAAACCTATCGCGACCATCCGCGGTGCCACTGGAATCGACGCCGTGGGCTATCACGTGCAGGACGAGCTCGGGAACATCATTGGCATCGTGGAGAACGGGGCCTATGTCTCGCAGACCAACTCCTACGATGCCTGGGGCACTCCTACCGAGACCGGCATCGCCTACAACAACCGGCTCCGGTGGAAGAGCCTGGCGTGGGAAGGCGACGTGATCAGCCTCTACTACATGCGGAACCGCTGGTACGACTACGAGACCGGGCGGTTCATGAGCGAGGACCCGGTCGGCTTGGCGGGCGGGATCAACCTATACGCGTTCGCGGGCAACGATCCGATTGGCGGCTCCGATCCATATGGTCTTGATTGTTACGGGCGGGTCGGGACCGGTGCGGCTATTTGCGATCCCGCGGTGATCAACACAAAACCGCCGCGCGGTCCAACGAAGTGCGAGTCCCCCGATCCGTGGAATTGCGGCACTGAGCCGGTATTCCCTGGTCTCGATGAGACGCGGCGCAGATACCCACCCGAAGCGCGGGTATTTGCTCCGCGAACGCCAGCCAAGACATGGCGTGGAAATTCACAATGTTACGCCTCCATTGGATTTGCGTCGGCGAGCCTAGCGCTGGATGTGGTAGGTGGACGAGCGGGGGCAACCGCTTTCATGTTCGGTGGGAAAGCAGCCGTCACTTACGTGAGATCGTGGAATCCAGCCCTCGTTCGCCAGCTTGGAATAACGTTCGGTACGGTCGAGCAGCGACGGCTTGTGAACGCGGCGGGCGGGCTTGCTGGGGCGGCGGCCCCTGACATGGTGGATAACATGTCACGATGGGCAACCCAGACAGGGATGTCAGGAAATTTCAATCCACTCGAAATACTTCCATGGGTCGGCACCATCAACGCGGGGCACCGCGCCTTCAACGCGTGTTACCGATAAAATCTCGCTGGATTAGTCCTACGAAGCTTGGCTCCAATCTCCGGTGGGGGATCACCGGCGGGTTGTGGGTGGCCGCGTTTTACTGTATCTGGGTAACAGGTTTGTACGTCGTTCGTGGACCAGAGCCGTTCGAGCGCAACGGCGTGACGTTCCTCTCTACGATATTCACATATCTCGCCATCGGGATTGTAGGCGGTGGGCTCGTCGGATTGCTGAGGCCATTTAGCGGGGAACGGTTCGGAGCGTACGGAATCGGCGTCCTCGTAGGACTGCTGGGCGCGTTTGCGCTCACGATTCTGATCGCAGGCTCGCCGGCACGGTGGGAACTCGCGGAATGGGGTACGATTCCCTTTGTCGCAGTCGGAGGCGGGTGGGCGATCGGCAGCGAATTGCGGAAACGGCGGCGCGACGTACCGTGATGCGGGCACCGTGATGCTCGCGTTGACGCGGCAGGCCTATCGCGACGCTCCGCGGTCCCACGGGAATCGAGGCCGTGGGCTACCACGTGCAGGACGAGATCGGCAACATCTTAGGATTGATCGAGGGAGGGGCTTACGTCTCGCAGGCCAACTCCTACGACGCCTGGGGCACTCCCACCGAGACCGGGATCGCCTACAACAACCAGCTCAAGTGGAAAGCTCTCCACTGGGAGGGCGACGTAATCAGCCTCTACTACATGCGGAACCGCTGGTACGACTACGAGACCGGGCGGTTCATGAGCGAGGACCCGATCGGGCTCTCGGGCGGGATCAACCTGTACGCGTTCGCGGGCAACGATCCGGTGAACGGGTGGGACCCGTATGGACTCTGTCCGCCGTGTAATCTGCCACCGGTGATAATTACGGGCCGGAGGGATTGGCCATTTTCGACGCCGCGTGACCAGGGCTGGAGCAACAACTTCGGTAAACGCGGCGGCGGCTGGATGAACTTCACTGGCTACGGCGACGAGAACTGGAACGGCGGGAACGGACCGACAGGTGCGGAAGCGGAGCAAGCTTTGCGCGGCGTATGGCCGGCTATGAAAAAGCGGCTGGGTAATGTTGGCGAATGCTACTCGGGGATGTTAAGCGCGGCTGGTCTACCGGCGCACTACAAAGCGGTGAGAGCAGCGGGACAGAGCGTAGCAGCTTCGTTGTCAAGCCGTGCCTCAGCTAATGCCTCATACCGCTACGCTCTTGGTAATATGTTCAATTCCCGCCCTGGCTCGGCTGGATTGGGACGAGCCGCTGCAGCAGATGCCACGGCGTTCCGCGCCTCGGGCTATGCGTATGGGCGCGCTGCCGCCGATGCATATGCACAGGAAGTTGTTAGCACAGCAGTAGTCCAGAGCGCCAGTCGCGATCTGGACTTCGTAGAATACATCCCCGGCATCGGCGCGGTCTATGGGATGCGACACCTTGGTGCCTGCGTTCGGTAGCAGGACGTGATGCATCGTAGCTGGCAAGGTTTACGAGATGACATCGCTTGGGGAGCTGCGTGGAGCTTGATGGTTGCCACGGTTTTCACGGCTATAGCGGTCGGGATGTACATCTTTGGTTTGCTACGGAACCAGAGCGTGTTGTGGTTACTCCGAGTAATCGTGGGCTACTACGCGGGCGGAGCTCTCGGAGGCGCGCTCGTTGGCTTAGCTCGACCAGTAATTCCTCGTTATCATTGGCTCTCCTACGCGGTGGCGGGAGCTGGGGCGTTTCTGATGGGTTTTGTGGGCATGCTTCTACTTGAGGGTCCAGCCACACGCTGGAAAGCATGGGTCTGGTGGGGCTTGGCGTTGGTATCTATCGGCTACGGCTACTTGGGTGGGGCAGACCTTCGACGGGCGGTGATGTGGGAGGATCTACGAAGAAGCGGTCAGCTGAAAGCCGAGGAAACAAGGAAGAAAAATCGGCGTCTTTTCCGAAGTTGGGCCGCTCGAGATGAATAGAGACTAACACGGCTTATACGAGTGCCCAAGCCGGGCGGTGGCGAAATGATTGATTCTTCGCCGTCGCTCAAATCGCGTGCGCGCTTCGACATCGGCCGCATCAAGCGAGTGCTCGCCACGGTGCAAGGCAGCGGGCTGCGCTGGACCTATTCGTATGACAACCTCGGCCGCTTGACCGGCCGCAACACGGACGAACTGTGCGTGATCAATAGCGAGAGCCCCGATTACGGCTTGTCCATTGGGTGCGGCAGTGCCGTGTCGAGCGAGTCTTTCAGCTACGACCAGGTGGGCAACCGCACCGATTTGGGCGGCGTCTCTGGCACTGGCAACCGCATCCAGTCCTTCAACGGGATCACCTTCACGCACGACGCCGACGGGAACGTGACGCAGAAGTACAAGGCCGGCTTCTACACGCGCGACTACCACTGGAGCGCCGAGGCCAGGCTCGACAGCGCCTACCACGATAACTGGTCCAAGGTGAAGTACGACTACGACGCTCTGGGAAGGCCGGTGAGGAAGTGGCGCGGCGACCCCAACGGCTGGGTCTTCGACCGGCTCTGGGTGTACGACGGCGACCAGCGGCTCTTTAGCCTGGATCCAAGCATGAACCGGGTCGAGGAGTACGCCTACGCCTGACGGTAGCCCCGTTTAGAGGTCCGGAAATAAGTTGACAGTTCCCGATGCCGCGGGAGCGACGAGGAGGACTGATCGATGCGGAAGTCGAGATTCACCGAGGAGCAGTCATCGCGATTCTCGGGAGCAGCCAGCGAGCGGCAAGACCGATGAGGTGATCTGGAGTTCACTCCAAACTTTACGTCAGGACGACGCTAAGGCACCCCTGCGACCGCGCGCGGGCTGCGCGAGCGACAGCACCGACGTGACGATTCGCTTCTGCTCCGCGGCGTGCGACGCGGCGTACCCCTCCGACGGGCTCGCGCGCTCGGGCCGGCCGATGTAGCGCGTGATGAGCGCATCACCCGTGGACACGCGCAGCAGCGGCGCGACGTACGTCCACGCGCCCATGTTCTTCGGCTCCTCCTGCGCCCACACGACCTCGGTGACGTTGGGGTACGCGTCCACGACGCGCGTCACATCCTCGTGCGGCCAGGGATACAGCTCCTCCACGCGGACGAGCGCCACTTCCGGCGGCGGACCGCCGGCGAGCAGATCGTAATAGATCTTGCCCGTGCAGAACACCAGGCGCTTCACCTGGTCGCGCCCTTCGGCGCGGGCCGGATCGTCCATGACGGGCTGGAACGTTCCCTCGGCGAGGTCCGCCAGCCGCGACGCGGCTTCGGGCATGCGCAGCAGGCTCTTCGGCTGCATCAGGATCAACGGCCGCCGCTGCGCGCGGCCCGCCTGCCGCCGCAGGATGTGGAAGTACTGCGCCGGCGTGGACGGATACGCCACGCGCATGTTCGATTCGGCGCACAGCTGCAGGAACCGCTCGAGCCGCGCGCTCGAGTGCTCGGGCCCCTGTCCCTCGTACCCGTGCGGCAGCAGCAGCACGACGCTCGAGTCCTGGCCCCACTTCGCGTGGTCCGACGCGATGAACTGGTCTATGATCGGCTGCGCGACGTTGACGAAGTCGCCGAACTGCGCTTCCCACAGAACGAGCGCGTCGGGCGCCGCCGTGCTGAAGCCGTACTCGAAGCCGAGCACCGCCGTCTCCGAAAGCGGGCTGTTGTAGATCTCGAACGCAGCTTTGGCATCGGGGAGATGCTGCAGCGGCACGTACGTCTCGTTCGTCTCCGCGTCGTGCAACACGGCCTGCCTGTGCGAGAACGTCCCGCGCTCCACGTCCTGCCCGGAGAATCGGATCGAGACGCCGTCCGTGACGATGGACGCGAACGCCAGCGCTTCGGCGTGTCCCCAGTCTATCCCGCCCGCCTGGCCAACCGCGTCCCGCCGGCGCGCGAGGTTCTTCGCGAGCCGCGGATTGACCTTCATCTCTTTCGGCCACGCCAGCAGCCGCTCGTTCAGCGCGACCAGTTGCTCCGCGCGCACGGCGGTCGAGGCCGTGGCGGCGCCCGCTTCGGGTCGCGGCTGCTCAACGGGATCCACGTCGGCCTGCGCGGACGCGTGCGCGGCCTCGAACTTCGCGTTCACCTCGGCCTCGATCGCGCCGGCCTGCTCCTGCGTGACGATCCCGTCCCGAACGAGCTGCGACGCCCACACTTCGCGCGCAGTGGGATGCGCGCGGATCTTCGCGTACATCACCGGCTGGGTGAACGACGGCTCGTCGGTTTCGTTGTGCCCGTGCCGCCGGTACCCGACGAGGTTGATCAGGAAATCCTTCGCGAACTTCGTGCGGAACGCGACCGCGAGACGCGAGACGCGGAGGCACGCGCTGGCGTCGTCGGCGTTCACGTGCACGATCGGAACCTCGAATCCCTTGGCGAGATCGCCGGCGTAGCGGGTGGACCGGCCGTCCACGGAATCCGTGGTGAAGCCGATCTGGTTGTTCACGATGATGTGGATCGTGCCGCCCACGCGGTAACCGCGCAGCCGCGACAGGTTGAGCGTCTCCGCTACGACGCCCTCGCCGGGAAACGCGGCGTCGCCATGTATGCACACGGGCACGATCGCCGACTCGTCCCGTTCCGCCGGCTGTCCCGCCTTGCGTTGCAGCGCCCGCGTGACGCCGGCGAGCACGGGGTTCACGAACTCGAGATGGCTCGGGTTGGGCACGAGCGTCACGGCCGCGATGCCGTTGCCCGCCGGATACTCTCCGCGCGCGCCGAGATGATACTTGACGTCGCCCGTGCCGTCGGGACTGTTCGTCGCGGCGTGCTTGCCCTCGAACTCCGCGAAGATCGCCGTGTACGGCTTGCCGAGTATGTGCGCGAGCACGTTGATCCGCCCGCGGTGCGCCATCGCCATGGATATCTCGCGCGCGCCGTCGGCCGTCGCCCGCCGGATCACTTCGTCCAGCATCGGGACGAGCGCGTCGGTTCCCTCTATGGAGAAGCGCTTGTATCCCTGGTAGGCGCGCCCGAGGAATCGCTCGAGTCCCTCGACTTCGGTGAGGCGGCGAAGCAGCGCGATCTTCTCTTCCGCCGTGAGCGGCTCGTGCAGCGCGCCCGATTCGACTTCATTCCGCAGCCACTCGCGCTCGGTCGCCCGGCCGAGATGCTCGAACTCCAGTCCGATGGAGCTGCTGTACAGATGGCGGAGGTGCGCGACGACGTCCGCCGCCGTCGCCTGCGGGAAGCCCAGCGCGGATCCCGGTACGGCCGCGAGATCCTGCTCGGTAATTCCATGGAATTCCGGAGTGAGCTCGGGCGTGCCGCCCGGAAGGCTCCCCAGCGGATCCCGCTGCAGCGCCAGGTGCCCGAACGCGCGAATCCCGGCGACGAGACCCGCGGCGCCGGCGACCTTTCGCAGCAGCGCCGCGTCGGGCGCCGCTCCCTCCGGCGCTGCCGTCCCGGCAAGCGTCCGCGCGATGGTGAAATACTGGCGCCAGCTCTCATCGACCGAAGCAGGATCGCGCTGGAAGCGCTCCCACTGCTCCGCGATGAGCCCGTCGTTGAACACGCCTGCACGAGGAAGAGCCATGGGTGAAATCTATTCCCGCGGCGTTGGCGTTCACAGACGCCGACGAGTCCGCTAGCCGGCCTGCGCGGCTCTCGCCTCGGGCGCTTCCGCGCGCGGCACGGGAGCGGCTGTTTCGGCGGCGGCGCCATCGAAGGCCGGGTCGGTCCCGTTCTCGCTGACCGCCACGCCCGGCGGGAGCGTGACACGGAAGCAGCTGCCCTTGCCGACCTCGGATTCCAGCTCGAGCGTGCCGCCGAGCAGCTCGACCAGCCGGCGCGATATCGGGAGGCCGAGCCCGGTGCCCGGCTGCGCTGATTGTCCGAGCTGGACGAATTCGTCGAAGATTCGCGTGAGATCCTCGGTCGGGATGCCCGCCCCCGAATCGATGACCTCGATCTGCACCCCGCCCTCCGGCGTGCCGCGACAGATGACGCGCACCGGCTTGCCCCCGCCGAACTTGATGGCGTTCGACACGAGGTTGAGCAGAACCTGCCTCACCCTGCGCGGGTCCGACACGATCGTCACCGGGTCGCCTTCCATGCTGAGGTCGAGCTTGGTCTTGTTCTCGGCGGCGAACGGCGCGACGGTGACGAAGAGGTCCTCGATCAGGCTGGGAAACTGCACGGGCTGCATGGCAAGCTCGATCTTGCCGGCCTCGATCTTGGACAGATCGAGCACGTCGTTCACCAGCTCGAGCAGGTGCTTGGCGGCGCGGTGGGTGCGCTCGAGCCCCTCGCGCTGTTTCTCGTTCAGGTTCCCGTAGATCCCGTCGAGCATCAGCGTGCTGTATCCCAGCACGGCGTTGATCGGCGTGCGCAGCTCGTGGCTCATCGAGGCGTAGAAGCGGCTGCGCGCGGTTATCGCGCGCTCGAGCTCGTACTGCCGGCGCTGCAGCTCGTCGTTCACGGTGGCGAGCTCCTCGGCGGATCGGGCCTCGGTCTCGAGCAGAGTCGTGCGATGCCGCAGCTCGAGCTCGCGCTTCTCCGACTCCCGGATACGCTCTTCCTGCTTCTGGATCTGCTGCTGCTTGCGCCAGAGGTCCACGAAGACCGCCACCTTCGAGCGGAGTATCTCCGGATCGAACGGCTTGAACAGGTAGTCCACGGCGCCCACCTCGTACGCCTTGAACACGTACGACTCTTCCTTGTTGATCGCGGTGAGGAAGAGGATCGGGATGGACCTGGACCGCTCGCGCGCCTTGATGTACTGCGCGGTCTCGAGCCCGTTCATTCCCGGCATCTGCACGTCGAGCAGGATCACCGCGAAGTCTCGCTTCAGCAGCTCGCGCAGCGCTTCCTCGCCGGAGTTGGCGCGCACGAGGTTCTCGTTCAGCGGCTCCAGAATGGCTTCGAGCGCGAGGAGGTTCTCCGGGCGGTCGTCCACGATGAGGATGTTGACCTTGTCGCTCACGCGCTGACTCTCACGGATTCAGGCGGTCCGTTTCGGGAGACGTCCACGATGTGCGCTGGTATGTCGGCCAGGGAGAGCTTCGCCGCGCGCGGAACGCGCCGCAGAGCTGCCTCGGGCATGGTCGCGACTTCCGCGGTCGCGGGATCCTGCACCACGCAGTAGCCGCCGTACTCCTCGACGCACTGGAGTCCCCGCGACCCGTCCTCGTTCGCCCCCGTGAGCACCATGCCGATCAACCGCCGCCCGTACGCGTGCGCCGCCGAGCCGAACATCACGTCTATGGACGGCCGGCTGTAGCGGACGGGCGCCTCCGTGGTCAGCGAGAAGTGGCCGGGCTCGACGAGCAAGTGGTAGTTGGCCGGCGCGATGTAGATGTGACCGGGCTCTATGGGCTCCTTGTCCTCCGGCTCGAGAACCTTCCTCCCGGTCCACTGCTGCAGCAGGTCGCTCAGGAAGCTCTGCGCGTCCGGGCCGCGATGCTGCACGATCACCACCGGCACCTGAAAATCAGGCGGCAGGCCGCGCACGAGCACCGTGAGGGCGTCGAGGCCTCCCCAGGAAGCTCCTGCGACTATCAAGTCGAAGAACACGCTACACGACCTTCCGATAGATCTTCTCGCGCGGGTTCAGCTCCTCGTAACAGTGCTCGTAGCGCGAAAACTTCAGCGATTCCTTGGATCCCAGGCACAGCAGTCCGAAGGTGGACAGGCTGTCGTAGAAGAGCCCGTGCACCTTCCCCTGCAGCGACTTGTCGAAGTAGATCAGCACGTTCCGGCACAGGATCACGTTGAACTCGGCGAACGATCCGTCGGTCACGAGGTTGTGCTGCGAGAACACCACGTTCTTCAGCAGGGACGGCGAGAACAGGGCGCCTTCGTACATCGCCGTGTAGTACTCGGAGAACGACCGCTTGCCGCCGGCCTTGATGTAGTTGTCGGTGTACTCCTGCATCCGCTCCAGCGGGAATATCCGCTGCTTCGCCTGCCGCAGGACTATGTCGTTGATGTCCGTCGCGTAGATGCGGCACCGGTCGTACAGCCCCTCCTCCGTGAGGAGGATGGCCATCGAGAAGACCTCTTCGCCCGTGGAACACCCCGCGTGCCACACCCGGATGAACGGATACGTCCGCAGCAGCGGAACGACCTGGTTCCGGAACGCCACATAGAACGTGGGGTCCCGGAACATCGCCGTCACGTTCACGGACAGGTCGCGCAGCAGCCGCTCCATCACCCCGGGGTCGTGGAGCACGGCGTTCTGCAGAGCGCTCACCGAGCCCAGTCCTTCGGCGTCGATCCGCTTCCACAGCCGGCGGCGGAGCGAGGAGTACGCGTACGAGCGGAAGTCGAAGCCGTAGTGCCGGTAGATGCCTTCCAGCAGCAGCTCGATCTCGAGCTTCTCCAGCTCGTTCCTGCCGAGGGTCGCTTCGGAGGACGCGACTCCGTCCTCCGGGGTCAGCGATACAGCCACACGCGCATCAGTGAAAGAAGTTGCTCGGTGTCCACGGGCTTGGTGATGTAATCCGAGGCTCCGGCCGCGATGCATTTCTCCCGGTCGCCCTTCATCGCCTTCGCGGTCAGCGCGATGATCGGCAGCGCCTTGAACTGATCCTTCTCGCGGATCGCGGTCATCGTCTCGTAGCCGTCCATCTCCGGCATCATGACGTCCATGAGCACGAGGTCCACGTCCGGGTTCTGCTCGAGCGAGGCGATCGCGTCCTTTCCGTTCTCCGCGAAGCTCACTTCCATCCCGTGGGCTTCCAGCACGCTGGTGAGGGAGAAGATGTTGCGCACGTCGTCGTCCACGATCAGCACCCGCTTGCCTGCCATCAACGCGTCGGAATTGTGCAGGCGCTCGAGCATCACGCGCTTCTGTTCCGGCAGCTTGGCTTCCACCCGGTGCAGGAACAGCGCGGTCTCGTCGAGCAGCCGCTCGGGAGACTTCACGTCCTTGACGATGATGGTCTCCGCGTACTTCCGGAGCCGCGTGTCCTCGGCGGGCGTGAGCTCCTTGCCGGTGTAAATGATGATCGGCATCTCCTGCATGGCGGGATCCTGCTTCACGCGCTCGAGCAGGTCGAAGCCGCTCATGTCGCGCAGGCCGAGATCCACCACCATGCAGTCGAACTTCTGCCTGGACAGGGCCTCGAGCGCGGCCTCCGCGCTCTCGACCGCGACGATCTTGACGTCCTCGTCGCCGATCAGGTCCACCATGCTGTTCCGTTGCGTCTCGTCGTCCTCGACTATCAGCAGCGACTTCTCCCGCTCGTCTATGAACGTTGCGATCCGGCTGAACGCGTCATCCAGCGATTCCTTGCTGACCGGCTTCTCCAGGTAGGCCAGCGCGCCCGCCTTGAGTCCCTGCTGCCTGCGCTCGACGCCGGAGATGATGTGCACGGGTATGTGCCGCGTTTCGGGGTTGTGCTTGAGCTTGTCCAGCACTCCCCAGCCATACGTGCCGCCGGGAAGGTCGATGTCGAGCGTGATCGCGTCCGGCCGGTAGTCGGTAGCCGCCTCGAGACCGGAGTCTCCGTCCATGGCCACGACTCCCTTGAAGCCGCGCTCGCGCGCTATGCCGAGCAGGATCTTCGCGAACGCCGGATCGTTCTCGATGATGAGCACCACGCGATCGCCCGGCGCGATCTCGTCCCGGTCATCGGCGATTTGCTCGCGCGGCTCGTCGCTCCGATCCACGACGCCCGGCTCGGCCACCGCGGACGCAGGGCGCTGATACGTGACGTTGCCGCCCGGGCGCGGAGCCGGTCGCGCCGGAGACTGGCGCGGCGCCGTGATCTCGCGGGTGTCTCCGTCCGTCTCGGGATGGTACCTCGCCGGCAGGTAGAGCGTGAACGTGCTACCCTTGCCGGGCTCGCTCTCCACCCGGATCTCGCCGCCCAGAACCCGCGCGATCTCGCGGCTGATCGAGAGACCGAGGCCGGTCCCGCCGTACTTCCGGTTGGTCGCCCCGTCCGCCTGCTGGAACGCTTCGAAGATCAGGCGCTGCTTGTCGCGTGGAATGCCGATACCGGTGTCGGTCACGGAGAATGCGACAACCTGATCCGCTTCCTGCAGCGGCCGGGACAGGAACCGCCGTCCCGGCTCGGCGGGGCGAATCGTGAAGGTCACCTTTCCCTTCTCGGTGAACTTGATCGCGTTCGCCACCAGGTTCTTGATCACCTGCTCGACCCGCTGGCCGTCGGTATAGACGGTGGCCGGCACGCCGGGCCGGATCTCCGTGCCGAGCGTGAGATCCTTCTGCTCCGCCACCGGCCTGAAGTTGCGCTCCACGAACGTCGTGAGCTCCGGCAGCGCGATCTCCGTCGGGTTGATGTCCATCTTGCCGGCTTCGATCTTCGAGTGATCGAGCACGTCGTTGATCAGGGTCAGCAGGTCGCTGCCCGACGACAGAATCGTGTTCGCGAACTCGACCTGCTTCGGCGTGAGGTTTCCGTCCTTGTTCTCGGCGAGCAGCCGCGCGAGAATCAGCAGGCTGTTGAGCGGCGTGCGCAGCTCGTGCGACATGTTCGCCAGGAATTCCGACTTGTACTTGGAGCTGAGCGCGAGCTGGTCGGCCTTTTCCTCGAGCGCGACCCGCGCCGCCTCGACCTCCGCGTTTTTCTGCTCGACCTTTCTGTTCTGCTCGGCCAGCAGCGAGGCCTTCTCCTCCAGCTCCTCGTTGACCTGCTGCAGCTCCTCCTGCTGATCCTTGAGGAGCTCTTCCGAAGTGCGGAGCGTCTTCGCCTGCTGCTCCAGCTCCGCGTTGGTCTTTTTCAGCTCCTCCTGCTGCCGCTTGAGCTCCTCCGACTGGCTCTGCAGCTCGTGCGTCAGACCCTGCGACTGCTCCAGCAGCTCGGCCGTGCGCATGTTCGCGCTGATCATGTTGATCACGACGCCGACGCTCTCCGACAGCTGGTCGAGGAAGATCTGGTGGATCTGGCTGAACGGCTGGAACGACGCCAGCTCGATCACCGCCTTCACCTCGCCCTCGAACAGGATCGGCAGCACGATGATGTTGCGCGGCGGCGCTTCGCCGAGTCCCGACACGATCGTGACGTAATCGTCCGGCACGTTCGTCAGCAGAATGGATTTCTTTTCCAGCGCGGCCTGGCCGACCAGTCCCTCGCCCAGGTGGAAGACGTTGCTGACGTTCTTCCGCGCCTTGTAGGCATAGCTCGCGAGCAGCCGCAGCACCGGCGCGCCCGTCGAATCGTCCATCAGGTAGAACACGCCGTGATGCGCCGAGACGAGCGGCGTCAGCTCCGACATGATCAGCCGCGACACCGTCTCCAGGTCCTTCTGGCCCTGCATCATCCGCGAGAACTTCGCGAGGTTGGTCTTGAGCCAGTCCTGCTCGGTGTTCTTCTCGGTGGTTTCCTTCAGGTTGCCGATCATCTGGTTGAGGTTGTTCTTGAGCTCGTCGAGCTCGCCCTGCGCCTCCACCGTGATCTGCCTGCTGAGATCGCCGCGCGTCACCGCGGTCGCGACGTCCGCGATCGCGCGGACCTGCAGCGTCAGGCTGTTGGCCATCGCGTTCACGTTGTCGGTGAGCGCGCGCCATGTGCCCGCGGCGCCCGGCACCTTCGCCTGTCCGCCGAGGATTCCCTCGGTACCCACCTCGCG
>CALMKE010000121.1 GCA_937867645.1 uncultured Gemmatimonadota bacterium | reverse complement strand
CGCTGACATGGATTGCAAGATACTTCCCGAGTAGACCGATGAGAATTGCAGGAGCTCTTTTTCTTCTGTTGTGCGCCTGCGGGCGCGACGGCGTGTCGTGGGGGCCTGTTACTTATGGCACGGCGCCGCCCGAGCCGCGGATCGAGTCGGCGACGCTGCCTGGGCGGACAGGCGCAGGATGTGCGGAGGTGGCGGTCGTCGGGCGCGGTGAGGCCAGGTATGCCGCGTGGTGGGAGGCGCGGCCCAACGGGAGCTCGGCGCTGATGCTCGCGCGCTCGCCCGATCGGGGCGTCCATTGGGAGACGCCGCTCGTGGCTGACGACCGCGACGCGGGGAATCTGCGCTGCGCGCGGCCGCTGCCCGCGCTGTTCGCCGACGAGACGACGGAGTATCTGCATGTCACTTATCACATCGCTCCACCGGGGAGCCCGGGCGTGTATTTCACGCACTCGATGAACGCGCCGAAGCTGGGCGCGTCGGGTGAGGGAGTGCTCCACATGACCGTTCCCGTGACGCACGGCGACCGCCCCGTGCGCACCAGCGTCGCGGGACGCGGCGATACGGTGGTAGTGGCGTTCGAGGATCCGAACAGCGCGAAGCCGAGGATACTGCTCGCGTTCTCCACCGGCGCGGGGCACGTGTTCTCCACGCAGGAGGTCGTGTCGCTGCCGGGAAACGCAGCCAGCTCTCCGCGGGTGTCGATCGCCGGTGACTCGGTGAACGTGCGTTGGGTGGAGACGGCCGCGGGCGGGGCCGTTCGCCATGCCGCGCGCTCCGGAGCGCTGCCGTGACTCCGGCGAAGCGGAAGAAGCGGTACATCGGCGCTCACACGATCAACAACGGCGGCGTCCACATGGCGGTGCGCCGCGCGGCCCGCGGCGGCATGACCGCGGTGCAGGTCTTCACCGCGGTGCCCAAGTATTACAACGACAAGATGTCGGTGCGCCCGGAGCGCGCGGAGCGATTCCGGAAGGAGGTCGCCGCTTCGGGAATAGACCCGAAGATGATCCTGGTGCACGCGCCGTACGTGCTCGGCGTGGCCACGCCCGACTCGGAGAAATGGGCGCGCGCCAGCGGCGGACTGACGAAGGAGCTGGAACGCTCGAGCGCCCTCGGCGCGGGAGCGGTCTGTTTTCACCCGGGCTCGGCCGGCGACGACACGCCCGCGAACGCGGCGAAGCGGATCGCCGCCGCCATAACCGCCGCCCTGCGAGCGGTGAAATCGGATACGCGCGTGCTGGTGGAGAACACCGCGGGCGCCGGCCGGACCATGGGACGCACCGCGGAGGAAATCGGGGAAATCCTGTCGCACGTCCCGAAATCGCTCCGCGCGCGCACCGGATACGGGCTGGATACCTGTCACCTCTTCTGCTCTGGATACGACATTCGCAGGTCGCGCGCGGCCCTCTGCGGCATCCTCGACGAGTTCGAAGAGGCGACCGGCGAGCCCCCGTCGTTCTTCCACCTGAACGACAGCGCGGGGGAGCTGGGCTCCAACCGCGACAGGCACGTTCTCATAGGGGAAGGCGAGATCGGAGTGGAGCCGTTCGGCTGGCTGCTCGCGGACGACCGGTCGGCCGGAATCCCCCTGGTGCTGGAGACGCCGCAGCAGAACTACGACATAGCCGACGACGACGATTCTCCCGATCCCTACGACGTGAGGATGATGAAATTGCTGTCCTCCCTATAGGTTTCCCTATTGCGCGTACGCTCCTGCGATTTACTTTGCTCCGCGGCAGGATGTTGATCGAGTAGCAGGTCCGTACTGTCATCCCACTCAGGAGAAGCGATGGCAACAAAGAAGAAGAGCTCGGCTCGGAAAAAGTCGTCCTCGAAGAAGAAGGCCGTGAAGCGCGGATCCGCCAGAAAGAAGACGGCGACGAAGTCCCGCGCGAAGACGAAGCGCAAGGGCGGTGGACGCGCGAACGCCGCGTTCATGAAGCCGATGCAGCCGAGCGGCTCGCTCAGCGCCGTCGTGGGCAGCAACCCGCTGCCGCGCACCGAGATCACCAAGCGCCTGTGGTCCTACATCAAGCGGAAAGGCCTGCAGGACAGCAAGAATCGCCGCATGATCAACGCCGACGATTCGCTGCGCCCGGTGTTCGGCGGGAAGCGTCAGGTCTCGATGTTCGAGATGACGAAGCTCGTCAACAAGCATCTCAGCTGATCTAGCTGTCGTTGCCAGCCGCACCCAAAAAGGGGCGCGCCGCGACGGCGCGCCCCTTGTCACAGTCGGGCTCGGCGAAGCCTGGAGGGAAGGGCGGAGCGCTCTGGCGCAACGTCCGGGCGATCGCGCTGCCGCTCGCCCTGTTCCTGCTGATCAGGACCTTCTTCCTCGAAGCGTACCGCATCCCTTCGGGCAGCATGATCCCGTCGCTGCTGGTCGGCGACTGGCTGTTCGTGAACAAGCTGCGCTACGGTCCGCACATTCCCTTCACGCAGTCGCGACTCCCCGGGTATGCCGAGCCGCGCCGCGGCGACGTAGTCGTCTTCGTCTCCCCGCCGCAGATCGACCAGCCGCACGACCCGACGCCGACGCTCGTCAAGCGGGCGGTGGCGACGGGCGGCGACACCATCTACATGCGGCAGGGTGTGCTGTACCTCAACGGCATCGCGCAGCGGCAGGGGTACGGCGTGACCTCCGGCGACGCGTACGATTCCGTGGACGAGCTGTTCGACTGGCAGAAGAACGTGGCGCTCAAGGCATCGCGGTTCGGCGCCGCGCCCCAGCAGCCCTCGCACGACAATTGGGGGCCGCTCGTCGTTCCCCCGGATCACCTGTTCATGATGGGCGACAACCGGTACAACTCGAAGGACAGCCGCTATTGGGGGTTCGTCCCGCGGGATAACGTACGCGGCAGGCCGATGTTCGTTTACTACTCGTACAACGCGGACGACAGTGACCGCCCGCTGCCCTTCATCACCGACATCCGGTGGGGCAGATTGGGGCACTGGATCAGATAGAACCCGCGGAGGCGCCGCATGGCTGAGCCGGTGAGCACGATGCAGAGCATGCGCAGGAGCGACCTTGCGCTGCGCGGCGCGCAGTCGGCTTGCATCGTGGCCATCGGAATCCTCGTAGCCGCCGGCGCCAAGGGATACAACGGCGTCGTCCTCGGCGGTGTCCTGTTGCTGATCTGCTTCCTCGCGGGCATCGCCGCTTTCGTTACCGCGTTCGACGAGCTGTCGCGGCAGCAGCGCGAGCTGTTCCGCTGGATCACCGCGGGAGCGGTGCTCGGCGCGGTCGCGAAGATCTCGTGGACCCTCCACTTCATCGCGGACGGCTCGCGACCGCCGTTCCCCGCGCTGGCGGATTACCTGCTGCTCGGCGCGGAGCTGGCGGTAGTGGCCGGTTTTCTCCGCGTGCTGTACACGAGCCGGGCCGGCGTGCAGATGGAAGCCTTCGCCGACCTGGTCCTCATCGTCGTCGCCGCCGGCGTGATCATGCTGCCGCTCGGCTTGCCGCAGCTCGGCAGCACTCTCGGCAATCTCGACACCGAAGGAAAGCTGGTGGGAGGCCTGTCGCTGCTGTCGGCGGCGACCAGCCTGGTGCTCCTGGCGCTGCTGATCGCATGGCGCGGGGAAGATCTTTCGCGGCGGGCGATGCTCGGGCTCGCGGTGGGAACGGTCGCCAGCGCGACTTTCACCGCCTGGGCCGCGGAGCTGGCCCTGAGCGGCTCGCGGCCCGTCCACACGCCGATGGACGTTCTCGCGTGCGCGGCCATCCTCGGCTTCGTCTCGGCGCTCGACATCCGGCGGTCGCTGCCGACGCTGGAGCTCAAGATCGCCGAGCGGACCGCCGCGTTGAGCGGCACCGTCGAAGAGCTGAAAGGCGTGATCACGGAGGAGCGCGCCATGCGCGCGCAGATCATCGAGCGCGAGCGGCTCGCATCCATCGGCTCCATCGTCGGCGGCGTGGCGCACGAGATCAACAATCCACTCAGCAGCATCAGCGCGTTCGCGCAGCTTCTGCTCAGCGAGGAGGGACTGTCCGCCTCACAGCGCGAGTCGCTGGAGGCGATCTACGGCGAAGCGATCCGCGCCGCCAACGTGATAAAGGACCTGCGCGCCTTCGCGCGGCGAAGCGCGTCGGAGAGCCGCGCGGTGGACCTCAACGAGATCATCGGTCGCACCGTCCGCCTCCGGAGCTACCAGGTGGATTCCGGGAGCGTGCGGGTGAAGACGGACCTGGACGCCAACCTGCCGATGGTGACCGGCGACCCGCAGCAGCTGCAGCAGGTCGTGGTGAACCTGATGTCGAACGCCATCGCCTCGATGAAGGAGGGCGGCGAGCTGTTGATCGCGACCTGCGCCCAGCGCGACACCGAGAGCAAGCGCGTGCTCGTCGAGTTCACCGACACCGGGCCGGGAATCCCCGAGGAGCTGCGCGACCGGATTTTCGATCCGTTTCTGGCGCAGCACGGAATCGCGGATGGACTCGGCATGGGACTCAGCGTCAGCTATGGCATCGTGGCCGCGCACGGCGGCTCGCTCCGGCTGGCGGACGGCTCGGCGGGCAGGACGAAGTTCGTGGTCGAGCTCCCGGCCGCGCGCTGGCAGAGCGAGCAAGGCGGCGCGCACGCGTCGGAGCACACCGGGTCCGCGGCGCGCGTGCCGCGCGCGGCGCCAACATCGTCTTAGGACAATGGTCTACTTCCCGAAGCAGACGGAGCCGTATCAGCGCCGCATCTCGGACGAGGAGTGGGACGGGCACGGCCCGGGCCCCTTCCGGAAGCTGGCTTTCTCGACGGTGGAGATGGCCGTCATCACGGGGCTGCTCATCCGGGTCTTCCGCGCGTTTCTGCTGACGAACGCGGGCAACGACCAGCCGGTCCTGCTGGGAGCGGGGTTCCTCGCAGGCGCGGTTTTTCTCTTCGCCATGGCGACATTGCACCTGGGGAACTTCCCGCTGCGCCACTGGGTGTGGCGCGCGCCGCTGTTCGCGCTGCTCGTCGCGGCGACCGAGATGGCGGTCAGCGCCGGACTGATCGCGCTCGGCCGCGAGCCGCTGGGTACCGCGCGCGCGACGTTCGCGGACTGGCCGGGGATGGCGCTGGACGTGGCGCTGCTCCGCCTGGCCGCGACGTCGGCGTACGCGCTGGCGCTGGCGGTGATCGTGCAATGGACGCGGATGCACTCGCTGAAAAAAGCGCACCGCCTGTAGAGACGGGGCCCTGTGATGCCGACAGGGAATCCAAGTAGGGAGTGTGGCAGTAGGGAGTGAGGAGTCTGGAGTTGACGGCACTGCCCTTACTCCAAACTGCCCCCTCCAAACTGCCACACTCCAAACTTGGATTCCGCCAGCGTTGCGATCGGGCCGCTCCCGGGAATCGGGGGCCGTGTCATGGTTATAATTCGAGAATGAGCGACAAGGGCAAGCGGCTGATCGTCGTGGGCGATCGCGTGCTGGTGAAGATCGAAGAGGGCGAGGACCGGACGAAGGTCGGCCTGTATCTGCCGCCGACCGCGATGGACAGCCAGGCGGTGCAGGGCGGAACCATCATCGCCACCGGACCCGGCCTGCCGATGCCCGACCTCGCGGACAACAACGAAGAGCCGTGGCGCGTGGCGATGCGGGAGACCCGCTTCGTCCCGATGCAGGCCCGGGCCGGCGACTACGCCCTGTTCTTCAGGAAAGCGGCAGTGGACATCACGTTCGACGGAGAGCGTTATCTGGTCGTGCCGCAGACCGCCATACTTGCACTCGTGCGCGATCCGCACGTGGAGGATTAGAGGATGTACGACGAAAGACTGGTAGCGCCGATGCGCGAGGATCTCACGCGCCTGGGCGTCGAGGAGATGCGGACGCCCGAAGCGGTGGACGCGAAGCTGCGCGATGCGACCGGCACGGCGCTGGTGGTCGTGAACTCGGTGTGCGGCTGCGCCGCGCGCAACGCGCGCCCCGCCGTGGCCCGGGCGCTGCAGCACGAGGTAAAGCCCGATGTGCTCACGACGGTGTTTGCCGGACAGGACGTGGACGCGGTAAAGGCGGCGCGGACGTACTTCGCGGGGTATCCGCCGTCATCGCCGCAGATCGCGTTGCTCAAGGACGGCAAGCTGGTGTTCATGCTGGAGCGCCATCAGATCGAAGGACGCACGGCCGAGGAGATCGCTCAGGACCTCACGGGCGCTTTCGATCAGTTCTGCGGTACAGCGCGGGCGGCGTAATCCGCTGAGTCCTCTTCGGCCGCTACGCGCGCAAACTACGCGCGCTAAGACGCGGCCTTCGAGGACTCAGCGGATTTCGCCGCGCCACACCGTTTCGTGATTCTGCGCGAACGCGGCGCGGCTCCTTCCGTTCTCCGGTCGGTTCGCGCGGGCTAGGAGTAGCGGATCCAGTGCCCGAGCTCGCGGAGAGTCGGGCGCTTGCCGTACATCAGCAGTCCTACGCGGTAGATGCGCGCGGCGAGCCAGACCACGAGCAGGCATGACAGCAGCAGCACGATCAGCGAGCCGATCAGCTCGGTCGTGGGCACGTTGATGATCGTGAGCCTCAGCGGCATGATGATCGGCGAGGAGAAGGGCAGCCACGACATCGTCGTGGCGAGCCCGCCCGTCGGGTTGAAAGTCACGGGCTGAATGAAGATCGCCGCGGCCACGAGCATGAGCATCACAGGTTGCGCCGCCTGCTGCGCTTCCTGGTCGCTGTTCACCATCGCGCCCACCGCCGCGAACAGCGCCGCGTAAAAGACGAACCCGAGCACGAAGAACAACAGCAGCAGCAGTCCGTCTTCCGCCGACACGCCCGGCATCACGAACGGCGGAGCCGGGATCCCGAACAGGTCGAAGATCTGTACGCGGTAGGTGAGGAACGTCACCACCGTGGCCACCCACACGAGCTGCTGCGTCAGGCCCACCGCGCCGACGCCGAGCACCTTGCCGGCGAGCAGAGTCTCGGGCCGCACGCTCGACACGACGACTTCCGCGACGCGAGTGGTCTTCTCCTCGATCACGCCGCGCAGAATGTTCTGACCGTACAGGATGATGGACATGTACAGCAGGAACGCGATGCCGAGACCGAAGAACGCGCTGATCGCGCCCGATCCACCGCGTCCCTCGTCCGTTATTCGCTCGGTGCGAAAGCGCAGCTGACCGGACGTCAGCTCCCGGGCCTTCTCCGCCGATATTCCCTCGGCCTCGAAGCGATACGCGAGCACCGTCTTCTCGACCGCGTTCTCCACCGCCTCCATGGCGGTCAGCGAGCTCGCATGCCGCCCGGCGTATCGCGCGCTCTCTCCCGCAACGGTCTGATGGTCGAGCACGACGTAGCCGGATCGCGCTCTGCGCATGACCTCGGCCGTCGCCAGGCTCTCCGCCTCGGTGAGCGCCGATGGAGCGACGACGCGTACTTCCGGTGTACGCTGCGGACCGGAGCCGAAGCCGCGGAGCGACTCGGCGACCTTCGCGCCCAGGCCAGTGTTAGTCGCGTCGATGATCACCGTCGAGCTGATGTCCGCGGCGCTTTTGGTTTTTATCGTGAGCCACGCCGGGACGATCATGAGCGCCGCGAACAGCAGCGGGCCGAAGACCGTGGCGATGATGAACCACTTGGTGCGAACGCGCTCGATGTACTCGCGCTTGATGACCGCCCAGAGCTTACCCATGACCCGACATCCCCGGCTCCACGCCTTTGGCGCCGACTTTCTCGAGGAAGATCTGATGCAGCGAGGGCTGCACCAGCTCGAACCGCTTCACGCGGGCTCCGCTGCCGACGATCGCGCGCAGCAGCTGCTGCGCGTCGGCGCC
>CALMKE010000120.1 GCA_937867645.1 uncultured Gemmatimonadota bacterium | reverse complement strand
GGGTATCGCGTCCGCGAGCTGGTGCTGGAGCCGCTGGCGAGCGCGCTCGCGGTGCTGACCGAGGACGAGCGGGAGCTGGGCGTGTCACTCGTGGAGCTGGGCGCCGGCACGACCGACATCGCGATCTTTCACGAGGGAAAGATCCGCCATCTCGCGACGATCAACTACGGCGGGAACAGCGTAACCAGCGACATCGTGCACGGGCTGGGCGTGACGCAAGCCGACGCGGAGAAGCTGAAGGAGCGGCACGGGTGTGCGTACGAGCCGCTCGTTGATCCGTCGGACGTGATATCGCTGCCGAGCACCGTGGCGCAGGGCGACCGGCAGATCCCGCGGGAGCTGTTGTCGCACATCATCCATCAGCGGATGGACGAGATCTTCAATCTCGTGCAGCAGGAGATTACGAACGCCGGCTATGCGAACAGGTTGAGCGGCGGATTAGTAATGACCGGCGGCGCGGCCGCGGTGGCGGGCATAGCGGAGCTGGCGGCCGACGTGTTCGGAATGGGTGTGCGCGTTGGAGTGCCGAGCGAGAATATCGGCGGGCTCAGTGATTCAGTGGAAGCGCCCCGGTTCGCCACCGTCGTGGGCCTCGCGATTTACGGTGGGAACAAGGCCGCGGGCGGGAACGCCGGGATGATCCGGCGCCGGCAGATCGGAGGGGCGGGGCTGGAACGGGTGGCGGGGCGGTTCAAGACCTGGTTCCAGGATTTCTTCTAGCGGCGTTAGGTCGGCGGGGTGGGCACCGCCCGCACATTCTCTGGCGCGTTGCAGTCTATTCCGACTCGTCAACTCTTTCTTCGCCGTCTAACCATTGGTTAGACCGCCGCGCGCCCGTAGGATTCTCACGAGAGGGAGCCGCCGATGCTGTCCGCCACCGTGCACTTTGCGATCGAAGCAGTGTTCATTTCCGGCATCCTATACGCCATTACGTGGGCGATATTCGGAACGATCGCAGGTGGCCGGCCCTCCCTTCGGCGATTGGTGCATGTAACAGCCGTACTGGCGGTGGCTGCGGTAGCGGGGATTGCGCGGACTCTTGTCGCGGTGGTTTGGGGCGGGGCGACCATGGACGCGCTGTGGACGAACAAGGGCACCGGCTTGATCGGACCGGTGTTGATCCCTCTAGTTTTGTCTGGGCTCGCTGTGGTGTTCATTCGAAACGAGGCTCACCGCTTTCCGCGAAGTCAGCCATCGCCGGAACCGCGGTCTAACGAACGCTGAAGCTGACGGGCGATCTGTACATTGGGAGCGCTTTGCGCTTGCTCCTGTTTGATTCGCTCGCAGCTTCGCTGGGGCGTTAGGCAGATGTACGTCACGTTCGCTTGAATGCCTGCGCCTCCCCGCCAGCTCGATTCGGCGCGCTTCCTTCGTCGCGCAATTCGGCTCGCGAAGCGCATCGAGCGCACTATCCCCACGCCGAAGCTACAGAATCACAAGATCTTTCTCGGTCTTGGGTTTCTTGTCAGAAACCGGCGATTGGCCGAGGCAATCTTGGCGCTCGGCACAGTCCACGCGTACGAGGCGGGCATCCTGATGCGCAGCATGCTTGAGATCCAAATCAACTATGCGTGGATTAGGAAAGGTCGCGGCCTCTCCAGAGCCCGTCGGTTCATGCGGTTTGAGCCTATCGAGAGGCTTCAGATCACGACCGACATCCAAGACATCTTTGAGCCCGAGAAGGCTGCGGCCATCCTCCGGAGATTTCGGAGTGAAAGGAGTGATGCGCGGCACCTGTTTCGTCGAAGAGACCGCGCCGGGAGAGCATTCTGGGCTGGTACCTGGGCAACGGTACCGGCACTAAGGGATCGATTCATCGAGATTTACAATGCTGAGGGCGGAACGGATCGATACCCTTTCATGTACGGCCTGTACCGCATTCAGAGTTCGGCGGCTCACGGGGGGCCTTTGTCGCTGAGCCAAGTGATTCGTACTGTCGGTGGTCGACCGCGTGCTGTTAGGCAACCTGAGTCTAATCCCACTGCACACATGAAGGCCGCGACCGCAACACTGATCACCACATCAACGCGCGTTGCGCGAGATGCAGGCATCGTTCGCCGGCTCCAACCTGAAATAGGCAGGGTTGTTAGCATTTTGAGAGCCGACATTGCCAGCCGCGATCGCCTTGGATAATCCATCGCCTAACGTGGAGTTGAACCTGGCCTGCGCTCGTCGCCGGCGGCTGGGCAGGTTGACGTCCTCGCGTGTTCGGCATATCTTCGGTATGGCTTTCAATTAGACAGGATGGCCCAATGCGCATCAGCCTAGCTCACCTGCGGGAACGTTCCACGTCGGGTGGTTGGATCAATTTCGCCGTATTCGACGCCAAGTCCGCGACGGGCTCAAATGCCGAATTGCTTGCGTCGCTTACAATGCGTGCTCGGCGGTCAGGCTTGAAGGTTGACCAAGCGGCCCTTGCGTATATGGAAGGCGGAAGGGTGCGGTATTACGGCTCAAAGCCTCTCGTTGAATTTCTTTCCCGTAATGGCGTGCCCGCCTGGACTCACGAGATCGATACCTGATCGGAGGCTTCTGCTCGCAGCTCTTTGATTCCGCCCGCAACTGAACTCACGCCACACGCGAAGATGTCGAGTCGATTCAGGCACGTTGAAACGATGGGCAACCGGCTTAGTGTGCCGATACCGAAGGACGAGAATGGCTTCCTTGGCCGTGAATGCCCGGTGGAGGACTGTCTTGGTTACTTCAAGGTGAGGCCGGGCACGGGCCTCACTGGTCCTGGGCTCCTCTGCCACTGTCCGTATTGTGGGCAAGCCGCCGACCCGAATTCCTTTTGGACCAAGGAACAGATCGAGTACGCGAAGTCGGTCGCTTTCCGGCAATTCGCCGACGCCGTCCGAAACGATCTCAAACAGTTGGAGTTTGAATACCCCGCGCGGGGTGCATTCGGAATCGGAATTAGTATGAAGCTACAGCCCGGTTCGCTTCCGCCCGTCAGACACTATCGCGAGCAGAAGCTTGAGACCGACGTCGTCTGCGACGAATGCACGCTTCACTACGCGGTGTTTGGGTTGTTCGCATACTGCCCGGATTGTGGTGTTCACAACTCTCTGCAGGTTCTTCAGCGGAATCTCGCGCTGGTGGCGAAGCAGTTGGAGCTGGCCGCCTCAGTGGAAAGTCGAGATCTCGCGCGGCACCTTATAGAGGATAGTTTGGAAAACTGTGTCTCGGCGTTCGATGGATTCGCGCGCGAAACCTGTCGTGTTCGAGCTGCCCATAGCCAAGACGCTGGACGGGCGGCCAGTCTATCGTTCCAGAACCTTGGGAACGCTGCGAAAGCCATCCAAAGACTGTTTGGCATTGATCTCCCCGGCGCAGTCGACACGGCGTCGTGGGAGTGCACCACTCGCGCTTTTTTGAAGCGGCACCTTCTCGCTCATCGATCCGGCGTAATCGACGAGAAGTACGTGCTGTCTAGCGGCGATACAACCGCCGTTGTGGGCCGACGAATCTCCATCGAACCGGCTGAGGTCTCTGACGTCGCGGCAACTATCACGGCACTCGGCAGCGCGCTGATAGCCCTGCTTCCGAAGCCGTAGGACAAGCTCCGATGTGCGAGCGGTCTAACGTGCGTTGCGCCAGACGGTGCGGGCTATTGATGGAGCGCGCTTCGCGCGCTCTCTTATCTGATCGCCCTGCAGCTGAACTTTGGTGTTAGGCAGCCACCGCGTAGATATTCACGTCCAACCGGCCAGCACTCTATGCCCGAAGCACTTTTATGGATCGTGCTTGTTGCGGCTGTCCTGTGCTTCTTCGCCGGCGCCTTCATACTCCGATACGCCGAGCCGCGATCCTGAAATAATTAGACGGGCACGTCACTCCTTACGACTTTGTATGGCATCCGAACCACGAAACGCAAGGTGGAAGCGAACCAGCCGCACACTCGGCCAGGGTGGTCAGGCACAGGTCGTCGTAGTCGTGGACAGCACTGGCACCCTGCAGGGCGAATACGCCCTTAAAGTCCTTTCGAATGTCCAACGGACTCCGCGGCTTGATCTCGAAATCAACACAACCAAAAGCCTATCGCAGCTAGGCGCGCCGGTGCTTCCAATCGTCGACGACTATATCGTCAGTGAACCGGATGCCCTCCATCCTTGGTACGTCTCGCCTGTGGCTGACGGCGGAGACTTAGGGAAGGGAGAAAAAACTCTCAGCTTGGAACTGACTTATTATCCGCAGCTCCCGACCCTTGATCCACCGGCGTTTCCTCAGCCATCACGTGATTGGCAGGGTTCATCGGTGATGGCCGTTGGCTCCCAGCCAAAAGCGCGAGCCTGCCTATGGAGGAAATCTCGGGAACCATGACTGCCGTACTTCTTGGACTGTTTGGCGGAGCTGGAGCGACGCTTATTTGGGAATTGTTGTTTCGACCACTGCGTGAGCGGCGTAGCCTCGCGGAAGTTCTCTCCGCAGAAATTTCGTTGAATATGCAGCTTCTCGGTGCCGCGCAGCTGTACGCGAGCGCGACGAAAGTCCCTCCGGATTTTGAGGCGTCAACGATGGTGTTCGATGCGGTCGCTGCGCGAATCGGCGAACTCCCTTCGCAAGCTGTGAACGAAGTCATCTTTCTCTACCGGTACTTCAAGCAGCTAAATGAGATGCCAAGGACGTACGTAGCATTGGTGGACGAGCTGCGTGCGCAGCCAGCGGAATCGCCGCACGGCAAGACCGTAGAACGTGAACTGCAACAATGTGCTGCTGTTTTTAATAACTATGTCGTGAAGGCGATTAACCGCTGTAACATTACACAGCCGATGTTGCTCAAAAGCGCATTTCCGCGCTGGTCACCGAGACGCTATGGCCGCCAACCGTCGCGAATGCTAGATGTTTCTGAGCTTGCGGGGCGCATACGTGTCTCTCAGGAGGAGCGTGCACGACTGACTGAGGAGCTGCGTCGACACGACCGCCAGGATTCCTCGGGTAGAGGCTAATGCTGTGCATATCTTTCTGGAAATCCTATGAGGTTACGCCTTGAGGGCTGACATGTCCGCCGTACGCGCCCAATGGCCCTGAGTGACCTCCCAATCAGCCACCCTCATTGCCGCGTTAGTCGCAGCTGTGGCGTCTCTCCTGACGCTGCTTCTCGGCTCGCGTCTCGCCTACGATCGCGAGCGCCGTCAGGCGTTGGTGCGCAAGGAAATCGATCGTATGTTCGCCGTCGAGGAGACAGCCGGCGAGCTTGCGGAGCTCGTCGGCAGTTATCGGCGTGTGTGGTCTGGTATAGAGGAGACGCGCCTTCAGAGGCTCTTCACGGAGGTTGAGGCCACTGCGGGTCGATTGTCGCGTTATCCAGAGCTTCGGCAGGCCCTAAGAGACGTGAATAACGTATGTCAGCGGTTATTCGTCGCCATTCGGGATCATGACAATGATGAGCGTGAGATTCGCAGTGAGCTCGATCCGGCGCTTCAGAAGCTGCATCGGGCCGTTGACCGTGCGATTGGAAGTCGCTCCCTCGCCAATTGACTGTGGCTACCGTGAGCCGGACGGTGTTTCGTCCGGGTAATTCCTGGCCAGCGCGCCTTCGTAGAGAGTCCGCGCTCCAGACGCCTCCTCGATCGCCGTCCGAACCTCCGCCCGCGTCAAGTCGAGCACCCGCAGCTTTCCCCCGACCTCGGCGACCGCCTCAACTCGCCTGAATACATCGGCATGCGACGCGGCGTAGCGCGCCAGTCCCTGCAACTTGGCCAACGCGTCCGCCCAATCAACACTGTGAGGGTCCACGATATCCACGACAATCCTGCCCTTCGAGTCCTCGGCGAAAAACAGGAAGTCGGGACGGAGAATCTTCGTGTCGCCACCATCCACGTACGCCACGCCCAGTGAATCCTGCGTCGGTCGACTGGGGTTGCGGTACCAGAACCGGAAGCCGTCACGCTTCATCTCAGCACGGAGGACGGCCCGTTCCCAGTCGTTCAGCTCGGCCGGATAAGCCCCCTGGCCGTCGCAGAGCACGTGGTTCTCGTATGCCTGCAGCTTCGTTTCGCTGCCATCCTTCTCGCGCGCGGCGGTCGCCTCCCAGCGCGACACAGGCCGCGCGAGATCAACGTCCTGCGGCTCGCGGCTCAGCGCTCTGATCTCGCGATACGCCTCCTGCCGGTCGTCGGGCAGCTCCTTGATCTGCGCCCGGTACTTCCTCAGCCACTCCTCCGAGAGCTTCGTGGCCTCGGCGTCGATGAACACGTCCAGGTTCTGCATCAGGCCCAGGGCGCCAATGTCCT
>CALMKE010000119.1 GCA_937867645.1 uncultured Gemmatimonadota bacterium | reverse complement strand
GCGCTCGAGCGGCAACAGTTCGTGCAGGCGCGCCTGGGCCAGCTGCGGCAGCGGCTGAGCAAGCTCTCGCAGATAGATGTCACGCAGATCCCGACGGACAGGGTGGGCCTGGGGTCCGAGGTCACGGTCGAAGACGAGAAGACCGGCGAGCGGGAGACGTACAGCCTGGTGTTCGGCGATGCCGTCGAGTTCCAGGAAGGTCACGTCACGATGTCGTCGCCGATCGGTCTCGCGGTCGTCGGAAAAGCCGTCGGTGAGGTTGCCGTTTTGAAATTGCCGGCCGGCGTGCGGCGTTTAAAAGTCGTGGATCTCAAGACGATCCACGACTCCAGCTCCGTTTAGAGTCCGTATCCGACGGGGTGCAACGGCACCTGACTACGCGGGATCGATCGTGAACACTCGCGCGATGTCACGAGCATAATTCGCGATAGCGGTCTCCTTCATTTCCGCGGTCCAGCCCAACAGCGGCGCGACGACGTCCGCGGCCGGGGAGGCGAGCGACACGGCGTGGTCGCGCGCGCGAAAGGCGGCGAGCGTGCGGCGGATGAGCAGATCGCTGAGCGTCAGCGCGTGCTCGTGGCGGACGGAGTAGATCAAATCCGCCGCGCGGACGCCGCTGTTCGCGCCGAGGTCGATGCCGGTTTGGGGGTGCGCCCGAATTATCTCTTCTATCACGCTCGATCGATCCGCTCCCGGCAGCGCTTCCGCGGCCGTGCGCGAGCGGGTCTTCCGCATTTCCAGCGCCACCTGCACGGCGTCCACGACTTCCTCGGCAACCGCGCGGTAGGTTGTGAGCTTGCCGCCCGTGATCGTGATAGTGCCGTCGGCGCCGCGCTCGATGAGATGCTCGCGGGACGCGGTGGACGGGTTCGCGCCGGCCGGCACGGCCACGAGGGGTCGCAGGCCGGCCCAGGCGGATATCACGTCGGAGCGGCGCAACCGCGCGTCCGCGAGATAGGCATTGGCGGATTCGATGAGATAGGCGACCTCGGACTCCGAGGCACGCACTTGATCGGGCCCGGCGCGGGTGAGCACCTCCGTCGTGCCGATGATCGTCTGCGACCCGGACGGCAGGATGAACATCACGCGCCCGTCCAGCGGCGAGAGCAGGGCGATCGCGTCGCGGTTGCCTACCCGCGAGCGATCTACGGCGATGTGAGATCCCTTGCTGTGCTCGGCTGCTGAAGTCCACGGACCCAGCGCGCGGACCACGACGCGCGCCGCGATGCTGAATCGCTCGCCGGTGATTCCATCCGTTAGCCAGGCCTCGTGGCCCGCTCCGCCTCGGCGCGTCTCAGCTCGCATGTGATTGACCACGACCGCGTTCCAGTATGCCGCGCTCAGCGCGTTAGCGAGCGTGAGGCGTGAATCGTCGGTGGAGGAATCGAAGTACGCGCCGCCTCCGCTGAGGCCCGTGTGCTTGAGCGCCGGCTCGCGCGCGAGGACCTCACCGGAGGACAGCCGTTCGTGCCAGCGGCCCGGGCGCGACAGCGACAGGAGATCGTACAGCGTGAGGCCCGCGCCGAGCCTTCGAGTGGACACTCTGGATCCGCCGTACACTGGCCAGGTGAACCGGAGCGGCTCGACCAGGTGGGGAGCGATCCGCATGAGAGTGGCGCGCTCCCGGCGCGACTCCCGGACCAGACCGAGCCGGCCATGCTCCAGATAGCGAAGACCGCCGTGTACCAGCCGGGACGTGCGGCCGGAGGTGCCGCTGCCGAAGTCGTCCTGCTCGATCAGCGCGACGCTCAGCCCCCGCATGGCGGCATCGCGGGCGATGCCGCAGCCGTTTATGCCGCCTCCAATGACGACGACGTCGAACGATTCACGGGCCAGTCGCGCGCGGTGCGTGAGAGCGGAGACGTGAACGGACGTCGGAAGCGGCGCCGACATCCTAGAAACATATACCTCCACGGTTAAGTTCCCTGCATGGCGACTTACGGCGGTCCGGGCGGGCGTGTGGCGATCGTCTCCGGAGTGCGAACACCGTTCACCAAAGCGGGGACCGTGCTCAAGTCGTTCAACGCGATCGAGCTCGGCAAGCTGTGCGTGGCCGAGCTGCTTCAGCGCACGGAGCTGGACGCCCGCGAAGTGCAGGCGATCGTCTTCGGAACGGTGATCCCGAACGTCCTTGCGCCGAACATAGCGCGCGAGATCGCGCTGATGCCGATGCTGCCGAAAGGAGTGCAGGCGTTCAGCGTCAGCCGCGCGTGCGCGTCCGCCAATCAGGCGATCACCGACGCGGCCGATCAGATCGTCCTGGGCCACGTGGACGTCGCCATCGCCGGCGGCGCGGAGACGCTGTCGAACGTCCCCATGCTGCACCAGCAGGGATTCAGCGACGCGCTCGTCAAGGCGTCGAAGTCCAGGACGATCGGCCAGCGCGCGAGCGCGGTCGCGAAGATCCGCCCGCGCGACCTCGTTCCCATCGCGCCCGCCATCGCGGAGCCGTCCACGGGCGAGACGATGGGCCAGTCGGCGGAGAAGATGGCGAAGCTCAACGGCATCACGCGCGAGGAGCAGGACCAGTTCGCGCTGCGCTCGCACCGCATGGCCGCCGCCGGCACCGCCGACGGGCGGCTCACCGCCGAGATCATGCCGGTGTACGTGCCGCCGAAATACGAGACGTTCGCCACGAGCGACAACGGCATCCGCAGCGACACGAGCTTCGAGCAGCTCTCGGCGCTCAAACCGGTGTTCGACCGCAAGTACGGCACGGTGACGGCCGGCAACGCCTCGCCGCTCACCGACGGCGGAGCCTGCGTCCTGCTGATGAGCGAAGAGAAAGCGCGCTCGCTCGGCTATGCGCCCCTCGGATTCATCCGTTCGTACGCGTACGCCGCTCTCGATCCGGGCGAGCAGCTGCTGCAGGGGCCGGTGCTCGCGGCGCCCGTCGCGCTCAAGCGCGCGGGGCTGACGCTGCGCGACATGGATCTCGTGGAGATGCACGAGGCGTTCGCCGCGCAGGTGCTGTCGAACCTGCGGGGGCTCGAATCGCGCGAATGGGCGAAGCGCGCGGGCTTCTCCGAGCCGGTGGGAGAAGTGGACCGGGCGAAGCTCAACGTGATGGGAGGATCCATCGCGATCGGACACCCGTTCGGCGCGACGGGCTCGCGAATCACCGTGACGCTGCTGAACGAGCTCGGCCGGCGCGGCGGACAGTTCGGCTTGATGACGGTGTGCGCCGCGGGCGGGATGGGATTCGCGATGGTCGTGGAGCGCGCCTGATGGATACTCTGCGCACCGTCGAGGCCAGGGAGAGCCGCGGGCCGTACGCGCTCACGATCGACGTCCAGGACGGCATCGCCGTAATCACCTTCGATCTTCCGGGCGAATCGGTCAACAAGATCGGACGTAGCGTCAAGGACGAGTTTCTCGCGCTTGCGGACCGGCTCGAGCGCGACAAGGACATCCGCGGCGCGGTGCTGATCAGCGGCAAGCCGGACGTGTTCATCGCCGGCGCGGACATCGAGGAATTCCTGCTGCTGGAAACGGCCGCGCAGGCGGAGCGCCTGAGCAGGGACGGGCAGCTGCTGATAGACTCGGTCGCGAAGATGCGCATCCCGCTCGTCGCGGCGATACATGGCGCCTGTCTGGGCGGCGGATTGGAGCTGGCGCTCGCGTGCACGTACCGCGTTGCAACGGACCATCCCAGGACCGTGCTCGCGCTCCCCGAAGTTCAGCTTGGAATCATTCCCGGCGCGGGTGGAACGCAGCGCTTGCCGCGCAAGATCGGCCTGCGCGCGGCGCTCGACATGATTCTCACGGGCAAGAACGTCCGGGCGAAGAAGGCGTATCAGATGGGACTGGTCGAAGAGCTGGTGCATCCCGCGATCCTGCGACAGGTCGCGGTGCAACGCGCGAAGGAGCTCGGCAACGGCAAGCGTCCGCAGACGAGGGCCGAGCGCGGATTCGTGGGAACGCTGCTCGACGGGAATCCAGTGGGCAGAAGCGTGGTTCTTCGGAAAGCGCGCGAGGAGACTCTCAAGAAAACGAAGGGGCATTATCCCGCTCCGCTCGCCGCCCTCGACGCGGTCGCCGCGGGCCTGAGCGGGAGGCGCGCGCACGGCTTCCGGGAAGAATCGAGGCTGTTCGGCGAAATGGCGGCGACCGACGTCTCGCGCCAGCTCATCTATCTGTTCTTCGCGACGACCGCGCTCAAGAAAGACAGCGGGGTGGATGTCCCCGTCGAGCCGCGGGAAGTGAAGAAGGTCGGGATCCTCGGCGCGGGATTCATGGGCTCCGGCATCGCTTCGGTCGCGGTGCAGCAGGGCACCGTGGTCCGCATGAAGGACGCGGATCACGCGCGCGTCGGGAAGGGCTTCGCGGCCGTGCGGTCGGTGCTGCAGGAGCGGCTCACCAGGCGCCAGATAACCCGCAGCCAGCTGGACGACACGATGTCGCTGCTGGGCGGAGGGATCGATTACGCCGGCTTCGGCAGCGTTGACCTCGTGATCGAAGCGGTGTTCGAGGATCTCGCCACGAAGCACCAGGTGCTGCGGGAGGTCGAGCCGCTGATCAGGGCGGACGCGATCTTCGCGACGAATACCAGCACGATTCCCATCGCGCGGATCGCCGAAGCGGCCGAAAAGCCGGAGCGAGTGCTCGGGATGCACTTCTTCTCGCCCGTGCACAAGATGCCGCTGATCGAGGTGATCACGACCGCGGGCACCAGCCCGGAGGCGGTGGCTACCGCGGTGGCGTACGGCAAGCGCCTGGGGAAGACGGTGATCGTCGTGAACGACGGGCCGGGCTTCTACGTGAATCGCATTCTGTTCCCGTACATCAACGAGGCCGGCCGGCTGCTCGAGCAGGGCGCATCGGTCGAAGCGATCGACGAGGCGATGGTGGCGTTCGGCTTCCCGGTCGGCCCGCTGACGCTGCTCGACGAGGTCGGCATGGACGTCGGCGCGAAAGCGGCGGGCGTGATGCATCAGGCGTTCGGCGAGCGCTTCGCTCCCGCGGGCGCGATCGACCGGCTCGTTGCCGCTGGGCGGTACGGTCGCAAGGCGAAGAAGGGCTTCTACCTGTACGACGAGCGGGGGAAGAAGGGCGCCGTCGATCCAGAGGCGTACGCCGTGGCCGGCGCTCCCGGGGAGCGCACGGAGATACCCGCGGCGGAGATCCAGCAGCGGTGCGTATTCCCGATGCTCAACGAAGCGATGCGCTGCCTGGAACACGGAATCATCCGCTCGGAGCGCGACGGCGACGTCGGCGCCGTGTTCGGCATCGGCTTCCCGCCGTTCCGCGGCGGACCGTTCCGCTACGTGGAGTCGATCGGGCCGGCCGCGCTGGTGAGCCAGCTCGAGGATCTCAACTCCCGATTCCCCGGCAGATTCGAGCCCGCCGAGCATTTGCTGAAGCGGGCAAGAGGATAGCGGGTATCAGGCTACCTCGGGACTGTCCTCTCTACTATTCATACCAACACTTCAACCGCAGGCTCTCCATGTTTCGCGTCCTCACTCGCTCGGCTCTCGCTCTCCTGGTCGTTGTCTCGGTCGCCGCTGGCCAGGGCACGCCACTCACGGTGGACCGGATCTTCAACTCGGCGGAGTTTCGCGCGGAGCCGTCACCGACCGTCCACTGGCTCGGCAACGAAGCCAATTACGTGGACGAGCGCGACGGCAGCTTCTTCACCGTGGATATCGGCACGGGGCGGAGGACGCTGCTGGTGGACGCGTCCGCGTTCACCGACGCGACCGGAAAGCGGATCGAGGTCGAGGATCTCGTCTGGTCCGCGGACCGGTCCCGAGCGCTGATCTTCCACGGCTCGGAGCGGGTCTGGCGAGCCAACACCCGCGGGCGCTTCCACGTCCTCGATCTCGCCTCGCGCAGATTGATTCCCGTGACGGCCGTGGACACGATGATCATGTTCGCGAAGCTGTCGCCCGACGCGCGGCAGGCGGCGTTCGTGCGGAACAACAACATCTACGTGACCGATCTCGCGACGGGACAGGAGCGCGCGCTCACGCGCGACGGCGGCCCGGAGATCATCAACGGCACGACGGACTGGGTGTACGAGGAGGAGTTCGGCTTGCGGGACGCGTTCCGCTGGAGCCCTGACGGCAAGCGCATAGCGTTCTGGCGCTTCGATCAATCCGCGGTCAGGCCGTTCTCGCTGATCGACGAGACCACGCGGTATCCGTCGTTCACGACGTTCAAGTATCCCAAGGCGGGCGAGCGCAACGCCGACATCAAACTCGGCGTGATCGACGTAGCGAGCGGGGCGACGCGCTGGATCGCCATCGGAGGCGACGCGGATTCGTACGTCCCGCGGATGGAGTGGCTCGGCACCGACAGCGTCGTGTTCCAGCGGATGCCGCGCAAGCAGAATCGCGTGGACCTCGTGGCCGCGAGCGTGACGTCCGATGGCTCGCGCGTGATCCTCACCGATTCCGATTCCGCGTACGTGGACGTGCAGGATCCGGTCTGGCTCAACAGGGACGGACAGTTTCTCTGGATGAGCGACCGCACCGGCTGGGCCCAGGTATTCCTGTACGACCGGTCCGGCAGGCTCGTGCGGCAGGTGACGCGCGACGGCAGCGACGTCACGGGAATCCTCGGCGTGGACGAAGGTCGCGGCGAGATTTACGTCCAGCAGGCCGCGCCGAACCCGACCCAGCGCCACATCTTCCGCTACTCGCTGCGCAACGGCCGCGGACAGCAGATCACGACGGGGCGCGGCTGGCACTCGATGAACGTGTCGCCCAACAGCCGGTACGCGGTGATGACGCACTCCGACATCAACACGCCTTCGGTCGCGACCCTGGTCGAGCTGCCCTCGACACGGGTGGTGCGCTGGCTCGCGTCGAACGACACTCTCAAGCAGCGCGTCGCGCGGCTGCAGCTCAGTCCCGTGACGTTCCTGAAGATTCCGTCGGCCGACGGCTCGACGATGCTCGACGCCTACCGGATAGTGCCGCCGCAGTTCGACAGCACGAAGAAGCATCCCGTGCTCATGTACGTGTATGGCGGTCCCGCCGCGCCGACCGTGGGCGACGCGTGGGGCGGCTCGCGCTTCCTCTGGCACCAGATGCTCGCGCAGAAGGGCTATGTCGTCGTGAGCGTGGATAATCGCGGCGCGGCGATGCGCGGGCGCAATTTCCGCAAGCAGACGCAGTACCGGGTGGGCACGCTGGAGTCGGACGACCAGATCGCCGCCGCGCGGTGGATCGGCCGGCAGAGCTGGGGCGACGCGAGCCGCATCGGGATCTGGGGATGGAGCGGCGGCGGGACGATGACGCTGCTCTCCACGACACGCGGAGGGGACGCCTTCAAGATGGGGCTGTCCGTGGCCCCGGTGACCGACTGGAGCCTGTACGACACGATCTACACGGAGCGGTACATGTGGACGCCGGAAGGCAATCCGGCCGGCTATCGCGAGACCGCCGCGCTGAACCACGTGAACGGCCTGACCGCGAAGCTGCTGCTGGTGCACGGCACCGGCGACGACAACGTGCACTCGCAGAACACGATCCAGTTCGCGCAGAAGCTGCAGCTCGCGCGCAAGCCTTTTTATATGATGCTATACCCGAACAAGACCCACTCGATCTCGGGCGCTGGCGCCACCCTCCATCTCTACGACACGTTCACGCGGTTCATTCTCGAGAACCTTTGAGATCTGTGCGGGCCAGGACATTGTTTCAGCTGAGAGTGATCGCCGTCCTTGCCGCGGTGAGTGCAGGATGGGGCTGCGCGCCGCAGACACTCGTACCAGCAAACAGCACCGGACCGCTGCCCGAGGCGATTTCGGCCGAGCTACTGCCGAGGACGCGGGCGGAGCGGAGCAACTACACGGAGACGTCGCGGTACGCGGACGTCGTGGCGTTCATCGATTCCCTGCGGAAGCTCGGGGCGCCGATAGTCGTCGGCACCATCGGGAAGACGTCGCAGGGCAGGGACATACCGTACGTGATCGCGTCCCGTCCGTTGGTGCGCACGCCGGCGGAGGCTCGGCGGCTGGGCAGGCCCGTCGTGTACGTTCAGGGGAACATCCACGCGGGCGAAGTCGAGGGTAAGGAGGCGCTGCAGGCGGTGTTGCGAGATCTGGTATTCGAGCGGCGCCGCAACGTGCTCGACTCCATCGTGCTGATCGCGGTGCCCATCTACAACGCCGACGGGAACGAAGCGGTCGGTCCGCAGGAGCGGAACCGCCCGTCGCAGAACGGGCCGCAGCTCGTTGGCGGACGCGCGAGCGCGCAGGAGCTGAATCTCAACCGCGATTACGTGAAGGCGGAGGCGCCGGAGACCCGCGGGTCGCTGGCCATGTTCAACGAGTGGAATCCCGAAGTCCTCGTGGATCTCCATACCACGAACGGCAGCTATCACGGCTACGCTCTCACGTACTCGCCGCCGCTGACGCCGGCCGCGCCGCTCGCGAGCTACACGCAGAGCGTGTGGCTGCCGCTGCTGCGCGAGCGAATGCGCTCGCGCCACGGCTTCGAGACGTTCGACTACGGCAACTTCCTCACCGACGAGCGCGCGCTTGCCGCGCCGACGTCGGCGGCCGAGGGGTGGGCTACGTACGATCACCGGCCGCGGTATTCCACGAATTACTACGGGATGCGGAACGGCATCGCGATCCTGAGCGAGGCTTATTCTCACGATCCATTCGCGCGCCGGGTCGCGGCCACCGACGCGTTCGTGCGCGAGATTCTTTCGCTCACCGCCGAGCGCGCGGAGGAGATCGCGCGGCTCCGGGAGGCGGCTGCCGCGCAGGGCGCGGGACAGGTCGTGCCGATCCGCTCGCGCCTCACCCAGTCGCCACTCGTGACCGAAGTCATCGTGGAGGACGTGGTGGCCACGGGTGATTCCAGCCGGACCGAGGCCGGCGTTCCGCGGGGCAGGCGACGCACCGGGAATTTCCGCGCGGTGCGGATGCCCGTGTACGACCGATTCGACCCGACGCTCAGCGTGAACGTGCGGCAGGGATACATCATCACGGGCAGCCATCCGCGGGTGCTGGAGCTGCTCGCCGCGCACGGCATCGTCGTCGAGCGCCTGGACAGCCCTCGTGTCGCCGTGCTCGAAAGATTCACCGTGGACTCGGTCGTGCGCGCGGCGCGCCCGTTCGAGGGGCACAACGAAGAGCGCATCACCGGACGCTGGTCCACGGTGACGGAATCGATTCCCGCCGGCGCCCACTTCGTTTCCACGAGCCAGCCGCTCGGCAGGCTTGTGGCTTATCTCCTCGAGCCGGAGAGCGACGACGGGCTCGTGACGTGGAATTACTTCTCCGGATTGGCCCGCGGCGCTGTGTTTCCGATTGCGCGCCAGGCGGCCGCCCCGGCTTCGCCGGTGACCCGATGACACTCTCTATCGCCTGATGCTTCGCGGCGCTCTGCTCTACCTCTCCGAACAGCAGCAGGTTTTCAAATTCGTACGGAAGAACCGCCTCGCGCGGGGCTTCGCGAACAGGTTCGTCGCGGGCGAGACGCTCGACACGGCCATCGCCGCCGTGCGCGCGTTGAACGCGCGCGGAATAACGGCATCGCTCGACCTCCTGGGCGAGAGCGTGCACAACGAGTCGGAAGCGCGCGTCACCGCAAAGCAATACGTGGAGATGCTGGATCGGATCGCCGCCGAGGGCGTGGACTCCAATGTGTCGCTCAAGCTCACGGCCATGGGACTCGACGTCTCGGAGGAGCTGTGTCTGCGGCTGATGGACGAAGTGCTCGGCCGGGCGCGCGATCATGGGACATTCGTCCGCATAGACATGGAGAGCAGCGCATACACGCAGCGCACGCTCGACATCTTCGAGCACCGGCTGTTCCCCGCGTTCCGCGAGCACGTCGGGATCGTGCTGCAGAGCTATCTGTACCGTACCATGGCCGACGTCGAAGCCGCCATTCGCATGCGGGCGCGTGTGCGCCTGTGCAAGGGCGCCTACAAGGAGCCGGACGCGGTGGCGTTCCCGGACAAGAAGGACGTGGACGACAGCTACATCCGCGCGATGCGGCTGCTGCTGACGCGCGGCAACTATCCCGGAATCGCCACTCACGACGAGGCGATCATCAACGAGGTCAAGCGGTTCGCGCTGGAGCAGGGCATATCGCCCGGCCGGTTCGAGTTCCAGATGTTGTACGGCGTGCGCCGCGACCTGCAGGATCAGCTCGTGGACGAAGGCTACCGCATGCGGGTGTACGTGCCCTTCGGCACCCAGTGGTATCCCTATCTGATGCGGCGGCTGGCGGAGCGCCCGGCGAACGTCGCCTTTCTCACCGGCAGCGTGATGCGCGAGATGCTGGGCGGGCTGTCACGCCGCCGGCGCAGGGCGCGCCACTGATCGTGGGCCAGTTCCTTCCGGCCGATCATTCCAGGGGAGACGCAAACACCCTCGGCGGCTACATGGCGGTCCACGCGAGGCCGGCGGCGTTCGAAGGATCCGATGGCGCGTCGTACAGCGCGGAGATTGTGATCGACCCCGTGCCCGAGTCGGGGGAAGGGATGGTCGCTGGCTACCTGCTGTTCGTGCGCTGGGGCGCGGGCGACCCTGTCGCGTCCGGCCACGTCGAGACGGAATACCTCGCTACGGGGCGGGAAGCCGACGTCCTGCGCGAGTTGGGCGCGCTCCCTCTGCAGCACGTGCGCTCGCTGCTCGACGCGCGACTGGGGCGGCAGTCGTCCAGCCGTCCCTGGTGGGAAGCGATGCGCGACGAAGAGCAGGCGTGACCGAGCCGGCCGTCGGTGACGTGCTCGGTGGAACGGGCGGCGTCTGGCAGGTGAGAACGAAGGATGGAATGGTGCGCAACGCTTTTCTGCGCGGCCGGCTGAAGAGGTCCACCGTCATGAAGATCGCGGTGGGAGACGAAGTGGAAGTGGAGCAGGATCTCGCGAGCGGCGCGTGGGCGATCTCGGCGATTCATCCGCGGAAGTCGAAGCTCGCGCGGCGCGAGCCCGGGTCGGGCTACGGCGAGCGCGTGGTCGCCGCCAACGTGGATCAGGTGGTAGTCGTGTTTGCCGCCGCCAGGCCCGAGCCGCACACCCGCATGCTCGACAGGTTCCTGGTCATCGCGGAAGCCAACGAGCTGGTGTCGCGCGTCGTCGTGAACAAGGTGGATCTCGTGCCGGAAGCGGACGCGGCGCGAACGTTCGCGGACTATGAGCGCGCCGGATACTCGGTGCACTACACCAGCACGAAGACGCGCGCGGGGCTCGACGCGCTGCACGATTCGCTCGCGGGCGTCTCCTCGATTTTCAGCGGGCCGTCGGGGGTTGGAAAGTCGTCCCTGCTGAACGCGATGTTCCCCGGGCTGAATCTCCGGATCGGCGAGATCAGCGAGTCGGTGAACAAGGGAAGGCATACGACGGTCGGGGCGGTGATGCACCCGCTGCCCGACGGCGGTTACGTGGTGGACTCGCCCGGGCTGCGCGAGGTCGGCATGTGGCATCTCGCGGCCGGCGAGCTCGACCGGTGCTTTCCGGAATTTCGCCCGTATCTCGGCGACTGCCGGTTCGGCGACTGCTCGCACCTCGTAGAGCCGGGCTGCGCGGTGCGCGAGGCGGTCGAAGCGGCATCTATCAGCGCGGCGCGGTACGACAGCTACGCGCGGCTGCGGGCGGAGCTGGAGGAGAGCCCGAAGAAATGGTGACTAGTCACCAGTCACTAGTTCACCAGTCACCAGTTCCAGCGTCCACTCTACCGGCACGTCCTGCCGCAGGGAGCTGCGCACCGAGCAGTACTTCCCGATCGAGAGCTCGATAGCGCGCTCCGCTTTCTCACGATCGATTCCCGCGCCTTCGATCTGAAAGTGCAGGGTGACGTGCTTCAGCCTCCTCGGAACCGTGCTGACTCGCTCTCCGATCACTTGGATCTTGAGAGAGTTCGCCGGCGTGCGCCGCTTCGCCAGGATCTCTACGACGTCTATTCCTGCGCAGGCGGCAAGGGAGCCGAGCAGCGCGTCCACCGGGCTCGGCCCCTCCACGCCTTGACCATCGACCCGGACGGTTTTGCGGTCGAGCCGTCCGAAGACGAAGCGCTGGTCGCCGTCCCAGGCGACCGAGACCGTGGCGGGCAGTTGAGTGGTGTTGGTGGCGGCGGGAGGAGCGGAGTTACCGTCGCTCTGTGGTTCGGTGGGCATGTGAGGTTCCGGTGAAAGGCCAACGATTGACGGCCGTTCGGAAGTTACACGCGTGGAGGATGAGGATTAAGGATTGCGGACCCATGCGGCCTCAGGACTGACAACAACCGAGGATCGACGATTAAGTGAGGGCTGAGGAGAGTGCTTCCATCTCCTTGGTCCTCACTCAATCCGCAATCCTCAGTTGTAGTTGGTCCTGAGGCCGCAAGGGTCCTGGATCCTCAGTCGCACAGAAGCGGTCGCTGCGGCCGGACTATCTTTTCCCCATGGATTCACTGCCCGGCATGGAGCCGTACTCCCGCCATGTCCTCGTCTGCACCGGCGAGTTCTGCTCGCCCGACAGGCGCGGCCGGGCGCTGTACGCGCGTCTCGCCCAGCTGCTCCAGCGGGAGGGTCTCCTGTTCGGGCCGACACGCGTGAAGCGCGGGGAGACGCCCTGCCTTGGAGTCTGCGCCGGCGGCCCGATCGTGGTCGTGTACCCTGACGGCATCTGGTACGCCGGAGTCTCCGAGGAGTTACTCGAGCGGATCGTCGTGGAGCACCTCAAGAACGGACGCGTCGTGGAAGAAGCCGTCTTCCATCGGCTAGCTTTCGACTCCTGAAAGGAGCCTCATCTTGCCGCAGCCGCCGAACCCCCGCCGCCTCGTCCTGAGCGCGGCCCGGAAATACATCTTCGACAACAAGGACCCGGAGCGGTTCCTCGAGGACGCGGTCTCCGGCCCGCACGGCTCCGAAGTCCCCAGGCTCACTCCCAACGCGATAGAGAAAACCCGCATGCCGCGAAGCCGAGACAAGATCCTGACGAATCTGGAAGAGATGTACCGCGAGGCGTTCGAGCGAGCGCGCGCGTCCGGCGACGACTCGCAGATGGCCACGCTGGACTTCGCTTACCGGCGCGAGCAGCTGTACTTCGAGGTACTGCTCGACGTTCGCGACGCGCTCGACACGCGACGATAGGCTGAGCTCCGGACCGGAGATCCAGCTGTGACGAGCGTATGGGGCTGGATCGGCTTCAACGTCGTGGTCCTGGCGCTCATCGCGTTCGACCTGCTCGTCTTCCACCGGCGCGCGCGGCAAACCTCGCTCAGGGAGGCCGCGATCTGGAGCGCGGTGTGGGTGGGACTCTCGCTCACCTTCTCGCTGTTCGTGTTCCGCTTCATGGGAACGAACTCCGGGCTGGAGTTTCTCGCCGGATACCTGATCGAATACGCGCTGTCGGTGGACAACATCTTCGTGTTCGTCCTGATCTTCGGCTACTTCAGGATCCCGATGCAGTACCAGCACCGCGTGCTCTTGTGGGGGATCATGGGCGCGCTGCTGCTGCGCGGCGCAATGATCGGAGCCGGCGCCGTGCTCGTGTCCCGCTTCGAGTGGATCTTGTACATCTTCGGCGCGTTCCTCGTCTTCACCGGGATCCGCATGGCGCTGCAGAAGGCCGAGGACCAATACGACCCGGAAGACAACCCGGTGCTGCGGCTCGTGCGCAAGATCCTTCCGGTTACGCCCGAGTATCACGGCCAGCGGTTCTTCGTCCGTGCGGCCGACGAAGGCGGCCGCACGCGGCTGATGGCGACGCCGCTGTTCATCGTGCTGGTCCTGGTCGAGACCACCGACGTCATCTTCGCGACCGACTCCATTCCCGCCATTTTTGCCGTTACGCGCGATCCGTTCATCGTGTACACGTCCAACGTGTGCGCTGTGCTGGGTTTGCGCGCGCTGTATTTCCTGCTCGCCGGCATTGTGGACAAGTTCCATTACCTGAAGATCGGCCTGTCGGTCGTCCTCGTCTTCATCGGCCTGAAGATGCTGGGCGAGAGCTTCGTGCACGTGCCGATCGCCGCAAGTCTCGGAGTGGTGGCGCTGATCCTGGTGGTCTCGGTGTTCGCTTCGCTCCGGTGGCCGCGGGAAGACGCGCCGACGATACCGCCCCTGGCCACGCTCGGCCAGCACCACAGGGAACAGGAGCCCGCGCCGCGCGAGAAGGAGTGACGGCCCGGTGACTCTGGCGGTTTTTCGTGGGCGTACGTATTCGTTGTGTGGCTCGATGGTCCGCTTACCCAGACGCGAGGCAGCCGTGCGAAGAATTCATGTGTGGCGAGTACTGGTCCTGGCGGTTGTTGCCGCGATCGTGCTGGGAGTCCGGCCGGCTGCCGCGCAGGACGTGGCGGGACTCACGTTCGACGTGAGAGTGATGACCGGCGACTCGTCGGCGGGCACGCATCAGACCGGCAAAGGGTGGATCGCCGGCAAGCGAACGCGCCTCGATATGGTGGGGGGTCTGCCCAATGCGCTGGTTCCCGGCGGCGGGGGGCAGAACGTCTCGATAATCGTGGAGGACTCGATCGGGACTTCCGTGGTCGCCCTGGTGATGCACGACGAAAAGAAGTTCATGTATCCGAGCAGGATGATGGCATCGCTCAAGGAGATGATGGCGTCCATGCCGGAGGCGCCCAAGATGAAGTTCACCGTCAGCAATCTCGTCGTCGATTCGCTCGGGGCCGGCGAGACGATCTCGGGGTTCGCGACGAAGCGATACAAGATCGGCGCCGACATCTCGATGGCGATGGAAATGATGGGTGAGGCCATGAACCAGACGATGCACGTCGAGTCCGAAGGTGATTACGCCGAGGAGCTGGCCGATTTCTCCGACCCGCTCGGCGAAACGCGCGGGTTCAGAGCTATTACCGGAGGAATGCCGTGGATGGACTCGACCGCGGCCGCGGAGATGGAGAAGCTTGTGCGTGCGACGCCGCGCGGTCTCGCGTTGCGCAGCGTGGACCGCGTGACCGGCGTCACCGAAGGAGACATGGAGATTCCGGCGACGACGACGATTCTCTCCAACGTCAGGCGCGAGACATTTTCTCCATCGGTCTTCGCGATGCCCGAAGGCTATACCGAGATGGCCATGCCGACGATGCCGCCGGTGAACTAGGGGCGACATCACAGCTTCGGTTCAGCCGGCTGCGCTATGTATTCGAGGTGTCTCTTCTGTCACCGCGATCTCGGCCGCAATGAATTCGTAGAACATTTTCAGGTCGGCCGTCGGCTCGCGTTCGACGCGGCAAAGGGGCGGCTGTGGGTTGTCTGCCGTGGGTGCGAGCGGTGGAACCTGACGCCGCTGGAAGAGCGCTGGGAAGCGATCGAGGAGTGTGAGCGCGCGTTCTCCGACACGAAACTGCGCGTGTCCACGGACAACATCGGACTCGCGCGCGTGCGCGAAGGCCTCGAGCTGGTGCGGATCGGCGCGCCCAAGCGGCCCGAGATGGCGGCCTGGAGATACGGCGATCAGTTCGGGCGCCGCCGCCGGCGACACATGGTCTCGTATGGCATACCCTCCGTTGCGGTCACGGCCTTCATCGCGGGCGACATCCTTCTTGGCGGGATAGTCTCCGCGGGAGCGTTGACGACACAGGTATGGCAGCTCTCCCACAGAGCCATGCAGGCGCGCAAAGCGCGAACGCGATTGAGGGTCGGTGACAATGCAATTCCGATCGGATGGTCCGAGATGCAGGAGTTACGGCTTGTTCCCACAACCGACGCGGGTGGATGGTCGCTGGTCGCGCCCCAGCGGGTGTCATTTCTCTCAAAGAGCAAGTATCGGGGGAGGCACCAAGATGTGCCTAGCAACCTTCTTTCTTCGGAGGCAGCGTTACGAATTTCGCGGCTGGCAGGATGGCCCGACCGCGCCGTCGAATTTCAGGGCGGCGATGCTCTGAACGCACTCCGGAAGATCCTGCCGTTCGTAAACCCCGGCGGAGGATCGCCGAAGCTGGTTAGCGAAGCTCTCCACCATCTTGAGCAGGCGCCCTCATTGGAGACTTACTTCTCGCTCACCGCCCGCAGGGCGCACCATTACTCGAATATCGTCTGGTCGGAACGACGCGGCGACACAAAGGTCGGTTCATTACCGCCAACGATGCTGCTCGCGCTCGAGATGGCCGCGCACGAGGAGACCGAGCGGGAGGCCATGCATGGCGAGCTCGCGCGCCTCGAGGATGAGTGGCGCGATGCGGAGGAGATCGCGGCCATCGCAGACAACATGTTCATGCCGGACAACATGCAGAAGTGGATAGACGAGCGCAGGCCGGGTGTAGATTTGTCCGCCGGCAACGCGCCCGCCGATCCCCGCCTCAAGGAGTAATACCGCTGCGTGCACTGTCTTTTTTCGCCCTCCTTGCCGCGACCGTCGTACCCGGCGGCTGCGCCGGCGTCGTGAGGAACAGCTCGCCCGTGACGCTCGCGATCGTCAACGCGCGCGTCTGGACCGCGAATGAGGCGCAGCCGTGGGCCGAAGCCGTTGCCGTCAGCGGGGACAGGATCGCGGCAGTCGGCTCCGACGCACAGATACGCGCACTCATTAATGCAAGCACGCGCGTGATCGACGCGCAGGGCAAGCTGGTCGTGCCGGGCTTCATTGACTCGCACGTGCACTTCCTCGACGGCGGGCGCGGGCTGGCCTCAGTGCAGCTGCGCGACGCGGCTACGCCGGCGGAGTTCATCGCGCGCATCAAGGCGTTCGCCGCGACGGTGCCGCCCGGCACGTGGATCACCGAGGGCAACTGGGATCACGAACAGTGGGGCGGAGAGCTCCCGCGCCGCGACTGGATAGACTCGGTGACGCCGAACAACCCCGTGTGGATCAACCGGCTCGACGGCCACATGTCGCTGGCCAACACCGCGGCGCTGAGAGCCGCGGGAGTCACGCGGGCAGTGGCGGATGTCGAAGGCGGCACGATCGTCCGGGACGCGACTGGCGAGCTGACGGGCATGTTCAAGGACAACGCGACCTGGCTCGTCGGCCGCGCGGTGCCGCCGTCGTCCGCCGTCATGGACGACCGCGCGCTGGAAGCGGCGATGACGCACGTCGCCGAGCAGGGGGTGACGTCCGTCCATCACGTGGGTGGCTGGGACGATCTCGCGGTGTTCAGGCGCGCGCACGCCCGCGGCGGACTCCGCACGCGGATATACGCCGCGGTGCCCCTGGCCTCGTGGGCCAGACTGCGCGACACGGTCGCCGCGACGGGCGCAGGAGACGAGTGGCTCCGAATAGGAGCGCTGAAGGGATTCGTGGACGGCTCCCTCGGCTCGCACACGGCCGCGTTCTTCGAGCCGTTCACCGACGCGCCGGACGATCGCGGCCTGCTGGTAAACACGCCGGAAGACCTGTACGACTGGACGAAGAACGCCGACGCCGCCGGGTTGCACGTGCTGGTCCACGCTATCGGCGACCGGGCCATCCGGCTGCAGCTCGACATCTTCGAGCGGGTCGCGCGGGAGAACGGCCCGCGCGACCGCCGCTTCCGCATCGAGCACGCGCAGCACCTTGCCCCGCCGGACATCCCGCGCTTTGCGCGGCTCGAAGTCATTCCCAGCATGCAGCCGTACCACGCGATCGACGACGGCCGGTGGGCAGACAAGGTCATCGGCGTCGAGCGGTCGCGCACGACGTACGCGTTCAAATCCGTGCTGGACGCCGGCGCGGCTCTCGCGTTTGGCAGCGACTGGTACGTCGCTCCGCCGACGCCGCTCGAAGGGATATACGCGGCGGTGACCCGGCGGACTCTGGACGACAGGAATCCTAACGGCTGGGTCGCCGAGCAGAAGATCACCGTAGAGCAGGCGCTCCGGGCGTATACCACGGGAGCCGCGTTCGCGGAATTCGCGGAGGAGGCAAAGGGTTCACTGACGCCGGGCAGGCTCGCCGACATCGCGATCATCGATCGAGACATCACCCGAGTTCCTCCGGAAACCATTCGCGATGCAAGAGTGACGCTTACGATCGTTGGCGGACGGGTAGTGTTCGAGCGCGAGAGGTAGCGAACGCGAAGTCGTCAAAAAGAAACGCCGCGAAGCCAAAAGCTCCGCGGCGCCTTTTTTTCGAAAGGTCGTTGGAGCGCTACATCCGCGCGGCTGGTCCTTCCTCGCGATACAGCCAGGCGCCCGCGAAGGTAGCGACGAAAACCTGGATGATTCCCCAACCCGCCATCTGCGTGTAATCGCTGATGGTGAACAGTCCCATCATGTGGAACCCGAAATACGCCACGCCGAAGAAGAACCACATGAACGCGGCCGCGATGGCAGCCGTCTTCCAGCCTGGTCCGAAGCGTGGCCGCATCGCGGCATACAGCCACACGGCCATGATGCCCAGAATGATGTCGGTCGCATAGAAGACCCACATCGGCGGCTCGTGGAGAGCGTGCTGCGCCAGCCACGCATCCATGTCCATGTTCATCAGCATGTAGCCGAGCACGTCGAGGCCGAGGAATAGAAGTCCCGCTACTACGCCGCCGATCAGAACCCTGCTGTAGTTGATGTTGCCCACCGATTCCCTCCAGAGGTTGGGTCGTCGGGCAAAACAACTCACCCTCACGGGCTGTCAGGTCAAGTAAAAACGCCTGTGTAGGGCGAGCAGGCGCCGCTAGTAGCCGGCGATCTCCTCGTACGCGCGCTTGAAATCGGCGACCTGCGGGAGGATGGCGTCCTCGAGCTGCGGCGCGTAGCCGACGAATGTATCCGTGGAAGCGACGCGCTTCACCGGCGCGTCCAGCCAGGCGAAGCACTCGTCCGCTATCGCCGCCGAGATCTCGGCCCCGTACCCCCAGGAGATCGAGTCCTCGTACGCGACGATCACGCGGGAAGTCTTCTTCGCCGACGTGAAGACGGCCTCGCGGTCCCAGGGACTCAAGGAGCGGAGATCAATTACTTCCACCGAGATTCCCTCGTCGGCCACTGCGTTCGCCGCGGTTAGCGCGCGCTGCACCGTCGCGCCGTACGTCACGACGGTTACATCCGTGCCTTCACGGACGATTCGCGCCTTGCCGAACGGGATCATGAAGTTCGGACCGGGATACGCTGCCTTGTT
>CALMKE010000118.1 GCA_937867645.1 uncultured Gemmatimonadota bacterium | reverse complement strand
AAGATCGTGTTGGCGAAGTCGTACAGGATCCAGCTCCACCGCTCGCGCGCGGGCGCGCGAACGGCGATTATGTCACCTGCGCTCGTCTCTACGGGCAGCGAATGTGGCTTATGCATGTTGGGAGATATCTCTCACTCGACACGGGACTGGCCGCGCACAAATTATCGGTCGTGCCGAATAGCCGCTCGCGATTTCTTGTTCTGATTCTCGCGACGGCACTGTGCGGCTGCGGCGAGCGCGCGCCTGAGCCTTCGCCGCCGCAGTCGCCGCCCCCGGTTCCAGTGGTCTCGCCGTCCGCCGCCGAGCTGACAGGATGGCCCGCGGGGATCGGCCGTGCGCTGGTGCTGCGACTCGCCGCGCCGGTAGATGCGTTCCGGCTGGTGGTGCCCGAGCTGGGCGACCGGCGCTTCGCGGACAGCGCGCTGTCCGTCCGCGTCGGCGATTCCATTCCGCTGGCTCTGCTCGGCCATCCGGGAAAAATCGCGGACGCGTACCTGCGCGTAGCCGACGCGGAATCGGGGACCGGCCCATGCGTTACGTGGCCGGCTGTCGAGGTCACTGCGACGAACTTGCTCCGGGGACGGCAATCGGCCGCGTGGCGGGTGGGGTTCGAACGCGATTCGGTAACGCCTGCCGGCGTGGATTCTCTCGGCGGAATGAACGCGGCTGATTCCACACAGCTCACGAACGCAATCCACTCGATCCTGCGCGACGCGCCCGCTCTCAGTGATTCGACTCTACGCGGGATCCCATTTTCCATCCTGAGGGCCTACCGTCTCGCTGCGAACGGGCGCTCGATCGTCGTCGCCGAGCTCGCGCGAAAGTCGGGCGCCGAGGCCGACCCGCGCGAGCAGCGTCTGTTCGTGGTCGGCGAGCGCGACGCCGACGAGCAGCCCTACCGGATGGTGTACTCGCAGGACGTCAGCGGTCCCGCCGACCGGACTCCGGTGACCGACCTTCTGGCCGCGGTCGTCCCGCGCGCGTCGCCCAGGCCGATCCTCGTCGTCGGGGTGGACGGGCGGAACGGGACGACGTTGCACCTGGTTCAGCGGCGCGGCAGAGCGCAATGGAGGAGGGTGTGGGCGAGCGTCGTCAGCTTCTGTTGACTCCGCATGACGTGAGCGATTCCTGACATCGCGTTGCGCCCTGCGAGAAAGCGACTCAGAGGCCCGTCGGGTGCTCCAGAAAAATCCAGGGAACGGAAAATCGCTCGCTCACGCGCTGCGCGAGCGCGCGCACGCCGAGCGTCTCGGTCGCGTAGTGGCCGGCGTAGAGAATGACGAGATCGTTGTCCGCTGCGTGCACCGCGGTCCAGTGCGCGCCTTCGCCGACGATCAGCGTGTCGATGCCGTGCTCCGTCGCTTCACGAAGCGTCTCGCTCGATGCGCCGGCGCCCGAGCAGATCGCCCAGCGCCGCGTGCGCCGTCCGGCTTCGATCGGCGTGGTGCGCAGGCCGCCGCCGTGCGACGCCGCGAATTCAGCGGCGCGCTCCGCGAGCTCGGCGGTGGAGATGTCAGCATCGCCACGCACCCCGATGTCGATCGTCTGAAAGCGCGCGAATCCCGCGGAAGGCGTGAGGCCGAGCTCGGCGGCGAGCAGGACGTTGTTTCCGAGCTGTTCGTGCCGGTCGAGCGGGAGATGCGACGCGTACACTGCGACGTCGCGCTCGATCAACTGCTTCATTCGCTCGTACGCGGGACCACGGACGGGCTCGAGCCCGCTCCAGAACATCCCGTGGTGCACGAGGAGGCAATCGGCTCCCTCCCGGACCGCGCCGGCGACGCTCGCGGATGAAAAATCCACCGCCGCGGCCACCTTGCTCACGGTGCCGAAGTTTGCGAGCTGCAGCCCGTTGACGGCGTTGGGATAGTCCGGGATCCGGCCTGTTTCCAACAGCTCGTCGAGATACAGAACAAGATCCCGCAGCGGAACGTCGGTCACTTACCGAAGCCGGTCATATCACAAATATGCGACAGCATCGCCGTATGTTTTCCGGGATGAAACTGCGCACAAATGCTGTGGACAAGCTGTCGGATTCACGCGCTCATGGTGCTGGAAGCAATTCCGTTGCAACATGTTACGGAAAGTGTGGAAAGCGAGTTTTAATACAGCTCTTCGGTGCGAAGCCCGATCGTTTCCAGGATGCGCTCGAAGTCCTCGGCGGAATAAAAACGAATGGCAAGCTCGCCCCGCCCCTTGTCGTCCGCCGAGATCTTCACGTCGGTCTGCAAATGTTTTCGGAGTCGGTCCTCGGCGCTTTTCGCGAACGCGGCGCCTGCTCCGCCGGTCCCCTTTTCCTGGCGTTTTTTTGGACGCTTCGTGGCCGCTCGGACGGTCGCCTCCACGTCCCGGACATTGAGCTGTCGGTCCACGATGTCGCGTGCGGCGGTCAGGATCTCCGCGTCGTCCTTGAGCGCGAGGAGAGCGCGGACGTGGCCGGCAGTGAGTTGTCCGGACTGGACCATGTCGCGCACCTGCTGCGGAAGGTCCAGCAGGCGGAGCAGATTGGCGACTGTCGAGCGATTTTTCCCGACCAGGTCGGCGACCTGCGCCTGGGTCATCCCGAAATCTTGAGTGAGGCGCTTGTAGCCCTGCGCCTCTTCGATCGGATTCAGATCGGCGCGCTGCAGATTCTCTATGAGCGCGAGGGCGAGGAGCGTCGAATCGTCCACGTCCTTCACCAGCGCTGGGATCTCCTTCCAACCGAGCGCGGTCGCCGCGCGGAATCGACGCTCGCCGGCGATCAATTCGTAACCACGTCCAGCCTGCGACGTGCGCACGGTGACCGGCTGCAGCATTCCGTGCGTCGCCAGGCTTTGCTGCAGCTCGCTGAGCTCCTGGGGGGCGAACTCTTTGCGCGGCTGGAGCGGGTTGGCTTTGATGTCTGAGATCGCGATCCGCCGCAGCGCGTCCGTCGAAGACTGCTCGCGCGACGCCGCCCCCAGCAACGCATCCAGTCCCCTGCCGAGCCTGCGTCCAGGCTTTTCAGTCGCCACGCTTCGCACCCTCCAGCTCGCGGCCGGTCTTTGACTCCTGCCTGTCAGTCTGTGCCGTCCGGTTCACCAGCTCTTCCGCGGCCGCGAGATATGCCTGCGCGCCGGCGGAAGCGATGTCGTAGAGAATGATCGGCTTGCCGAAGCTTGGCGCTTCCGCAAGCCGGACGTTGCGCGGAATGACGGTCTGAAAAACCTTCGCTCCGAAATACTCGCGTGCTTCGGTGGCGACCTGGCGCGAGAGATTGAGCCGCGCGTCGTACATCGTCAGGAGCACGCCGTCTATGGCGAGGTTCTCGTTGATGCCGTGCTGCACGCGGTGCACGGTATTCAGCAGCTGGGAGATTCCCTCGAGCGCGTAGTACTCACACTGCAGCGGGATCAGCAGCCCGTCCGCGGCCGCGAGCATGTTGACGGTGAGAAGCCCGAGCGCCGGCGGGCAATCGATGAGGATGAAATCGTACTCGTCGCGCACCTCTTCCACCGCGGATCGAAGCGACTGCTCGCGTTTCGGCCGATCTATCAGCTCGACCTCCGCGCCCGCGAGATCGGGCGTAGCGGGCACGACGTCCAGGTGCTTCAGCGCAACGCCTCGATGACGCACGTTGGCGATCGATGTCGCACCCAGGAGGACTTCGTACAGGGTGCTTTCGATTGCCGAGCGCTCGACTCCGATGCCGCTGGTGGCGTTGGCCTGGGGGTCGCCATCGATGAGGAGCGTACGGTGCTCCGCGGCGGCCAGGCTGGCAGCGAGGTTTACTGCGGAGGTGGTCTTTCCGACCCCGCCTTTCTGGTTCGCAACAGCGATGATTCTGCCCACGGCATCCGAGTAGGAGTCGCGGGCCAATATAGGGCGTGGACGGCCCGATTGTACCCTATTCCAAGGCTAGTTTCACGTGGAACGCCCCATTCGGACGTTCCACGTGAAACATCCCTTGTTACCTCTCTCCGATGAAGTACCAGCGAGTCATCACTTGGACGGAAAGCAGCTCGGTCCCCGGCTCGACCGGCGTTGGCGGGGCAGCCATCGCCACGTCTCCCCGCATCATCTGGACGTTCTCCCGTCGCATCGGGATCATGTACGCGCCCACGCTCGCCTCAGCCAACCCTCCAAGCGTCCCGCCCGCCGCCCGCGCAATTACCTGGGCATCCATTCTGGCCTTCTCGACCGCGGCGGCAAGGGCGGCTCGCCGAGCCTCTTCGGTGTTCGACGCATAGAAGTCGAGCGAGTTGATCATGTTGGCGCCGGCCCCCAGAGACGCGTCGATCACGCGACCGACCTGGTCGATCTGCCGCACATCCACGACGACGGTGTTGTGAACGGTGTAGCCCGTAATCTCCGGACTCCTGTTCTCCATCTGCCGGTACTCCGGGTTCACCGAATAATTGACAGTCGAGATCTGGTCGGCACCGATACCCACGGCCTTGATCGCGGCAATGATCCGCTGAGCTACGCGGGCATTCTCGGCGCTTGCGGCCGAAGCCGACGCCCCCCGACTGAGCACACCGATCTGAATGGTGGCGCGATCGGGCGTGATCCGGGTGGACCCTTGTGCAGAAACGCTAATACTTGGCCTTTCTGGCGCTCTAGTGGCATCTTGTTGCGCTGTTAATGGCGTCATAAATGCGCTAATACCTAGCAAACCAACTGCAATTACTCCTAATCTCGCTGCTTGCATGACCGAGAACTCCTTCGTGATAGAGGGTCGGGCTGAGAACGTGCTGTGCTGGCCGACGCGAGCAGCGCGGCAGTCACGACACACTGTGAGACGCGCTCGTGCGGCAAACCTGCACACCTGGAGCTGAAGCGGAAGAGAAGGCTGCACAAAGGACGCCGGGCCGCGCCCGCTTAGCTTGTCGCGATGCAAACGCCGCACGTTCCGCACATCTCCGCGTCCAGCGCGAAAGCCACCGCGCTCGTCGTGCTCTCGGCAGTCTGCTTCGGCTCCATATCGCTGTTGACGGTACTCACGACGCGCGAGGGGATGTCCATCCTCAGCATCGTGTTCTGGCGGTTCGTGTTCGCAGCGATGGTGCTGCTCGCGATCGCATCGGGGCCAGTTCGCCGCCATTGGAGGGATGGATGGCGCTTGTTCCTGATCGGCGGACTGATCCAGGCCGCGTGCACGTACATCAGTCTGTCCGCGCTGCGATTTGTTCCCGCGAGCGTCGTGGCGTTTCTGTTCTTCACGTATCCCGCGTGGCTCGCGCTGACCGGCGCGGCGCGAGGGACCGATCCGCTGACCGCGAAGCGCGCGGGAATCCTGGCGATCGCGATGACGGGCCTCGCGTTGATGATCGGAATTCCCGGTGTCGGGCCGAACGTGCACCTCAATCCCGTGGGAATCGCATTGGGACTCGGCGCCGCGCTCCTGTACTCGACGTATCTCCCGATCGTCAATCACCTCCAACGCGCAATCCCGCCGGTTCCCGCGGTGTGCTACATCATTCTCGGCGCCACGGTCACGTTTTTCGTTATGGGGCTTCTGCAATCGTTACCGGGGGAAGCCGGCGCGCCGACATTGTCCGCGCTCGCGTTGCCGCCAACGACCAAGGCGTGGACGTACGTGCTGCTGCTCGCGATCGTGTCCACGGTGTTCGCCTTCCTGGCGTTGCTCGCCGGCCTGCGAACGCTCGGCGCCACCCGCACGAGCATCATCGCCACGACGGAGCCGTTCTTCACGACGGTGCTGGTCGCGGTCTTTCTCGCGGAGCGGCTACGGTGGACCACTTTGGTTGGCGGCGCATTCATCGCGGCCGCGGTGGTCGCGATCGCGCTCGAAGCCGAGCCGGCCGCCGCGGACTAGCTACTCGCGGGTCCGCGCCGCCAGCGCTCGACCTCGATGAGGAGATTCTGCAGGTCGCTCGGATTCACTCCGGGAATTCTGGACGCCTGCGCCAGCGTGCGCGGACGGATCCCGGCGAGCTTCTGCCGCGACTCGAACGAGAGCATCGTCATCTCCTCGTACGGGAGATCCGGCTCGAGCTTCATTTCGCCCATGCGCGACATGCGGTCCGCGTGCGTGCGCTCGCGCTCGAAATACCCCGCGTACTTGATCTCCAGCTCCGCGCTGAGCACGGACTCGGGCGCGAGATCTGTCGCGATGCCCGTCGCCGAGAACAGTTCCGCGAGCGCCACTCCGTTGCGCTTGGCTACCTCGCTGATCCGCATGGCATGCTTGAGCGCGGTGCCGCCCGCGGCGAGCAGCACGGGGTCGGCTTGCTCCGGGCGAATGCTGCTGTTTTCCGCCATGGAGATGGCGTCGCGCACTTCACCCACGCGCCGCTCGGCGATCGTTTGCTCCTCTTCTGAATAGAGACCGAGCCGTGTTGCGATCGACGAGAGCCGTTGCAGCGCGTTGTCCTGTCTGACCGTCAGGCGGAACTCGGAGCGGGATGTAAAGAGGCGGTAGGGCTCGTCCACGCCGCGCGTGACGAGGTCGTCCACCAGCACTCCGATGTACGACGTCTCTCTGCCAAGGACGAGAGGATCACGCTGCTGCGCGCGCAGCGCCGCGTTGGCGCCGGCGACCAGTCCCTGGCCGGCGGCTTCCTCGTAGCCCGTGGTGCCGTTTATCTGCCCCGCGAAAAAAAGACCGGGAACCGTCTTTACCTGGAGCGTCTGGTCCAGCTGCGTCGGCGGATAGTAATCGTATTCGATCGCGTAGCCCGCGCGGTTCATCCGGACCCGCTCGAGTCCCGGAATCGAGCGCAGGATCTCGAGCTGTACCGGCGCCGGGAGGGAAGTGGACAGTCCGTTCACGTACAGCTCCGCGGTGTCGTGGCCTTCGGGCTCCAGGAACAGCTGATGAGTCGCCGCCGCCGGAAACTTCACGATCTTGTCTTCGACCGACGGGCAGTAGCGTGGGCCGCGCGACGCAATGGCGCCGCCGTACATCGCCGACTGCGCGATGTTGCGCGTGATGATCTCTTTGCCGGCCGCGCCGAGGTGTGTGATCCAGCAGGGAAGCTGCGCGGGATGGCGCGCGACGCCGTTCGACACGCGCGGTGTCGTCCAGAAGTGCGACCACGAATAATCGAACCGATCGATCTCGCTTTCCTGGATCGCGAGCGAGCTGAAGTCCACGGTGCGCCCGTCGATGCGCGGTGGGGTGCCCGTCTTGAAGCGCGCGACCTGCAGCCCGGCGTTCTCGAGCTGCTCGGCGAGGTGCGTCGTCGCCGCGTCGCCCGCGCGCCCGCCCGGGATCTGCGTCGTCGTTCCGATGTGCATCCGCCCGCGCAGGAAGGTGCCCGTGGTGATTACGACGCACTTCGCGCCGAAGCGGCGGCCTTCAAGCGTCTCGACTCCGCGCACCGAGTCGCCGTCCATTAGCAGCCGGGCGACCGTGCCCTGAATCGTTTGCAGGTTGTCGTGGCGCTCGAGCAGTGAGCGCGCCGCGCGCCGGTACAGCCCGCGATCGCATTGCGCGCGCGGCGACCATACCGCCGGCCCCTTGCCGCGGTTCAGCATGCGGAACTGAAGGGTGGAGAGATCCGTCGCGCGGCCCATGATCCCGCCGAGCGCGTCCACCTCGCGCACGACCGTGCCCTTGGCGACTCCGCCGATCGCGGGGTTGCACGACATCTGGCCGATCGTCTCGAGCGCGCTCGTTATGAGACCTACGGTCGCGCCGAGGCGCGCGGCGGCGACTGCGGCTTCGGTGCCCGCGTGGCCGGCGCCGACGACCAGCACGTCGAAGTCCTGTTCCATCTCCCGATCCTGACGCTTTGACATCATCTAGAGGAATCTAGACGGCAAGCGTATGAGGCCGGCTAATTCCAGACTGACGGCTCTCCCCTCTCCCGTGGGATGGAATCCGTGGCGTCCGGACTGGCCCGGTTGGGTCGCTGCGAATGCTGTTCCCTTACGCGGTGTAGCCCGTGCCAATCGCACTCGTAACACCAGCTGGACCTGAACCAAGGCATCACCTTCAGCACACCGCGCGACTCCACTCGCAGCGTTTCAGCGTCGCAGTTCGGACAGCGGACACCGTCGGGCAGAATCCAGAGAAACACCACGGTCGCGGCGATCACGCGGATGACGAACAGCCCGCCGAACAAAGCGATGAA
>CALMKE010000117.1 GCA_937867645.1 uncultured Gemmatimonadota bacterium | reverse complement strand
GAAATCGATGTAGCCGCGGCTGCCGTACAGCTGCGGGATCCGCTCCGACAGGTCGCCGGCGTACTCGATCTCGTCGAACTCGCCCGTACGGTAGAACAGGAAGCCTTCCGGCTTGGTCTTCATCGCGCCGACGATGTCGTCATCGGGCACTTTGCTGTTGCCGATGATGCTCACGCCCGAGACCGCGAGCCGCCGTCCCTCGTCCACTACGAAGCTGAGCGCAACCTGTCCGTTGGTCACCGTCGAGTCCACCCGGACCCTGGCGAGGTAATGACCCTTCGCCTCGTACAGCGAGTCCACCCGCCGCAGGCCGACCGCGAGCTTGCCCGGATCGAGCGGAGCGCCCACGGGCTGCTCGACACGCTCGCGCACGTCCTTCACCGCCACGCGATTCACGCCGGTGATCGTGATGCCCGAGAGCAGCGGCCGTTCGCGCACAGCGACGACCAGTGTCGCGCGCGAGTTGGTGTCGAGCGAGCAGGTGATCTGCACGTCCTCGAACTGGCCGGAGCCGAACAGCAGCTCTATGGCGCGCTGGATGTCGCGGTAGCCGTACGTGTCGCCCGCGCGGAGTCCGGCGGACGCGATAATCGTGGCTTCGGTGACCCGGGAATTGCCGGTGACGGCGATCGCCGCGGGTGTGGCGCATGGGCCCGGCGCTCCGGACACGTCCTGCGCTATGGCTTCTGTGGCTCCCATCGCAAATAACGCGAGGAGAAGCACTCTAAGTCGATGCATCCGTGAAATATAGCTATTAGCTGTTGGCTATTGGCTGCTGGCTGGAACAGCCGCGGGGACTCGATATTAGACACGCCCCGCGCCCAAATCGGTCCCCCACTATTCCGCTTTCTGCTGGCGCTCCTTTCGCCGGCGCTCCCGAGGGCAGCTGGATGGCGCGAGCGACGAGGCGACCGCTGTCCCGCTCCGCTCGCTACGCGCGCAAACTGCCGCGCGCTAACACGCTCGCTCCGGGGACACCGGTCGCCTCGTCTTGTCCGGCGTCTACCCGATGCCGGCGGGAGCGTGCGTGGCAATGCCAGAGCCAACGCAAAACGCGCCCCGGATATTTTCCGGAGCGCGCCTTAGCGGTGCTGTACCCCGTGCCGCGAACGCCTGTGTTTTAGGGTGTTATGTAGATTTCGAAGGGTGTGGATACTTGCACATCCTTTGGGAATACGCCGCCCGGGTCGCGCGAACGTAGTTCGGCTGCGGCTTTCGTCCTGTAGACGCCATACACACCGCGGTACGTGCCCGGAAGGCTATCGACAGCAAACCGACCTCCCCACACTCCGCCGGGCACCCACGGCGCGCGCACGACCGCCGTGTCACGATAGATACCGCCTGGGGCGATCCGGCAAGGCTTTTCTTCCTCGCCAAATGTCAACTCAGCGAACACTGGGCGCCACTGTCCGTCTACGCGTTTTTCCAGCGTATGAAAGACCGAATCGATCGGATATTGGCATGGCGAGACATATATGTCGGCGCCACTTCGATTGGTGATTGCAACTGTGATCTTAAGCCGTACCTCGCGCCGCACCGTCGCGCCAAACGCAAGGCTATCCGGCTCAATCGTCAGCGGAGGAGCCGTGCTCGACGCGGCAGGGTAGTTCAGACGCCCACAGGCGCTCACCACCGCTATCGCGCTCAGCGCGACGTTCCGCAGCCGGAGCAAAGCTGTAGTGACGGGTGCAGTACGTGGGCCCTTCCCCAGCTCGCGTCGGCGAAACGGTACATCCTCGCTTGTTGCTGATGACTTCATTCGGCTGCGGCTGCCTCCCCTAACACGGATCAGGTGGCTCACACGGCGGTGGTGGAGCGTCGTCGTACCAGTGTGGGTCGAGATCCTGGGTGACAGAACCAAGTTCGTAGTCGATCCAATGCCAGTTGTTGAAGAACAGTTGCTCTCCGCTGTCGACACCGGCAAAAGCCAATCCAACTAGAAACGCCTGCCCTTGGGAGTTTCTCCAGATTACTGGGGAACCACTATCGCCACCCTGCATCCCCGCAAACGCGGCCCCGGTACAGAGATACACATACTCAAGACCGTCTTCTCTATCTATAACTGACCATGTGCCACAGGTCATGTCGACTTCACCAGCGGTCTTACCGGTTGTACGCCCGATCTTCTCCACGGTGTCGCCGACCATCAGCTCTGACAGAATTCCATCGATGGTGATGCGCGGAGTGATATCAGATATATAAGTCGACCCGACGATGTCCGGGTATACGGCGCGCTCAGGAGGATTCGCGCGCTAAGACGCTCAGTCCGGGGACACTGGTTGCCTTGTCGCTTCTGGCATTCTACCCGATGCCGGCGGGAGCGTGCGCGGCGGGGTGTCCTCCACAGCGCCGTCTTAGCGAGCGTGGTTTGCTCGCGTAGGCGCGGTGGAGGATACCCCTGCCCGCACGCTCCCCGCGCACCGAAGCCGCGCCAACGCAAACGCGCCCCGGAAATTTCCCGGAGCGCGCTTAGGAGCTCGAAGCCGGACTGACGGCGGAGCTAGGCCTTGGGCGCCGCCGTCGTGAGGACGCGAAACTCGAGCTTGTCGCCGTCGGGGGCGACGTCGACTTCCACTTCGTCTCCTTTGGCGAACTCGGCCAGCAGGATCTTCTCGGAGAGCGGATCCTCGATGTACCGCTGAATCGCTCTCTTGAGCGGTCGCGCGCCGTAGTCCTGATCGTAGCCGTGCTTGACGAGGAAGCTCAGCGCCGGCTCGGTGAGCTTGAGGCTGATCTGCTCGTCGCCCAGCCGCTTCTGCACGTCGCGCAGCACGATCGCCACGATGTCGCGGATGTTGTCCTCGGACAGCGGATGGAACACGATGACATCGTCCAGCCGGTTCAGGAACTCCGGGTTGAACACCTTCTGCATCTCGTCCTTCACCTTCTCCGACATCCGCTCGAACGTGCCGCGGTTGTCGGACACGAAGCCGAGCGACTTGCCCTTGGTTATGTCCCGCGCGCCGACGTTGGAAGTCATGATCACGACCGTGTTCTTGAAGTCGATCACGCGGCCGTAGTTGTCGGTGAGGTGTCCCTCGTCGAGCACCTGCAGCAGGATGTTGAAGACGTCCGGGTGCGCCTTCTCGATCTCGTCGAGCAGCACCACGCTGTACGGCTTGCGCCGCACGGCCTTGGTCAGCGTGCCGGAGTCCTCGTAGCCGACGTAGCCCGGGGGCGCGCCGATCAGCCGCGACACCGAGAACTTTTCCATGTACTCGCTCATGTCCACGCGGATGAGCGCGCTCGCGTCGGCGAACAGAAACTGCGCCAGCGACCGCGCCAGCTCCGTCTTGCCCACGCCCGTCGGGCCGGAGAAGATGAACGAGCCGATCGGCCGGTTGGGATCCTTGAGCCCCGCGCGGCTCCGGCGGATGGAGCGCGCCAGCGCCTTGATCGCCTCGTCCTGGCCGACCACCGACTGGTGCAGCTCCTCTTCCATGCGCAGCAGGCGCGTGGTCTCGGCCTCCTGCAGCCGCATCACGGGGATCCCCGTCCAGCGGCTGACGATGAACGAGATCTCGGGCTCGCCCAGCACGGGCCGGTGCGACTGGCGGTGCTTCTCCCAGTCCTCCTGCACGCGCCGGATGTCGCCCTGCAGCTCGCGCTCCTTGTCGCGCAGCGACGCCGCGCGCTCGAAATTCTGGTCGCGCACCGCGGCTTCCTTCTCCGTGTTCACGCCCTCCAGCTGACCCTTGAGGTCGGCGACTTCCGGCGACGGCTGCTGCGCGGCGAGCCTCGCCCGCGCGCCGGCTTCGTCGATCACGTCGATCGCCTTGTCCGGCAGGAACCGGTCGGTGATGTAGCGCTCCGACATCTTCGAGGCCGCGACCAGCGTCGCGTCCGGGATCTCGACTCTGTGGTGGTCCTCGTACTTCTGCCGCAGTCCCTTCAGGATCTCGACCGTCTCGTCCACCGAAGGCGGCTCGACGATCACCGTCTGGAAGCGGCGCTCGAGCGCGCCGTCCTTCTCGATGTACTTGCGGTACTCGTTCAGCGTGGACGCGCCGACGCACTGCAGCTCGCCCCGCGCGAGGGCGGGCTTGAGCATGTTGCTCGCGTCGATCGCGCCTTCGGCCGCGCCCGCCCCGACCAGCGTGTGCAGCTCGTCGATGAACAGGACGATGTTCTTGTTCTGGGTGATCTCGTTCATCACCGCCTTGAGGCGCTCCTCGAACTGGCCGCGGTACTTCGTTCCCGCGATCACGGCCGCCATGTCGAGCGCGAGCACGCGGTGATCGCGGAGCGAATCCGGGCACTCGCCCGTCGCGATAAGCTGGGCCAGTCCTTCGACGATCGCGGTCTTGCCCACGCCCGGCTCCCCGATGAGCACGGGATTGTTCTTCTTGCGGCGCGTCAGCACTTCCATGACGCGCTCGATTTCCTTCGCGCGGCCGATGGTCGGGTCGAGCTGGCCCTCGGCGGCGAGCTGGGTGAGGTCGCGGCAGAAATGATCCAGCGCGGGCGTCTTCGACTTCTTGTCGCCCTTGGTCGCGGTGCCCGGCACTCCGGGCGTCGCTTTCTCCGCGGTCGCGGCCGAGCCGCCCTGCGGCATCTCGGTGCCGAGCAGGCGCAGCGTCTCCGCGCGCGCCGCGTCGAGATTGATGCCCGCGTCCGCCAGGACCTGCGCGGCGATTCCCTTCTCTTCGCGCAGCAGGCCGAGGAGCAGGTGCTCCGTGCCGACGTAGCTGTGGGAGAGATCGCGGGCCTCGGCCATCGCGAGCTCGAGCACCTTCTTGGCGCGCGAGGTATACGGCAGGTCGCTCGCCTGCGGCGCTTTGCCCTTCTTCACCGTCTCCTCGATCTTCTGCTGGATCTCGTCGAGGTCGACGTTCAGGTTCTGCAGCACGGTGGCCGCGACACCCTCGCCTTCCCGGATCAGGCCGAGGAGGATGTGCTCGGTGCCGACGTACTCATGATGCAGACGGGACGCTTCTTCCCGCGCCATCGCGAGAACCTTTCGCACCCGTTCGGTGAAGTTGTATCCGTTCATCGGTCATTCCTCAGTCGCGGTACACCAGCGGCGACCCGCGTAAACCCTACTTGTCCGGCTCGTCCTCGAGCGCTTTCCGCACAAACTTCGCTCGTGCCAGGTTCGCTTCGTTTTCAGTCAGGGCACGTCCTGCCGCGTACGCGAGATGTGCCGACTGGCTAAAAATCAGGAGCTTGTTGAGGGTATATACACTGAGACCTGCTATCAGGTTCAGACCGACCGCAAGCCGGACGCCGCTGAGGAAGTTCATCGCTTCCTCGAACGTGAGACTCCGCGCGTAGCGCAGGGTCCCGTACGCCCGCCACAGCTTGTCTTCGATAATATAGCCAGCATCGCGCAGGAGCACACGCCTGGATTCTTCCTCGCGCTCGACCACGTGCCGCACGACGCGGACGAGATGGTCGAGCAGCTCCTCCTCGGATCTTCCGAGCGTGGTCTGGTTCGACATCTGGAAGAAGTTGCCGACGACCTCGCTGCCCTCGCCGTACAGCCCGCGGTACGTGAGTCCCATCTGCTGGAGACCGGTGAGGACCTTGCCGATCTCCTTGGTGAGCACGAGTCCGGGGAGGTGGATGAGCACCGACGCGCGCAGGCCCGTGCCGGTGTTCGTCGGGCACGCGGTGAGGTACCCGAACTCCGGATGGTACGCATAGGGAACGCGCGCGCCGACTTCACGGTCAATCGCCTCCACCTCCGAATACGCCTCGGTCACCGCGAATCCCGACCGCAGCGACTGCAGCCGCAGATGGTCCTCCTCGTTGATCATGATCGAGGACTGCCTGGCCAGGAACACGGCCGCGCCGCTCCGGACGGGGTGCTGCGCGTCCAGCCCGGCCAGCTCCCGGCTCACGAGATGCCGCTCGTGCAGCAGCAGCCGCTCGTTGCCGTCCATCTCATCGACGCGCAGCATCACGCCGTGGTCACTCCCGGTGACCGCCGGAATGGCATCCCGCACCTGGGCCAATACACGCAGTCTTTCCCCGTCACGCGCGCGGGAAGCGAATGCATAGCCCTCTACGTTCCGCGCGAGTCTGATCCGGGTGGACAGAACGATGTCAGAATGGTCGCCCGAGGCGTCGAGCCACTGCACGCCCCCGCTCGGGAGAAGAGACAGGTCTAGAGCCATCGCGTTCCTGACGCATGGCCGCTGGCTCCCGATGCAACCGGGTGTCCTCCGCTGCGCCTACGCGAGCAAACTGCGCTCGCTAAGACGGCGCTGCGGAGGACACCCGGCCGCATCGGGCCAGCGGCCACCCGAAAGACGGTCATTCCAGACCCCGCAGCTTGTCGCGAATGTCGGCGGCCATTTCGAATTGCTCCGACTCGATGGCGCGCTGGAGCCGCTCGCGTAACTCGCTCGCAGTTACCGACCGCTCGACCTCACTCTCGGACGGTCCCACGTACCTGTGCCCGACGTGGCGGGAGTTGCCGTGCACCCGGCG
>CALMKE010000116.1 GCA_937867645.1 uncultured Gemmatimonadota bacterium | reverse complement strand
CGCGGGCCGTTAGCTCAGCTGGTAGAGCAGGGGACTCTTAATCCCAAGGTCGAAGGTTCGAATCCTTCACGGCCCATCACTCAACCTTCCTGCAAATCGAGGTCTCGGCCGCCTCTTCTGTGAAATGTCCCGATGGCCAGGGTCAACGCAGGGTCAACATCGGAGTCTCACGCGAGCTCCGTTTCGTCTTCGACGCTCGCCTCGGCTGTCCTCAGTCGGGTCCTCCGCACACGTCTTCTGAACTGCTCCTCGCTCTTCCGGCGCTCGTCGAGCGTGGCTTTCGCAAGATCGCTCGCAGCTTCGAGGAAGCGGCGCATGGGCTCCGGACACGTGACGGTGTAGGGACCTCGTGGACGTTCGCGTGATACGAGTCCGACGAGAGCCAGATCGTCAAGGCGCCGACTTGCTGTCGCCGACGCTACGCCAGTGCGGGCCGCCAGCTGCTCAACGGAGCCCGGTTCCTCGAGCAGCGCAAGCAGAAGATCCAGCCCATCCCGGGCAGCGCGCGAGCCCATCGCTTCGAACAGGGAGTACGTCTGGCCATCCATCTACCCTTCATTCTTGCCAAGAATGACGGAAGGGACAGGTCCCTTACGGCCGGCTGTGCGAGGAGACTAGGGTTAGCGAAGATGGGAGGCACGATGCTGGATCGGCGAAGACGCGACGAGCTCGAAGGAGTTCTGAACCTGGGACGTCTCGCCGACAAGATGGTCTTCGCGCTCGGCCGAGCGCTTCGATCCGAGGAGCTTCGTCCCGACGACGTTTTGGCGTGCGAACGCGCTCGACAGCTGTTCGAGCTGATGACGAGAGAGGATGTCATCGTGTTGGACAGCGCACACGACCGCATGCTCAACGATGAGAGCTACCTCGATGCTCTCCACGTTGTTGAGCTTCGTGCTCACGGCGAGCTCGAGGACGTCGCCCGGCGCTATGTCGAGCTACTGGAAAGGCTCGCCACAGAAGGAGTCAGCGATGAGGAGCGCGCGGATCTCACCGCGATGCGAGAGCTCTTCATCGAGTTGGGTGAAGCGACCATCTCGCATGCCAACGAGCTAAGTCGCCCGCGGCAGGAGCCCTCGTGGCCACAGACGCGGCACGCGATTTCGCACTTCTAGCGGCCACCGCGCGGCGATCGATCGACGATCTCCGGCGCGCGGTTCGTGCTGCGCCACCAACGGGCGGCCGGCGCGGCGAGCACTTCCTCACGGTCGTCGAGGCCGCGCTGGACGCTCTTGAGGCCGGTATAGGCGAGCGAGAAGCTGAATTCGCTTCCGCCGCGGACGAACAGGAGCAGCGAGCCGTAATTCGATCCATGCGCCGCATCAACTACGACGTGATGGGCCTCCACGAGGTGTCACCATGGGTTGAGAGTGCCCGCGGCTCCAAGCTCGCTCTCGGTCTCGTGTACTTCGTCGATGAATTGGTGTCGGCGGTCCTGAAGGCTCCGGCCGACGTGGTCATGACCCCAAGCGGCACGTACATGTACTCGACAATTCACAAGCCCTTCGAGGATCCCCTCACGAACCTTGGTGTCACGTATCCCGCGACAGTCATTCCGATCATCGTTTCCTATCCGGTCCACGAACCCGAGTCGCTCTTTCTCCACCTGATAATCGCGCACGAGCTCGGCCATAGCGCCATCGCAGAGCACAACCTAGATCAAGAGGTCTACGGTCGTGATCCGGACCCGACCGCAACTCGAGATACGTTGAACCTGGCTGTCGCTGAGTATGTCTCTCACGAGGGAGGAACTCCTGCGGCTGCTCGAGGGCGTCTACGCGTCATCTTGAGGAATTGGTTGACGGAATTGATATGTGACGGACTGGCCGCTGGTTTCCTCGGGCCCTCTTATCTGTTCACCGCGGCAGCATTTGGTGCGCCATTTCACGGACCCGAGCCAAGTGAGACGCATCCTCCGCTCACGCTTCGCACCCATCTTCTCATCGAACAGCTGACATCGTGGGGATGGAGTTCGCTGATCGAGTCCGCCGTTCCCGAGACGCACGCCTGGATCCTCGATACGTCGACGCGGCCGCAACAGGCAGGTCATCGCACCTACTTCCTGAGGCTCGAAGAAGCGATCAGACGCCTGTCCACGGCGATAGAAGACGTGGTCTCGACACATCTCGGCGCCGAGCTCTTCCGCCCTGACGCGCACGCGCCGAATGCGGATGAGTTGAGTGCACTCCTCGAGCGTGACATCCTGCCGGCTCAGCTGCTCGACCGATCCGCGGCGCCGCGGCGATCGATCATCCTTGCGGGTTGGGTACACGCTTTCGCGAAACACGGGGACGAGCCAGTGTCTCTTGCGTCGATCGTAGGCGACAGAGACCAACAGCGGTTTCTCACCAAGGCCCTTGAGATGAGCGTCGTCCTGGAACGGTGGACCACTTTATGACGCTTCTCCAGCACGAAGCTCTTGTCGACGCACTCTCCGAAACAGACTTCGACAAGAGGCTGGTCGTAACCCCTCTATTGGAGGACGAACAGGTTGGTGAAGCATCGATCGACCTCCGGCTTGGGACGGAGTTCCTTCTCCTCCGCCGCACGCTTCAGGCGGGCGTCGATGTCGGAGACCCGAACTTCCAAGTGCAGGTCGACGATCTCTACGACAAGATCGTCGTTCCGATTGGCGAGGGGATGTGGCTTCACCCGCAGCAATTCGCACTGGGCGCCACATTTGAATTCGTGCGACTCCCCCCAACGCTGGGCGCGTACGTTCTCGGACGCTCGTCCTGGGGACGTTTGGGGTTGCTCGTCGCAACCGCAGTCATGGTGCAGCCCGGGTTCGCCGGATCATTGACGCTGGAGCTCGTCAACGAAGGCGAGAGCCCCGTCCAGCTCTATCCAGGTCTAACAATCGCGCAGTTGGCCGTTCACTCGCTTCATGCCCAAACGAAATTCATCAAGTCAGATCCCACTTACCGTGCACCAACGGGACCTCAAGCGGCGCGCTTGGCGAAGGAACAACATGCGCTCGAGAAGATCTCCAAGCTCGGCGACTCGCTCGCGCGCGTCTGAGACCTGCGAGCCAGGTTTTCTCCCGCCGCGTGGGCCGTGCGGAGGCGGATGGTTTTAGTCTCTCCGCCGGACCGCGGTTCCATCGAGTGCGCGAGCTACGGCATCGACGCCCGCGCGGTCATCTAGGAGGTGCACGTAGGTCTCGAGCGTGAACGATGCGGACGCGTGACGTAGTCGCCGCTGAACGGCGCGGACGTCGTGCGTTGCGGCGGCCACAACGGAGCCGTGCGTGTGGCGAAGCACATGGAAGCCGATCGGCGGGATTCCGGCGCGGACGCATGCGGGGTCAAGGATGCGCCGGCGGTAGTTCGCTTCGTCGATTCGCCGGCCCTCTCCAGTCGTGAAGACGAGCGCCTCCCGACCCGGTTGGCCGTTTCGCAGCCGGTGAGCCTTGAGCTCGCGCGCGAGCTCGGGCGTGATCGGGACAGTGCCCGCGCTCCGCTCGCTCTTGGTCTCCTGCTCGCCGTCGAGCAGCCGATGGCGTCGACTGACGCAGACGACTGGCTCGCCGTCGAGCTCGAGGTCGCCCCACCGGACCGCCTTGAGCTCGGAGATCCGTAGACCTGCCTCTGCAAGGAAGGGCACGAGCAGGCGATCCTGGGGCGTTGCCCGCGCTCACGCCAGACTCCCCAGTTCTGCTCATCGGAATTCCCCAGGGTCCAGGTGGTAGCCGCCGCTTCGTAGCCGAGCCGTAGGCGAGGCGGAGAAGCGGCGGCTATCCCGCCGTCCGGGGTCCTCCTCAGCGTCGCGGTGCTGAACGCCGTCGACGTGAGGAGGACCGGGGGATGCTGACACGGGAGGACGTCGTGGAGATCGTTGCGCTGCACCGTCGGGGCTGGTCGATCAGCGCGATCGCGCGTCACACGGGCCGCGACCGCAAGACGGTGCGCGCCTGGCTGCGGGGCGAGCGCGACCGGGAGCGACGGCGTGGGCCGAGTCCGCTCGAGCCCTACCGCGCCTACGTGGCGCAGCGGCTGGGCGAGGACCCGCATCTGGAGGCGTCGGTGCTGTTGCGCGAGCTGCGCCCGCTCGGCTTCGATTGCTCCTACCCGACCTTGACGCGCGAGCTGCGCCGGCTTTCGCTGCGGCCGGGGTGTCCGGTCTGTAAGCGTGGCGGCCACGCGCTGACGGTGGAGCTCGAGCACGAGCCGGGCAAGGAGCTGCAGCTGGATTGGCTCGAGCTCTCGGAGACGCCCTGGGGGGAGCCGGCGCACGTGCTCGTGGGGGCGCTCTCGCACTCGGGGCGGATCCGCGCCGTCTTCGCCGAGGGCGAGGACTTCGCCCGGCTGACGGCGGCGCTCGACGGCACGCTGCGCCGGTTCGGCGGCACGGCCCGCTGCTGGCGCGTCGATCGGATGGCGAGCCTGGTCGAGCCGGGGAGCGGGCGGTTGCGGCCGGAGGCGGCCGAGCTGGCCAAGCACTACGGCGTCACCGTCTCCGTCTGCCCGGCCAACCGGCCGCAGCGGAAAGGGGTGGTCGAGGCGGCGATCAGGTACGTGCCCCGCTCCTGGTGGCGGACGACACGGGTTACCACGCCGGCCGAGGCGCAGGCCTCGCTCGACCGCTGGTGTGTCGAGGTCGCCGACGCTCGCCGTCGCGGCCGGCAGACGGTCGCCGCACTCGCCAAGGCGGAGCCGTTGCTGCCGCTGCCGCCGGTCCCGTACCCGGCCGAGCTCAGGCTCGAGCGCGTCGTGCCCGCGGGCCGGCCCAGGCGCGTGAGCCCCGCCCCCAGGCGAATCTTGCCGTTCGGGCAACTCACGAGTTGCCCCTGCGGCGGGACGGCCCCCCGG
>CALMKE010000115.1 GCA_937867645.1 uncultured Gemmatimonadota bacterium | reverse complement strand
AGATACCGAAAAATTGCGCTCGCGGCCGCGCTGCCACTTTTCGTGGCAGCCGGTTGCAGCGATTTCCTCACGTCCCCCGAGACGCAGAACGATCCGAACCGCGCTACGCAGGCGACGATCGACCAGCTCTTCGTGGCGTCGCAGGCGGCAACGTTCGTGGTGCAGACCGGTGAGGGGGCCCGTGCCGTGTCCATGTGGATGCAGCAGATGTCGGGCACGGACCGGCAGTATCAGACGCTCGGGACGTACACGCACGGAGAAGGCACGTTCGGGACGCCGTGGGTTTACATCTACGGCGGCGGCGGACTCGTGGATCTGCGGCGGATTCAGACCGAAGCAACCGCGATTAACGATCGCAAGTACACCGGCATCGCGCAGGTCCTCGAAGCGCTTGCCATCGGTACCGCCGCTGACATCTGGGGAAACGTTCCTTACAGCGAAGCCGTTAATTCCGAGATAGCGACACCCAAGCTCGACGCGCAGCTCGAAGTCTATGCGGCCCTTCAGACGCTGCTCGATGCCGCGATCGCGAATCTGGCGAGCGGCGCGGGCGCCGGTCCCGGCACCAAAGACCTGGTTTACAGCGGCAACGCGACCAAGTGGATTCAGCTCGCGCATACGCTGAAGGCCCGGTACTACATGCACGTGGCCGAGGTGGATGCCCCGGCGTACGCCAAGGCGAAAGCCGAGGCTGCACTAGGCATTTCCTCGCACGCGAACGATTACCAGACCTTCCACGCTGGAACCGCGGGTGAGCAGAACCTGTGGTATCAGTTCACGCAAATCCAGCGGACGGAATACATCTCGCCCGGCGAGTACCTCGTCGAGCTGATGAAGACTCGCGGCGACCCGCGTCTCAGCGCTTATTTCACCAAGGGGTCTAGCGGTGAGTACCTTGGCGCGGCGCCCGGCGATGGATACACGCCGGAGCTGTCCGCGCTTTCCGCGCAGCGCGGCGGGGCTGGTGGGGCCGCATCACCCCAGCCGATCGTAACGTACGATGAGAACGCTCTGATCTGGGCCGAGGCCGCTTACAAGACCGGAGATGCGGTCACGGCATTGGCCAAGCTGAACGAGGTCAGGACGCATCATGGCCTGGCATCGGTGACGCTCACCGGAGCCGCGCTGCTTCAGGAAATCATGCTGGAGAAGTACGTCTCCCTCTTCCAGAACCTGGAAGTGTGGAATGACTGGAAGCGGACGTGCATCCCTGATCTCACGCCGGCACTCGGCGCTGCGATCATTCCTGCCCGTTTCTTCTATCCGACGGACGAGAGACAGACGAACTCCAACATTCCGGATGTCAGCTCGCAACCGCTTCGGAACCCGAACGATCCCGCCAACGCTGGCTGCAACAGCCAGAATTAGGCGCGGCGCGGTACGCACGCGAAACAGCCCGACCGAAAGGTCGGGCTGTTTTTTTTCCGCGGATGGCGCGGGCTATTTGGCGAACTGTTGGACGGCGTTCGCGATCTCCCGCTCCAGGTAACCCGTGGAGCTGCACTGCACCGGGTGCGAGCTCACCGAGATGTCGTGCCCCGTGGCCTGCACCCGGGTCCGGAGGAGCGTCGCCGCGGGTCCCACCGAGTCCACCCGCGTAGCGACGAAAAGAGCAATGGTGTAGTTGTCCGCGCG
>CALMKE010000114.1 GCA_937867645.1 uncultured Gemmatimonadota bacterium | reverse complement strand
AAGCCCAACGAACCGTTCGACGTCAGCTATCCGGATCAGGATGCGCCCGGTGTCTTGATCAAATTGGGAACGCGCGTTCCCGGCGGCGCAGGTCCTGACGGCGACATTGTCGGCTTCTCGACCGCATGTCCGCATAAGGGCTTCCCGCTGGCGTATTCGAAGGCGGACAAAACGCTGAATTGTCCTGGGCATTATGGCCGGTACGACTGTGAGAAAGGCGGGCAACAGATCTGGGGCCACGCCACTCAGAATCTGGCGCAATACGCTCTCCGCCTCGACGCCAAGGGAGACATCTACGCTGATGGCGTCGATGAGCTTCTCTATGGCCGACTTTCCAACGTGCTCTGACGGGAGGACTTCATGACCTACAAACGACAGACCGACCGTCTTCCGATTATTCCCGCAGATGCAAAGGAACACAACGTTACCTGCCACTACTGCATCGTCGGCTGCGGCTACAAGGCCTACACGTGGCCGATCAACAAGCAGGGCGGGTTTGATCCGAAATCGAACAAATTCGGTGTCGATCTGTCGAAGCAGCAGCCGGCCGAAACGGTCGCCTGGTACTCACCCTCAATGTACAATGTCGTCAAGCAGGACGGGAACGACGTCCATCTCGTCATCAAGCCAGACATCAATTGCGTGGTGAATTCCGGCCTCGGATCGATCCGTGGCACCCGCATGGCTGAGAATCATACTTCGCAGCAACGCAACACTCAGCTGCAGCGGCTCACTGATCCAATGGTGTGGCGCTATGGCTCAATGCAGCCAACGAGCTGGGACGACGCGCTCGACGACTCTCATCACCGGCACCACGACTTTGTCGTACAGCGAGACACTCCCGGCGCCAATCGACTTCCGCAAGAGAACGAAGTACAAGTACCACGGAATAATCCCGGCGACGTCGAAATATCTCGCCTCCAGCACGGTGAATCCCACGTCCCCTACGAGACCGCTCAACCCGGATCTGGTGTATCTCCGGAAGTGGCCGATCTGCCTGTCGAAGTCGCTGTAGAGCCACGCGAGGGCGGGCACGAACAGCACGAGGTGGCCACCAGGCTTCAGGGCGTCGAACGCACGGCCAAGCTCGGCACGATCGTCATCGATGTGTTCCAGGACGTTGATGTAGATCACGGAGTCGAAGCCCTGCGGCGCGTGCCTCCCGCTGAAGAAATCGTTGACCGGTACGGCACGGTTCTCGTGCGCCAGGTTCTCGGCGAGAAGGGGGTACATGTTGTTCGAGGGCTCGAAGGCGACCAGTCGGCCCACGTTATTCTCCAGCAGCAGAAGGGACACGCTTCCGACACCGGCGCCGACTTCGGCAACCGTATCTCCCAGATACGGGGCGATTCGGCTGACGATCCACCTGTGGTAGTTCACCGCAACCGATAACGCCTCGAGCTCTTTACCTGGATACGTGGTCTGCTGATCGGTCATGTTGCCGGGAGGTGGCTAGTTGTTGCGCTCGGCTCCGGTCCTGGGCCAGAGAATCGACATGGCCTCTCCGTACGGAACAAGGATAGGGGCGGAATCGTCTGATCGCCGCATAAACATCAGCGGCATGCGGTCGGGATGCGCGGCGATGAGCGGGGCATTCGTCGTTGGCCCCATGTCGCGAACTACCATCGGCCCTTTCGCAGGCTCGCCTGGCAGGTCACCCTGCCACACCAACGGCGCAATGTCCACGATTCCGAGTGTATCCGCCGTCGCTTCGCGCACGCATTCGCGTGAAAGAACCTGGCCTTCTCTCACACGGATGAAGTTGCCGCGCGCCGTCTCGATGCGGGGACGCAGCTCATCGCTGCGCGCCGTGAGATCCAGGCCGGTGGCGGACAAGGCGGTCGCCGGGTACAACTGCGCGGCCCGGTGAACTTCACAGGTAGGATTGAGGCGCAGAACCGTTTCCAGTGAATCCAGGCGCAGCCCGGCGGCGGCGAGCCGCATGCCGATCCGGCTCGTCCATCCTCCGTGGACGAAAACCAGCGCCGGCTCGGCAACGGGCGGAAGCTGCATGCGCGTGCTCGTCATCCAGTTTCCCCCGTATTGCCGGAGTCGATCGGGTCCGAGGTACAGGATGCCGACGGGCGCCGCGAGCGCCAACGCCACGCCCAAGCCGGTCCGCGCCGAATAGCCGCGCATCTCCCAATTTCGGGGAACTCTGCGGACCACTCCAACAGCCGAGACCGCCGCAAGAAGTGCCCATGCGGGCGCGGACTCGTTCAGCATGCGCGGGCCCATGAACATCCCGTGATGCCAATACAACGCGTTCGCGGCGACAGGAAGCAACGCCCACGCAGCGACTATTCGCTCGCCGGCGGTCAGACGGGGGGCCGTTACCAGAAAGATGCCGACAACGAGCACGACTGGAATGGGAGTTCCGAGCAGGTGCAAGCTCAGCGCGGTCAGGTCGGACGAGGTGAATCCCACCGCAGCCACGAGGTCGTACGCGTTGCCCCAGGGATCCCGATGGAAACCGAGGCCCGACGCCGGACCCCATGCAGCCGGGTAGCCGAACGAAAAAGGACTGCCAAAGAACCGCATGTTGTACGCGCCCAGGCCGATCAGGAACGGCGAAGCGCCAACAAATCCCGCGACAGACGCGCGTACCCACATGCGCAGCGAGCCTTTGCGGCCATCTTTGCGGCTCGCAAGAATGAGAGCCACCGTTGCCGCGCTTGCTATCGCGGCGAGCGGCCTAATGGTGAACGCCGCTGCCGTCGCGGCGCCGGCCATCGCCGGCCAGACGATGCCGGAGCCATCGCGAGCCCGGATGCCGGAGTAGATCGCCATCGCGCCGAATGCAGCGGCTGAGACGTGATTCATGTACGCCCCGGCGTGGGCTATGAAAAATGGACTCCCGGCCGCGAGGATGGTGCCCAGCCGCGCCATCGCGCGATCGTCCGGGAACAGCCGGTCGGCTATTAGCGCCACGAAAAAAACCGTGACTCCGCAGAGCACCGGCCCGACCGCCCAGACGGCTCCGAGCCAGAACCCGGCAGCAAGGAGCATGACGTGGCCCGGGGGGAAATGTGAGACCCACCCGCGCGGCGTTACGAGCGAATTCTGCACGTGCCAGAACTCGTTCCACCTGTCGGCCGGACCAGCGAGGTGACCGGCGGCGACAAAACGCGCGTGCAGCAACTGCGTCATCGAGTCGATCAGGTTCGGCTTTCCGTCGAGCGCAAGTAGGGAGAAAGCCGTCGCGTAGGCCGCCGCGATCGATCCCAGCACCACCGCGAACCTGACTGCAGAAATGCCTCCCAGCCAGCGGGCGATCCTGCCTGCCAAGGTTTCGAAGCGGTCCATGCCAACGGTCCTGGCGAGGATCAGCGCGAACACGAGAATTATCGGCGTGCCTAACAGCATTAGCGCTCGATCCTGCTCCACGACTAGCAGGACGTCGGAGCCCATGATCCCGATCTCCCGTCCCCGCAGGACGCGGTATGCCGGAAAGGCCACCAGTCCGACGAGAATCGCGCCCAACAGCTGGCGAAGCGCCCTCACGTATCCGCGGAGATGTCCCGGCCGGGCTGCTGTGATGTCGCGAACAATCGAACGCTGCGCGGGGTGGGGGTTCGCGCGCCGCGGGGCCGGACAGGAAGACGCGGCTGAGATCTCGCCGTCAGCTGAGCCCGGAATATGTGGCCGATCGCGGCGACGCCGTCGCGCCACGTGATCTTCTTTCCCTCGGCATACGTCCGCCCGTAATAGTTGATCGGAACCTCGTAGATGCGCGCTCCCATCTGGGAGAGGCGAGCCATGATTTCCGGTTCGATTCCAAAACGCTTGCTCGTCAGTCGCATGGCCAGAAATGCCTCGCGCGAGAAGGCTTTATAGCCCGATTCCATGTCCGTGACGTTCAGATCGGTCAGCATGTTTGAAAGGAGCGTCAACATGCCGTTTCCGACGCGGTGCCAGAAATACAACACTCGATGTGCGCCCGCTCCCCCGAACCGGGTGCCTATGACCGCGTCGGCGTATCCGTCCACGATCGGCGCGATCAGAGCGGGGATGTCCTGCGGATCGTACTCGAGGTCGGCATCCTGGATCAGCACGATGTCGCCTTTTACGACCTGGGCGGCGCTCAGGATGGTGGAGCCTTTGCCTTGATTGCGCGTGTGCTTGTGGACGCGGAGCCCGGGAGTGCGCAGGGCGCGACTGTCGAGCTGGGCCACCGTGTCGTCTGCGGAGCCGTCGTCGACGGCCACCATTTCGAGCGTTATGTCGGCGCTTTTCAGGCGCGATCGAAGCACTTCCAGCGCGTCGATCGTGGCGCCGATCGTTGCCGACTCGTTATAGCACGGAATTATTACGCTCAGAATCATGCTGGTTCTGGTAAGTGATCCATTGATGTCTGGTGCCGGCGCCGCATAATGTATGGGTAGGGGACAACCTCCCACTCCGCCGGCAGCAGCGGGCTCGCCCCATACCGGCTGCTTGTCTACCCAAGGCCGCAGATTGCACGACCTGCCGCGGTATGCCCGACAAACGTTTGGCCGTGACGATTCCTCATCCACGGATAAGTTATTACGACGCAACGATATACATCAATTGGCCGAACTGGCCGCTGCGTTGCCTTACCACCTGGCGACCGGTACGCCTGAACTCAGTGGCTACCGCACCCTCCATTGGAGAGCTCTCATGCAGAACAGGAAACGGAAAGGCTTCACCCTGATCGAGCTGTTGATCGTCGTCGTGATCATCGGCATTCTGGCCGCGATCGCGATCCCGAAGTTCGCGAACACGAAGGAGAAGGCGTACTTCGCCACGATGAAGGGCGACCTTCGCAACCTCGTGACCGCGCAAGAGGGTTATGCCTCCGATAACGCCGGCGCGTATTTCAACCCGACGGGCGCGACCGTCGCCGCCCCGGTTCAGGGCTATGCCCCGAGCAGTGGCGTGACGATCAGCGCCGGTGCGGCTGACCCTGCGGTGCAGGGGTGGTGGGCCGAAGCGGAGCACGCCCAGGCCTCGAAGAAGTGCGCTATCTGGGCTGGCAACAGCAAGCCCGTCGCCGCGCCCGCCTACGCGTCAGCCGCGTCGGGCGAGCCGAAGTGCAACGTCTGATCCACTGAGCTGATCCGGCTGCACCCGTCCGGGCTCGTCCCGGCGGGTGCCAGCCTGGTCCTTCCAACCACGTGAGAGACCTTATGCTTCGCCGCCAAGGCTTCACGCTGATCGAGCTTCTCATCGTGGTTGTGATCATCAGCATCCTGGCCGCGATGGCCATCCCGAAGTTCTCCAGCACCAAGGAGAAGGCTTACTTCGCGACGATGAAGGGCGACCTCCGGAACCTCGCCACGGCGCAGGAAGGGCATGCCGCCGACAACAACGGCGCGTATGCCACCGGAACCGCGGTCGGTCCGGCTGCCCTCCCCGGGATCACATACGGCCCATCGTCCGGAGTCACGCTGGTAGTGACCAGTGACGGTACCGGTTGGGAAGCCGTGGCATCGATGGCCACCACTCCCAAGAAGTGCGGGATCTTCGTGGATCACTCGGATCCGCCTACGGCGCCCGGCGGCGCCAACCCCGCCGTGGTCCCCGGCGAGCCGAAGTGCCAGTAGCGCGCTAGCTCGCTCTTCCGCGGGACGCGCCAGGCTTCAACGGCGCCGATAGACACAGAACGAAACGAAACGGTGAGGCGGCGCGGGCCGCCCCCGCGCAAGCTCAGGCGATGCGCATTCGCCACCGCCCCGGCTTCACGCTCATCGAGCTCGTTCTCGCCGCTTTCATCTTCGCCGTGGGTGCGCTCGCCCTCGAGGCGACGGCCGTCGCGTCGCTTCGCCGCATGCGCCGCTCCGCCGATCTCGCGCTCGCCGCGGCCGTCGCGCGCTCCCGCCTGGAGACACTCGCTTCCTCCCGCTGCGACCTTCTCGCGGGAGGGGTGGACACCATCGGCCCCGTAGTGTCCGGGTGGGCCGTGGAGCAATCCGGGTCACCGCTGATTCGGGTGCTGTCTCAAACGGTGACGTATCGCGTTGACGGCGCGACGCGGCTCGACTCCTACCGGTCCTTCGTTCCCTGCGCGCCGTGAGCGGTCGCCGCGGCTTCTCTCTCGCGGAGGTGCTGGTCTCGATCTTCGTTGTCGCCATCGTGGGCGGAGCGATCTGCGAGGGAATGCGCCGGCAGCAGCAGCTGTTTCGCTCCATTGCGGCGATACTCGCCGTTCGCGGCGACGTGCGGGACGCGGCGGCGGTGCTTGCCGCCGACATCTCCTCCGCGTCACCCCTGGATACGGTGCTTCTCGCCACGGATTCCGGTGTCGAGCTGTACACGCTTATCGGCGCCGCCGTCTCCTGCGACTCCGCCCCGGGCAATGTCATCCGCGTTCCGCCGGAGGAGTTGCAGAGCGGGAACGTGCTCACCAGCCTGCTCGCGGTCCCCGACAGCGCCGACGTTCTCCTGGTGTTCAACGCGGACACCGCCGCCACCGGCGGCGAGCCGCGTTGGGACAGACACTCGATCGCGTCCGTGTCCTCGCAGCCCGCGTCCGCGGCATGCCCGGCGTCCACCGGATTCACGACCGCGGCCGACGCGGGCGCGACCGCGCGCGTCATCTCTCTGCGTGCAGCAGCGAGCGCGGGGGTGCGCGCCGGCGCGCCGGTTCGCCTGCTTCGGAGAACGCGATACAGCCTTTACCGCGCCTCCGACTCCCGGTGGTATCTGGGGAGCCGCCGGTGCAATCCAATTGGCGCCTCGGCGTGCGGCGTCATCCAGCCCCTGAGCGGGCCATACCAGTCGTATTCGGCGACCGCGGGCCAGAGCGGGCTGTCGCTCCGGTACTTCGAAGCCAGCGGCGCCGCGCTAGCGCCGCTGGCCGGTCTGGATAAGGTCGCGCGCATAGAGCTCACCTCTCGTGCCCGCGCCCGCGTCCCTGTGAGTCTCGGCGCTCGGCACGCCGGTGCGTACCTCGATTCCGCCGCGCTGTCCATTGCGCTCCGGAACCGTGACTGACCGGTCGCGGCCCGCCGGCTTCGCGCTCGTGCTCTCGATACTCGGTGTCGTGCTCGTCGGCGCACTTATTGTTGCCACACATGTAGCGGTTGGTCTCGAGCACAGGGCTGCCGCAGCCGGCGTGGACCGGCAGCGGGCGTTCGCGATGAGCGAGTACGCTCTGTGGTCGGCCGTGGCCGAGTGGGACGCGGCCAATTCCGCGCTGCCGCCGGGCGCCAGCCGCAGGCGCATCATTCGCGCGACTCGCGACAGCGCCGAGCTGACCGTGATCCGCCTGAGTGGCGAGATGTTCTGGCTCGTCGCTGATGCGCGCGTGGGCGAAGCGCGCCGCCGCACGGGGCTCAACGTCCGAGCGGTCACCGACTCCGCCGGCGCACGGTACGAGCCAGTCCGCCGCTCCTGGCTGGAGATCCACTGAGGCCGCCCTCGCAGAACCAAACGGGCGATTTGCAAGAAAGTGTTACTTCCGCCCGCCCAAATCGTTTTGCTGGTTG
>CALMKE010000113.1 GCA_937867645.1 uncultured Gemmatimonadota bacterium | reverse complement strand
TGTTCGGAGAGGGTTACTTCAGCTCGCGCGTGTAGCGTGCGCCAATTGTCGATAACGACCACGAGACCGGCATTCCACAAAACTGAAACGGCATGAACTCCAATTCTCTCCCGTTCAAACAGGTGTAAAGCATCGCGAGAGGATGCGCTCATCGGTTGCATGCATCCCGGATCGACTCGTGCAAACCGGCGTCGCGAGTCCAAAATTGTTGAATAAAACGATTTCCTCCCGTTGTTTACGAAAAAAACGGAGGATCGAGCGAGATTCGTTTCTGCGCGAGATAGGCGCAGGCGATTCCTATCCACCAGCAGCGTTGGCGCACCGCCTCCCGGGGAAACACACGCGAGCACTACGAATCGACATGGCACTACCCAATGCGCGGTATCTATGTGAAACGGGAACTCTCCAAAACCAAACTGCCTGCTCAAGGAACCGGCGGCAGCGACTTCGCTTGGCACTGCAGTTAGACGATCTACGACAGAGCGTCCTTCGCGACTCGCGGTCGGCTCGCCGAGCCTGACAGCGATAGCGAGTATGGTTCGCCGGAGCTCTCCTTCGTCCTCATATGGACACTGAGAAGCTTGCCACCCGTATCGCTCCAGACTTCTGTAGCCCAAGGTCGTAGTCGAATGAGTCAGACGCTTGCCACTCCGTGGTCAGAAAGAGTTGGCCGCAAGCTATCGCTCAACCAGCTGGGCTCGCTACCAACCATCATCGCGCAAAAACAAAACGACCGCCCTTTGGGGCGGTCGTCAACCACAACTACTACTACCGGTAGTCCCGTCGTACGAAACCGACGCCGTCCTAGACCCGTTCCTCAGTCGCGCTGTCTAAGAGAGCCTGGAGTTCGCTGACAGATTCTGTCCACATTGCGTCTACGTGTGCGCGGCGAACCCAGATTCTGCCGATTTCAGTTACACGCAGGGTTGGTGGGTCAGGATGATACGTCATTTTGATCTCACGTGTTACGCGTATCAGTCCTGCCTTGAGCAGCAACTTAATATGGGCAGAATTGGCCTCACTGGAAGCAAACCCAGATGGAGGATACAGTGTCAGGCCTTCGGTCTTTATATAGGCACCGTCGTCCGAGGGACCGCCAAATGCTTGCAAGAGGCGGCGCACCAGTGAAAGATCGTACTGAGATACAGCTGACTGAATCACGGTTTACTCCCCCGACGCCTTCCGCCTTCTCGGCCGGCTCGCCTTCTTCGCCGCCGTCCGCTGCTTCTTCGCGGCGATCTCGATCGGTACGATGTCCGGCGTCTCGCTCCCGTCGTACCGCTTCGGCTGCTTGTACGTGAACCGTTGGCCCTGGAAGTTCCGGAAGATCACCTCGTCATCATTGATCTCCTCGACGTACTCCGGTAGCAACGGCACCTTGCCCCCGCCGCCCGGCGCGTCTATCACGAACTGCGGCACCGCGAGTCCGCTCGTCCACCCGCGCAGCGCCTGGATGATCTCCAGGCCCTTCTGCACGGTCGTGCGGAAGTGCTCGCCGCCGGCGACCTGGTCGGCCATATATATGTAGTACGGCCGCACGCGCGCCTTCAGCAGCTCGTGCATCAGCTTCATCATCACCTTGGGATCGTCGTTCACGCCGCGCAGCAGCACGGTCTGACAACCCAGCGAGATCCCGGCCTTCGACAGCCCGTCCAGCGCGGCCACCGCGGCCGGCGTCAGCTCGTCTGGGGAGCCCTTTAAGTGCGCGGATAGGGCTTTCCCGAGCGTGAAATTAAAAAATTGCGCCGATCCCCTTAATTGAGCCTCCAGGAATTAAAGGCGTCCGGCTGTTCTGTGCTTCCGTTAGCCAACACCCCACTGTGATTCGAGAAGTTCCGGCGCAGCGCGCTCGGGAATCAGCGACTTCCGCACCTTACTGCTACAGAAACATGGGGTCTCGGCGAGCGCCGCCTCGACGAACGGCAAGGTCGTGTCGTCCCAGCCGCCCCGAGGCAGGTGATATGCAACCGCAAATGCAAAATCGACCATGATGCCCACCACCGCGCGATCGGAGGTTTTTGCGACGTGAACCGGCGTCATTGCTCCCACCTCCGCGTCGATCAAATCCCCGTCGATACCGAAACGTCGCAGCCGCAGCGCGACGATGTCCCCGAGCCGCGACGGCAGCGCGCGCAGATCACGCACGGGCAACAGGATCGGCAGGAGCGATCGCGAGCTTACGAGGAGCAACAACGGCTTGCGGTCCACCACGAGCCGATTGGCGTACCAGTCGCCGAGCGCGGTACTGGAGGGCGGGGCATCCGCGGCTGTTACCGTGAGCGCCGAGGCCAGCTTCTGGGTACGCCTGAGAGTTACCGTCAACCCGCCTGCGCCCCTCTGAGACTAAACCCCGGCGATCGCAGTCGCGCGTGGTTATCCGGAACGCGCCAATTCTGGTAGCGGTCTGACTTCTCTATCTCTTTCGCGCGTCCGTCTTTCGCAGGGATACACATTGTCCATTCTCCAGCGACCAGGCTAGCCGGAGCTCGTACACACTCAGCGCGCAGGCTTCAGCCGGCCTGCGCGCTCAAGCCGACGCCGCACGACGGTCCAGCTCTCCGTCGGCTCCTTCTCCCTCGTGCGTGCAACGGCGACATCAAGGAGGCCTTCCCACAATGAGCTGTTGCGCTCGAGGTCAATCAGGACCGCGGTTCTCTTGCCTTTGGAGTTGTAGAGATATTTGACGCCGCGCATCAGGTGCTCCGCGAGTGATTCTGAAGAATAATACGCAGGGCTACCGGGCGGGGTGAGGGACGGATTTATCCATTTCGCCTATGAGTCGCCTTCGAGACCGTCCGTTTCTGAATGCCTGAAATCGTAGGAGACCGCGGACATACTCTGCTGAAACGCATAATCCCGCGCTGCTTCGCCATACGCAGCACAAAGCGCAGCGCGCTTCGCTCGGCGAAGCTCTTCGGCCGTAGCCTGCTCCGATGACCGTTTAGGCAGCTCCCCTCCGGGGCGCGACCGCGCGGACAGCGGGAAGATCCTCATCCTGCAGTAATCGGATATCCGCGGCAGCCAGGG
>CALMKE010000112.1:0-12500 GCA_937867645.1 uncultured Gemmatimonadota bacterium | reverse complement strand
TCTGTATGGAAGGGCCATCGCTCAAAGGATAAAAGGTACGCCGGGGATAACAGGCTGATCCTGACCAAGAGTTCACATCGACGTCAGGGTTTGGCACCTCGATGTCGGCTCATCGCATCCTGGGGCTGGAGCAGGTCCCAAGGGTTTGGCTGTTCGCCAATTAAAGCGGTACGTGAGCTGGGTTTAGAACGTCGCGAGACAGTTCGGTCCCTATCTGTTGTGGGCGGAGGAGAATTGAGTGGAGGTTTCCTTAGTACGAGAGGACCGGGAAGCACTGACCTCTAGTGTACGAGTTGTCACGCCAGTGGCACCGCTCGGTAGCTAAGTCGGGAAAGGATAATCGCTGAAAGCATATAAGCGAGAAGCCAACCACAAGATGAGTTCTCCCTGAAGACCCGTGGTAGATGACCACGTTGATAGGCTGGAGGTGTAAGGGTAGCAATATCCTCAGCTGACCAGTACTAATCGGTCGTTTGACTTGACCATATTTGTCTTGATTTGATGTTGTCTGCAGCGTCGTGCACTCTCCCGACCCTGCTACCCGTATTCAATTTACTCACGATCACAAGTTTCCGGTGATCATAGAGAGAGGGTCACACCCGTTCCCATTCCGAACACGGCAGTTAAGCCTCTCATCGCCGATGATACTGAGCGGGCAACTGCTTGGGAAAGTAGGACGTCGCCGGGATAATTTCTTGAAAAGCCGCTGAGCAATCAGCGGCTTTTCGCTTTTCCGGCGCTTCCTTCCACTCCACATCTCTCAGCTTCCCAATCGGCCCCGGCTTTTCCATCGCCCGTTCCTCGCGGCGTTTAGTCAAACCCTAGGAACTTCCGAAGGAAATGCGAGCGACTTCTCGCCCGGGATGGAGCATCTTGTTCACCGAAGGCCATCCATTTTGAACACGGCCGAGTTCGACGTTACTAGGACGCCGTGCCGCCACCCGGTGAAACGATCCTGCGCGATCAGCTCGTTTGACCGGGCGAACTCTACGGATTACATTGACCGAACGACTACAAGGAGGACTCACCATGACTCGGCGAATTTTCTTCGCAGCGGTTGCTCTTTCTCTTCTCACCTCTTCAGCCCAGGAGGTTTTGGCCTGCGGGGACAAGCTGTTGGTCGTTGGCCGTGGTGCGCGGTACCAGCGCGGCTACGTGGCGATCAATCCAACGTCCGTGCTGGTCGTCGACGCCGGTTCCTCGAACCAACTGCTCGCTCCACTGAAGCGGGCGGGCCATCGCGTCGAGGTCGTGCGCGATTCAGGTGAGCTCCGCCGGGCGATCGCGGCGAATAACCACGAAGTCGTCCTCGCCGACTGGAGTCGCGCATCGGAAGTGCAGGCGCTCGTCTCCTCGGTTCAGTCCTCGGCGATGTTCGTCCCGGTGCTGAGCGGAGCAGCATCGGCTGCGGATCTCGAGGCGGCGAAGAAAACCTACGGCTGCCCGCTCGAATCGAGCAAGCCGAAAGTCAACAAGAACTTCCTCGCTCGTCTCGATGATGTCATCGACGCAAAGCGGAAATCGAAGCCGCTCTCATGCGACGTGAAGTGACAAGCTTTTGGAGGTCAGCCATGAAACGCGCGGCGACATTTGCGATTCTCCTGGTCGTTGCCGGTACCGCCGCGGCGCAGGTTGTGGCGCCGGCCGGTACCATTGACGTCACGCTTGCGGTCCAGCAGGTGCACATCAGCGCGCACACGGACGCCACCGGGCGGATTCGTGACGACGGACCCTGGAACATCGACCTTCGCTCGGTCGCCACGACGCTGGCCGTCGAGTACAGCGTGACCGATCGGCTCGGCCTGGGGCTGTCTGTTCCCTACGTCCAGTCGCGGTACCACGGTGCGAATCCGCATCCGGGCGTCGTCGTCGACGACGGTACGATGCATGGTTCGCTTCAGGATCTCCAACTCGACGCGCGCTACGCTCTGGCGCGCGGCGAGCTCATCGTGACGCCGTTCGCCGGCTTCCGGACGCCGGTGCGCGACTACCCGACGATGGGTCATGCGGCGCCGGGACGGGGTCTGCGCGAGATGGAGATGGGCGTTTCTGCCGGCAGGCATCTGCATCCGCTCATTCCCGGCGCGGTGGTGGGCGCGAACGTTTCCTACACCTATTCCGAGGCGATCGAAGATGTTCGCGTCAACCGCACGAATGCCGACATCCAGTTCGGCTACGGATTGACACCGCGTCTGTTCGTCCGGGGCTTTGCGGCGTGGCAGAGGAGTCACGGCGGCGTCGATCTTCCGGTTCCGCCGAGTCACCCTCTTTTTCATCATCACGATCAGCTGGCGCGCGTGAATCACACGCGTGCCGGAGCGGGAGTGAGTTTCTCGCTGACAGACGACGTCTCCCTGCACGTTGGGTACGCGGAGGTTCTCAGGTCGGTGAACTCACACATAGGGCGGTCGGTGAGTGTCGGAACGAGTTGGAGACTCACGCCGCGGCCCCGGCCGCAGAGGAGCGCGGCCGTGACGTCGGCGCCGGCGGGGCATCAGGCGCCGATCGGCGGCGCGTTCTAAAAACGACGCCGAGGCGGAGCAAACCCTTCGAGGAGCCAGAGATCGCCCTCGAGGCGACGGAGGCCCATGAGAAGTTTCTTGCCGTCGGGGGCGAGCGTCAGGCCGGCGATGGGGTCGATGACCGGCGGTGAAAGGCCAAGGTCGGCGACATGCGTCTCCTCTCCGGTTTCGACGTCGATCTTCGAGAGCAGCAGATGAAGATCGTCGGACAGCCGGATGGCGTAAATCGCAGAACCGTCTCTTGACCACGTATGGGCCGTCACGCTCGCCTCGAGGAGGATGCGCGTGTTCGCGCCGTCGGGCGAGGTGACGGCGAAGCCATCCGGCGTCTCGACCGTGATCCAGTCGCCGCGTGGAGACCACTGGGGAGCCGAGGGATAAACGATCGGCTCCTTGATGCTCACCGGTGCGGAGCCGGCGCCCACTCTCACCTTGTGAAGCGCGAAACCTTCTCCCACCGTAACGGCGAAGGCCATCCAGTCGCCGTCTGGCGACCACGTTGGATTGTCCTGGTAGCCCTGGCCGGCAACGACGCGGACAGGCGGGCCTCCGGCGATCGGTGAAATCCAGACGTGGTAGCCTCGCGTGCTTCGGCGCTGGTACGCCACGCGTTGGCCGTCGGGTGAGAAGGCGACGTTTCCCATCAGGAGAGTCGGTTCGCCGCCGAAATCCTTGGTCGAGGCGACCGGTCGTTCCCAGGCGCCGTCCTCGCTGCGCAGCCAGACTTCCTGACGGCCCGAACGGTTGGTGACGTAGGCGATCTCCGGCCGGACGGGCGATGACGCCGGCGAACGCTCGAGACGCGTGGTCGAGGCATAGCTGCGAAGCGCGCCGGTCTCGAGATCGATCGATACGAGATCGTAGTCGCCGCGCTCCGAACTGAATGCGATTCGCCCGTCTGGCGCGACAGCGGGATCCGATTCCGACGCGTGGCCGATCGTGAGCGGCTGAATCACGCCGTTGGCCGTGTTCATGGTCCAGAGATGCGTCCCTTCCGCCCGCGGCAATTCGCCTCCAAAAACGACATGGCGGTTGTCACCCATCCAACTGAAGCGAAAGGTAAGAGACTCGATATCGTGGCTCATGTCGAGCTTGTGCGGTTCCCCCTCCGGATAAGGCAGAATCCAGAACCCGGTCTGAATCAATTCCCCCAGGCTACTCTGCACCGTCGGATTAGCGGGGTTGTACGTGGACCAGAGGGCGATTTTCGAGCCGTCGGGCGAGAACCGCACGTGTCCGGGCAGAGCGAGGTTGTATTTCGACAGCTCACCGCGAACGAAGGGGACGGGTTCAGCGCCGGGGGGAGACGAGAGCCAGATGCTCGATCGGAAACTTCCGTGACCGGAAGTCTGGCGGAGAAGCGCCAGTGCCCGTCCGTCGGGCGAGATGTCGGCGGTCGTCACGTCGGCGAGGACGACCTCCGGTGAGCCGCCACCGGCGCCGACACTCCAGAGGGCGTCGCCCTCGCGAGCCTGGGAAATGTAGAAAATCCGATCGCCACGCGGGTGCCAGAACGGCTCGCGGCAGTCGCGCGGAGCGCGTGTGAGTTGTGCGGCCGTCGGCGAGTCGAGGCTTCGAACGAAAATCTGAAGGATTCCATCGACGTCGCGAACGTACGCGATCGCCCGCCCATCGGGTGACCAGGCAGGGAAGCCCTCGTAGGCGCCATCAGTCGCGAGCGGACTGAACCTGTAGCGCTCCAGATCCGTGTCCGATGTGAGCAGCGAGCCGAGCCACGCTGCGGTCGCGGCCACGGCAATCACCGCTGCCGTCGCCAGCGCCCACCGACGCCACCTGATGGGTCGGGCAGCAACCTCCTGGTCAGCGGTGTTGGCCATCAGCGACCGCAGCTCGATCGCGATTTCCTTCGCCGACTGGTACCGCTCTTCGCGGTCCTTCGCAAGGCATCGCCGCGTGATGTGGTCGAGCCCCACCGGGATCGATGGGTCTCGCCCGCGAAGCGGCTCCGGCTCCTGGGTCAGAATCTTGTGAAGCGTTCCGACGACCGAGTCGGACGTGAAGGCGCGTTGTCCGCTCACCGCCTCGTAGAGGATGCAGCCGAGGGCGAAGATGTCGGTGCGGTGATCGATCTGGCGTCCCTCGACCTGCTCGGGAGACATGTAACCGACCGTTCCGATGATCATTCCTTCGCGACTGGCCTCGAGAGTCATCGTCGCTTGGTCTTCGTCTGTGGATGCGTCTGCGGCCAGCTCAGGCTGAGTCAATTTGGCGAGGCCGAAGTCGACGATCTTCGGCTGGCCCTCGGTGGTGATGATGATGTTGTCCGGCTTCAGGTCGCGATGAACCACGCCTGCTGCATGGGCGACCGCGATTCCATCGGCAACTCTGGCGACCAGCTCCAGGCGTTTGTTCAGCGGCAGGCGCTCGCGGAGTTTCTCCCGCAGCGAGTTTCCCTCGACATACTCCATGACGATGAAATCGACCGATTCATCTGAGCCATCGCGCTTTGCATCGCCGACGTCGAAGACGGTCACGATCGCCGCGTGATTGAGCCCGGATGCGGCCTTCGCTTCCTGCCGGAACCGGCGCACCTTGTCACGGTCGCGCAGAAGCTCTGGTCGTAGGAGTTTCACGGCTACATTGCGGTTCAGTTTTGTGTCCACCGCTTTGTAGACTTTCCCCATGCCGCCGGCACCGATTTCTTTAACAATGCGGTAGTGGGCGATGAGCGCGCCTTCCGGCAGATCGACACCGTGCGATTCGAGGCGCAGATCAGTCATTGCGAGGCCGAAGAATTCGGAGTCGTGGGCCCGACGTCTCGCAAGACACGGAAGATCATCGGCATTCTTCCGAGAGGGATCGGGTCATCGTCAGTGAGTCTCTCGCGCTTCTTGATGCGGCGGCCTCGCACGAAGGTCCCGTGGCGGTGTCTCGCGCCAGTCCTGGCCTCGCGCTGATCATGAAGACTCGAATTGTAGCCCTATGCAGAACGGCGTTCCAGAGACTCGCTCTGGCCGGCGGACGGTCCGGGGGGCTTCGAACGTCACGACGTTATCCGGTATGTCACGCCGATCGTGGTGTTCGCAACAATCGTCACGGCGGGCAAGACCATCGCGCCCGTTCCGATGAACGTGCATGCTCCGTAAAGTCGTTTTCGTATCAAAGGCCATAGACCTTGCCCCGTTCCGCCCGAGCCGGTCTCCGACACGAGCCGGGTAATGCGTGACCAGCGCCTGTCTCGGGAGGTCGACGGCATTCGGCTCGACGCGCAGATCGGTCATTCGGACGCCGAGTGAATGGATGTCGTGGGACCGCCGTCGCGGAAGACGCGGAACACCATCGGGACGCGGCCGAGCGTAATGGGGTCACCATCAGCCAGCGTCTGCTTGTCCGTTATGCGATTGCCGCGCACGTATGTGCCGTTCTTGCTTCCGAGATCGTGGATCGTCGCGCCGCCTGCGCCGATCTCGATGATGGCGTGCCGGCGCGAAATCGACGCGTCCTCGATCCACGCGACCGCTTCCCGACAGCGGCCGAGCACGTTCGTTCCCGGCAGCAGCGAGATCTCGCGCGGTCCCCAAAGCAATCGGAACGCCGGCTCGACCACTCCCGCACGCTCCGGCAGCACCTCGAAGTCCGCAGCGAACGCGTAGCCGAAACGATGCACGGTCCTGATGAAGCGCGGCTCCCGCGGATCGTCGTTCAGGACGCTCCGCAGCTCGGCGATGACGACGGTCACGGTCCCGTCGGAGACGAAGGTACCCGGCCAGACGCGCTCGAGGATTTCCTCTTTCGACAGTGCGCGGGGCCGTGCGTCGATCAGCGTCTGCAGAAGATCGAACGCCTTGGGAGACAGATGCAGGGGTTGGTCTCCGCGCTCGAGCACGCGAGTCGTCGTGTCAAACGTGTACTCACCGAAGCGACGGCGCATTTTGCAGACTCGTCTGTGTCGAAGCAAGCTCGCGCGCCGGCTCACGCGCCCGGGCCGAGGAGCTCAGATGTTGTGACCGTCGAGATTGTAGACCGTCTGCGGCGCCGTCGAACGTGTCTGCTTGCAGCTCTCTCCGGCGCTGCCGCGGGGTAGTGAAACTCTCGGCTGATCCGAATGGTTCGCTAAGGACTCGCGTCGTCAGAAGGACGAGTCTGCGAGGGAGATGGGGGAGTCGAACCCCCGTCAGCGGCTTGCGCCGGCCGGTCCCTCATCCCCGGCGATCCGCCCGATGCCGTAATAGCACGCCATGCAGCGGTTCGCCCAGTGCGCGGACGAACGGTTCACGAAATCCAGACGTCCGATCCTGGCCGGAGCGCGCACGACGACGACGGCATGCGGGCCACGACGAGCGGTACGACAACACTCCAGAGCACGGCGATGACGGCCGCAGCGATCGCGGCCCGGCGCAGTGGCGTTGTCGCAGTCTCGTGCGGAGCTGCGCCCGCCGCCACGGAGAAGACGAGAAGCAACGACATGAAGGCGATCAGGGCTTCGGCCTGAAGAAATTCGGTTGCATCCAGCCCTACCATCGATGCACCCGTACCTGCCGGACGCTCGAACCTCGACGCGCGGTCCGCGTTGCCGGGACCTGCAATCATGAGAATTCCACCCGCGATCAGGGCGACCAGCCCACCTGTGAGCGCTCGCCGCCGTTCCGGCCACGATGCGAGCGCGAGCCCGACCGCCGCGGCAGGACGGCGGTCACGCAGAAAGCGATGCGCGAGATGCTTCCGCGCCGCGCACCCGATCGACCCGTCGGTTGTCATCGCCGCCAACCTAACCGATCGCTCCGCTTGCCGCAAAGAAAGAAGGCGATGCGCCTGGACGCACCGCCTTCCTGGATTCGGTCGTAAGCCGTTCTACGGATTCGGGGGCGTTGTCGTCGTCAGGTCTTCCGGCAGTGGCTCGCGGCCCAGCCATTCTTCGAGCGCGGACGCCTCGTCGCCGAGGTGATCGGTGCGCTCGTGCTCACCCAGCGTCCGTTCGGCTCGTGCCATCGGCCCCCGCGCCGGGCGCGCCAGATCGACCGTGACGCGAGTGACCCGGCCCGGGACGACAGGCTCCGGGATCGTCACGCGATCCTCCGATCCCGGGATCTCAATGAGAAGCTGATAGGCGCCAGGGTTGAGATCGACGCCACCTACGTATCCATTGCCATCCGCATACTGCACGATTTCTTCATCGCGCGATCCACCACCCATCTTGCGGATGGTGACGAGTGCACCATCGGCCGGCGATCCATTCTCGAGAAGAATCTGAGCGAGCAGGTGTCCGTGCCGCGGACTGCTCTTCCAGCTCATCGCCGGGATGGATGCCGGCGTCGCGAACGGAGCGTTCGCTGTCCATGCTCCATCGATCGCGACCGCGCGGTAGAACTCTGCATTCGGAACCAGGCGCACGGTGCCGGCCGAGTTACCGTTGGTCTGGAAGTAACTGAAGAAGTTGAATCCGCGGCTCGCGTCGCCGTTGGCAGCCGGAGTCCGTCCCTCCTCGATCTGCGCGAGGGTAAAGGGAATCGAGTTCATGTACGCGCCGAGGCCGAGAACGCCGTGACGGTCGTACTGCGAGGTCTTCGTGAATTCCGCCCACTCGGTGAACTGTATGCGGTGCGATGCGAAGCCGTGATGTTTGTAGATCATGGGGATGCTCAGGTCGAGAATCCCTTCATCCATCCATCCCCGCCAGTCCTGGAACACCCGCGTATAAGCCTCGGTCTGCTGGAACGTGCGGGGCTCGGAGGTATTGGGGCCGCGGAAGAACGTGATCAGCGCGGCCGACAGTTTGGCCGAGGGACGAATGAACCCCATCTCGAGGTACAGGCGACGGACGAATGCGGAAACCTGATCGCGCCGCCACTGGCTCCAGCTGGCATCCCAGATGGACGGGAGTGATCCCATCGGGCGTGAATAGGTCTGATTGAAGCGATTCACGCTGGTCGGGTTGTAGCCGGTCGAGAAACCGAGGCCAGTGGCTCCGGGCGGACGTGGCGCCGCAATCGGCATCTCAGGATAGCGGATGTAGTCGAGATGAATCCCATCGACGTCGTAGTTGCGGAGGAGGTGCGTCAGCACGTCGATCGTATGAGCAGCAGCATCCGGGTGGCCGAGGTCGAGAAACCAGACGCCGCTCGGCGATTGCCGCTGACCGGAAAACGTCGTTCCCGCGAGAAAAGAGGGATGTGCCCGCGTGATCCACGACTCGGCATCCGAAGATCCCCACCCATGGTGTCTGAAGATGTGATTGGGATCGCACGGGACGGCGCACGGGAACGCACTCGTCCTGATGGTCGGATGGCCGCTGAACGTCGCCCCGATGTTGACCCACGCATGGACTTCGATCCCCTCGGGGTGAGCCTTGTCGATGAGGTATTGCAGCGGGTCGAAGCCGGCCGGAGGTACGTAGTTCTCGATCCATCCTTCCGCTGGATGATGGTTCGCGTACAGGCTCTGCGCATTCCGGCGGACCTGCGCGATGATCGTGTTGAAGTTGCCGCTCCTGGCAGCCTGAATCAGCGCGTCGATTCCTGCAGGGCTCCTCAGATCGGCACGGATCGAGTCGACCCACAATGCGCGAACTTCTGAGTCATCCGCGTAGAGGGTTGCGGGAAGGATGGATGCGAAGAGAAGAAGAAGCGCAGTCAAAAACCGGGCACGCGGCATCAAAGCCTCCAATGTTTGTAGCGCACGACCTCAGCCAAGGCCGGACGCAGTTGGGATTCGCAAGTGAGACGAACAGTAGCTTCGGCTGCTGCGGATCGTCAACAGATTTCCCCTCGACTCACGGTTCAGTCGAGATCGGACAGTCGCGATCGCGCGATTGACGGCGGCGAAGTCCGAGGTAGCCGAGGGAAAGCTCGCCGCGCTCGGTGACCGCGCATTCGTGATGATGTTGTCGGGCCTGCAATCGCGATGGGGTTCGCCGAGGGCCGGTGCGTTATGATCGCCGGTGGATGGGCTCAGACCGCTTTCGCACCTCGGTCCTCCTCATCATTCTCCTCTTCGCCGCGATTCAGATCTTTTACGCCCAACGCCTCGCGCTCGTCATGGACGAGTTCGACGGGGTTTACGAGGCGCACCGTCTCCGCCGCGACGTTCCCTATCGGGACTTCACTCCGTACAAGACGGTTCTCGGCTACTACATTCAGTATCCGGCGACGCTCGTTGCGTCGACAGTCTGGGGACGGATCGTCGCGCTCAAGGTCGAGCTCGTCATCATCAACGCGCTCATGCTCGGGGCAGCGGGGCTCTACTGCAGCCGGTTTCTCTCTGGCGGCGCGACAGCGATTTCTCTGGCGATGCTGGCGGCGAGCAGCGTCATGCTCGAGCGCGCTGGGGAGATTCGCGTCGACATGCTCACCGCGTGGGCGGGTCTGTGGAGTTTTCTCTTTCTCATACGGGGTCGATTCGCCCTGGCCGGCGCGCTCGGTGCGCTGAGCTTCGCGGTGTCGCAGAAAGCGGCCCTCTACGTCATCGCGTCGGACGTCGTGTTGATCGCCGCCATCGCCATGGATCGCGACCGGCGGGCAGCGTTCCGGTCGTTCGCTGCCTTCAACATCGCCGCGGCAGCAGGTCTTCTGGCCTACCTGGGATTCTGGTCGGTCGTGGGAGATCCACAGACGGTCCTGCGCGCGACATTCCTCGCGGCATCCCAGACGGCGATGACAGTCGACTACGACATCCAGTGGCGCTTCTGGTCGCAGGTTCTCGTCCGCAACTTCTTTTTCTTCCTCATGGCTGGCGCCGCGGTCGTCGTGCTGGTTCGCCGGCGCGATGATGCCGTTGCACGGGGCGTATCGGTATACGCAGCCGTGCTCCTGCTCCTCAGCGCGGTTTACACGCAGCCGTGGCCGTATTTCTTCGTGATTCTCTTCCCGACGCTCTTCGTTCTCGTCGCTGCCTTTCTGGATCGGATCGGATCGCCGCGACTTCTCGTCGCCGCGTGCGTCGTTCTCGGGGTCCTTTATCCGTTGCATCGTCTGCTGGTGGTCCCCGACCGCTCGAACGAATACCAGCGCTACAACGTGAGTCTCGCGGCCGCGCTCCTCGGCGAGGGTGAAACGTACCTCGCGGCGAACGACATCATCCACGATCGCGAGCAGGCTGTCCGCTCGCTGTCACGGCTCGACGCGATCGGCCTTCGTCTTCTCGAGGAGCGCGGACCGCAGCACCATGAGCAATTGATCCGCGATCTCGATCGCAATCCGCCGAAGCTGATCATCGGCACGTACCGGATCTATCACCTGCCGCAGATGATGCTCGAATACATCGCCCAGCAGTACGCGCGTCTGTCGGGGAGTGTTTACCTGTACGCGCCGCTGGTTCCGCGTGGCGAGGGGACGTTGAACGTCCGCTTCCCCGGTCGGTACAGAGTGGAAGTTCAAACAGGTGGAAGCGCGGTGGTCGATGGCGACGCCGTTCCAAATGGAACGATGATCGATCTGCAGGCCGGACCGCATCGAATCGCTACGCCTGCACCGCTCCGCCTCCGGCTGCTTCCCGCCGGCATCGAGGCCCTGATCGATCCTCAATATGCCGATGAGAGAATTTTCTACCCGCAGGTGTACGACTGAGGACCGAGGAGCGGTTATCCTGCTGGCGATGGATGAGGAGGGGGCTGGTGGTGCGGGTTCTCGCATGATTTCGGTCCCATGGTGGAAGGAGTACTTCCACAGGCTGATCGCGGCCGAGATCTCGGCCCTGACGCGTTACTACGACGCGGTCCTGCAATGGGGCCGGGCCCCGGGTGACAACGGCTATCTTCTGCATCTGGTCGAGAGCGGCGGCGAGAAACGGCTGATCGAATACGACCAGGCGCTGCCTGATCTGACGGCGGAGCGGGATCGCCGCACGGCCATGCTCATGGTCGGTACGATCAACCACGATTTCGACATCCAGGCGCTTCTTTTGAAACTGCGCAAGCGCATGGCGCGGACGTCGCGGATCGTGATGGTCGCGTACAACCCGTACATGAACTGGCTCTACGCGCTGGCACTCAAGCTGGGGCTGAAGGCTGGCGTCATGCCGACGACTTTCATCACATGGACGGATCTCGACAACATCTGCCGGCTCGCGGGCTTCGAGCGGGTCCGCGCACGAAACGTCGTGTACTTCCCCTGGCATCTCCTCGGCCTCGGCGCGCTGATCAACAAGATCATGCCTGCCATCCCGTTCGTCCGAGGCCTGGCTTTCACCAGCATCGTGGTCGTGCGGCCGGTCATGAGCGAGCGGGAGCCGGTGTCGGTCTCGGTCGTGATTCCGGCGCGGAACGAGCGCGGCAACATCGCCGTGGCGCTCGAGAGGATGCCGGACCTGGGATGTCCAGTGGAGGTCATCTTCGTCGAGGGGCATTCGAGCGACGGAACGTGGGAAGAGATCGAGCGTGTGCGCGCGGCGTACACCGGGCCGTGTTCGATCAAGGCGATGCAGCAGGCGGGAAAAGGGAAAGCGGACGCCGTCCGTCTCGGCTTCTCGAAAGCTACGGGCGAGTTGCTGACGATCCTCGACGCCGATCTCACGATGCCGCCGGAGCTGCTGCCGCGCTTCGTCGATGCGTGGCGCGAAGGTCGCGCCGATTTCATCAATGGAAGCCGCATCGTCTATTCGATGGAGGGGGAGGCCATGCGCTTTCTCAACCGCCTCGGCAACGTCTTTTTCGCCAAGGCGTTGTCGTCCGTGCTCGGCGTCCGCCTGGGCGACGTGCTGTGCGGGACGAAGCTGATGGCCCGGCACGACTACGGACGCATGGTGAGGTGGCGGCGCGATTTCGGCGACTTCGACCCTTTCGGTGACTTCGAGCTGATCTTTCCTGCGGCCATCCTGGCGATCGGAACCGTCGACGTCCCGATCCGGTACCGGGCCAGAACCTACGGTTCGACGAACATCAATCGATTCCGCCATGGGTTCATGCTGCTGAAAATGACGATGGTGGGATTCTTCCGGCTGAAGCTGGGCCGCCTGCCGTGAAACGTCAATGCTGACGCGACTCCTGCCGTGGCTGTACGCGAAGCTGCGTGTCGGACGCTGGCT
>CALMKE010000111.1 GCA_937867645.1 uncultured Gemmatimonadota bacterium | reverse complement strand
GACAGCGTATCCATAGTTCCTACCTCGTCGAAGGTATTCCTAGCCGGGGGCAACATGGTCCGACCGCCAAGGCCCGATACAGAAGCGCCGGATCGTACAGCGCGCCGCCCTTCATCGTCAGGATCACGCGGCCGATGTCGCTCATGGTGCGCAGCGGATCGCCGTCCACCAGAATCATGTCTGCGCGCTTGCCGACGGCTAGCGATCCGAGCGTCGCATCCATTCCCATGACACGCGCCGCTCCGAGAGTCGCGAGGTACAGCACGTCCGCGGCCGGAATTCCCGCTTCGGCATACAGTTCCAGCTCGCGATGCAATGTGAATCCGCCGATTTCATCAGTACCCGGCAGCACCTGCACGCCCGCCGCATGGAGCATCCGCACCAGCTTTTTCAGATTGGCGAACCCGGCCGCGGCCACCTCCGCCATTGAGTCGGGCTCGATCATCGTCCAGCCGACGTACCCGCGCCCCCAACCCGGCGGCAAGCGATGGAGCACCGGAGCGATGTAGGGCCTGACGCGAAATGCACGCACGCGGATGCTCGGCTCCACGAATGCCAGGGTCGCGTCCACAGCCACGTCGTTTGTCTCCAACATCCGGATCAAGTCACCCACTGAGTCCGACTCCATATCCAGAGCAGCGGCATTCTGCATTCCGCGCCAGAGGGACGCTACGCCCGTGAAGTACACGCTATCCCCGCGGAAATTCGCGAGTACGTTGGCGATGTGGCTGATCTCGTCGTAGCCCGCGCGGATGGCTTCTTCGGTGTTCATGCCAGCCGCGAGGTGTCCGCCGACGCGCAAACCCAGGCGCCGCGCTTCCGCAACGACCACCGGCACGAAGCGGCGCTGCAGCCGTCCGTAAATCTTGATCTGGCTCGCCCCGAGCTCGGCGTACCGGCGCACCAACAGTCGCGCCGCTGAATCGGACGTCGCGGCCGTGCGTGGTCCGCCTGCCCCGTCGATCACTCCCGCCCAGACCACGTTGGGAGCGAACGCGACCTCGTCGCCGGGTCGCTGCGCGAGCCGGACCGCGCGGAGCGTGTCACGCAGGATGTCGCGGATCGTCGTGACGCCGCCGGCAAGCTGCAGCATCTCCCCGCGGAGATCGCCGTAGTCGTGCGAATGCATGTCCCAGAGCCCGGGAAGCAGCATGCGTCCGCGAGCGTCGATCACCTCCGCGCCCGCGGGGGCGCGGACGAGCGCATCGCGGCCTACGGCCACGATCGTACTGTCCCGCACTACGACCGTCGCGCCTTCGACTACAGTTTTTGTGTGCGCGTCGTACAACCGCGCGTTGCGGATCACCACCGGCCGACGGGGAACATGACGAAGGGTGCGGATGTAACGTTGCCGGTCGGCCGCGCTCGCGGACTCCGCGGAATCCCGCAATACGGGCAACACACTTTCCCAGCCCGCGCGAACGATCTCGCCGTCGGCGAAGAGACGCGCGGATTCATCCAGCCACACTCGCTCCGACGCGAGGGGAAAGAATCCCCGGACAGCGTACTGCGTAACCTGCTGCCTCCCCGCCCCGCGCGAGACGACGAAAGTCCCTTCCCGCTCGATCCACGCCCGGCCGCGCGGCAGGAACGACGCCGGGCCGGCAGCCCGTAACAAGCCCGGAAGAATCGCTTCCCATTTCGCGTGTGCCGTCGGGAAATAGATCGCGCCAGCGACCGCCGCTCCTCGCCCTGATTCCGGAGAACTTTCCCAGGAAGCAACGCCGCGGACGTTCTCGAAGCGCTCTTCGACGGCCCGCCCGCGCGCGTCGATTCCTGTCGTTCGCAGCCAGACCGGTGCGCCGCTCCGCGGGTCGAAGCGAAGGTGCGTGAGAACCACTGCTCCGGTATCTGGAGGAGACTGCGTGCGCACGACCGTAGCACCGGACGGATCAGTCCAGGTGGAAGTCCTCGATAAATTCCTGCCCCCGCGCACCGCCACGTAGTGCACGGTGTCAGCCCGTCCGCCGTTCGTGCCGGCCGGAAGCATGGCCGACCGCGCGGAGCATCCTCCGATCAGCAGCTCGGCGACGATCACAGCCAGCGCGCGAGGAATCATGTGCCCCCGTTCATGGTTGCAGCGGCATCGCGGATCGCGGGCGAAAACGTGGCAAGCGCGGGCGGCGGGGGCAAGAGCCCCGACGATCATGCATCGGTGACTGTCGGCCGCTGCCGTGGCGAAATCGCGACGGGCAGGAGGAGCACGGTCGCGGCGAGCGCGAGCGCTGCCCCCGTCACGAACGCGGTCGCGGGACCGAACCGGTCCCACAGCACGCCGAACAGAACCGACGCCGGGAGCGCGCCGAGTCCGACTGCGAGATGGAACCAGCCGAAC
>CALMKE010000110.1 GCA_937867645.1 uncultured Gemmatimonadota bacterium | reverse complement strand
GGCTGCACCAGCTCGAACCGCTTCACGCGGGCTCCGCTGCCGACGATCGCGCGCAGCAGCTGCTGCGCGTCGGCGCCGGGCTTGAGCTCGATCTCGAAGAACCGGTTCGAGTCGTCCACCCGCTCGACCAGGGACCGGTCGGCGAAGATCCGGTCTATCTCGCCGCTCGGCGCACCGTCGAGCGCGACCGCCACGGTCCGGCCGGCGTTCTCCGCCTTCACGTCGGCCAGTGACCCGTCCAGCACCTTGTCGCCGTTGGAGATGATGCACACCGCGTCGCACATGCGCTCGGCGTTGTCCATCAGGTGCGTGCTGAAGATCACGGTCTTGCCGCGCCGCCGCAGCTCGACGATCGTGTCCTTCAGCGCCTGCGAATTCACGGGGTCGAGACCGCTGAACGGCTCGTCGAGTATCACGAGCTCGGGGTCGTGCAGCAGCGCGGCGATGAATTGCACCTTCTGCTGCATGCCGCGCGAAAGCTCGTCCACTTTCGCGGTTCCCCAGTCCTTGTCCGGCGACTTCAGGGACAGCCGCTCGAGCCACTCGTCTATGAGCGGATCGGCTTTCTTCCGCGAGATTCCCTTGAGCTCCGCGAGGAACCGCAGGATGGAGCGCACCTTCATCTTGCGATACAGCCCGCGCTCCTCGGGGAGGTAGCCGACGCGGTCCAGGATGGATTCGCCGGTCGAGTCCTGGCCGAGTATCGTGATCGTGCCGGAGTCTGGCGCGATCACGTTGAGAATCATCCGGATCGTCGTCGTTTTCCCGGCGCCGTTCGGCCCGAGCAGACCGTACACCGTCCCCCGCGGGACGACGAGTGACAGGTCGCGAACGGCGGTGTGCGCGGCGAAGCGCTTCACGACATTCCGGATCTGAACCGCTGGCTCGCTCATGTCATTGGGTGTTGGACGCCGTAGAATATACGTGTGACTCATCCGTCCGTTGCCGCCAAACCGCGCTTCCGTTTCGATCGCAACGAGCTTGCGGGCGCTTTCGGTGACATCGGCACCGATCTGCCGCTGATAGTCGGGATGGTCCTGGCTGCCGGCCTCGACGCGGCCAGCGCGCTGATCATGTTCGGCGTCATGCAGTACATGACGGCGGTCAGGTATGGCATGCCGATGGCGGTGCAGCCGCTGAAGGCCATGGCCGTCATCGTCATCACGCAGAAGATCGCCGGGCCGACCCTGTTCGGGGCCGGACTAGCGATCGGTCTGGTGATGCTGATCCTTACCGCGAGCGGCACACTGGCGTGGCTCGCGCGCGTGGTTCCGAAAAGCGTGGTGCGTGGGCTCCAGCTGGGGCTCGGCCTCCAGCTCACCGTGCTCGCGCTCGGTAATTACGTGCGCGCGGAGGGAATCACCGGCTACGGACTGGCGCTGATTGCATTCGCGATCGCTCTAGCCCTCTTCGGCAACAGGCGCTTTCCGCCCGCGCTGCCGATCATCGGCCTGGGGATAGTGTACGCGTTTGTCTTCAATCTCGATTTGCGCGACCTCCGTGACGGATTCGGTTTCGCGCTTCCGTTGCTTCGGGCACCATCGGCCAGTGATGTGTGGACCGGCTTCGTGATCCTCGCGCTGCCACAGATACCGCTGTCGCTCGGGAATTCGCTGCTCGCCACCCGGCAGACGGCGCACGATCTCTTCCCGGAGAAGGGCGTGACCATCCGGCGGCTCGGGTACACGTACTCCCTGATGAATCTCGTGAATCCCTGGTTCGGCGGGATCCCGACGTGTCACGGCTCGGGCGGCCTGATGGGGCACTACACCTTCGGCGCGCGCACCGGCGGCTCGCTCGTGATCTACGGCTCGATCTTTCTCGTGCTGGGACTGTTCTTTTCCGCGGCGTTCGGGGAGGTCGTGCACGTGTTCCCGCTGCCGGTTCTCGGCGTGCTGCTTGCGTTCGAGGGATGGGCGCTCATGTGGCTGGCGCGCGACATGGTTCCGGTTCCGCGCGAGCTGGCGATCACGATCGCGGTCGCTCTGCTCGCGGTGCTGGCCCCGTACGGGTACGTGCTTGGTCTTCTGCTCGGAACGTTCGCGTGGTACGCGATTGTGAAGAGCCGCGGCGCTACTTGAGCCCTTCCTCCAGCGCGTTCCACGCGAGCAGCGCGCATTTCACGCGCGCCGGAAACTTCGAGACGCCCGAGAGCGCGCGCAGCTGGCCGAGCGACTTGTCTTTCGCCGCTTCGGCGTCGCCCATGATCATCTCTCGGTAACGAGCGCCGAGGGCTTCGGCCTCGTCCGCCGTCTTTCCTTTCACCGCCTGCGTGATCATGGACGCGGCGGCCTGGGAGATCGAGCAGCCGCGGCCCGTGAAGCTGATGTCGGCGACCTTCTCGTCTTCGACGGAAAGGTGCAGATACACCTCGTCGCCACAGAGGGGGTTCTTCATCGCGATCGTCTTGTGCTCGCCTTCCAGCTCACCCTTGTTGCGCGGCCTGCGATAATGATCCAGGATGAGCTCCTGGTACATCGCCTGGATGTTGGCGGTGTTGTCAGACATGGGCGTGGCCGAACAGCTCTTTCGCGGTCATGATCCCGGACACGAGCGCGTCTATGTCGGACTCGTCGTTGTACACGTAGAACGACGCGCGCGCGGTAGCGGGGACGTTGAGCCGCCGCATCAGCGGCTGCGCGCAATGATGCCCCGCGCGGATGCAGACGCCGGCGCCGTCCAGAATCGTCGCGAGATCGTGCGGGTGCACGTCGCCGAGGGTGAAGCTGACCACTCCGCTGCGCTGCTCCGCGGAGGGGCCGTAGATGTGCAGCCCATCGATGTCGGCCAACCGCAGCATGGCGCTGCTGATCAGCTCCCGCTCGTGCCGCCGAACTTCGTCCATTCCGATGCTGTCGAGATAATCGACCGCCGCGGCGAGCCCCACCGCGTTGGCCGCGTTGGGCGTGCCGGCCTCGAACTTGTGCGGGAGAACGTTCCAGGTCGTGTCGGCATCGTTCACGAACTCGATCATGTCGCCGCCCGTCTGATACGGCGGCATCGCCTCGAGCAGATCGCGTCTGCCTATGAGACCGCCGATGCCCATCGGACCGAGCATCTTGTGGCCGCTGAACGCGTAGAAGTCCACGCCGAGCCGCGGGACGCTCACGGCCAGGTGGGGCGCGCTTTGCGCGCCGTCGCACACCGAGATGGCGCCCGCGCTGCGCGCGATGGCCGCGATCTCCGGCGCCGGATTGATGGTGCCAAGCGCGTTCGACACGTGGCTGAAGGCGACGATCCTGGTGCGGGGAGAAACCAGCTCGCGCAGGCGCCGCACGTCCACCGTCCCGTCGGGCTCCAGCTCGCAAATGCGCAGCTTCGCGCGCTTCGCGATCGCGAGCTGCTGCCACGGGACGAAGTTGGCGTGATGCTCCATCGCCGTGACGATGATCTCGTCACCTTCGGCTACGTTGGCGCCGCCCCACGCGCTCGCGACGAGATTGATGCTCTCGGTCGTGCCGCGCGTGAAGATCAGGGTCGCGGGATCGGTCACGCCAAAGAAGCGGGCGATCCGCTCGCGCGCGGCGGAGTAGGCGTCCGTCGCCTTCACCGACAGCTCGTACGCGCCGCGGTGCGGATTGGCGTTGCTCGTCTCGTAGAAGTTGACGATGGCATCCAGCACGGCGCGCGGCTTCTGGCTCGTCGCGGCCGAGTCGAGGTAGTGCAGGCCGGGGTTGGCGGCGAGCAGCGGGAAGTCGGCGCGCCTGCTCCGGGCC
>CALMKE010000109.1 GCA_937867645.1 uncultured Gemmatimonadota bacterium | reverse complement strand
ACAGGAAGTCGGCCTCGTGCGACACGCGCTTGAGTTACCGGCTGGTGGCGATGCTCTTGGAGAGGAGACTGTCCTTCGGCCATTTGGTGCGCTGCGATCGCGACCGGCTGGAACCCGACCCCGGCCACTCTGACTACTTCGATTCCTCGCCCTCTGCTGGATCGGGGAGAAACACCTTTGCTTCATGTGCGGCCTGGCGCAGCCACTTAATGATCGTTGGCACGTCGCGGAGGTCCATCTCCACGATCTCGGGGTCGTTCCCCAACGAGTCTTCCTGACTGATCGCCACCCTGCCGCGGTTCTTCACGAACACCTCGATCGCCCCGCGTCCTTCCAAACGGTTTGCCATCGATCCTCCGGCTAGAGAAGATCGACGGACTCCATGGTGGGCGATCTGTCGTGGGAATGCGCCAAGGGAATCGCCGCGTGTCCGACGGCGTCGCATTATCCAAGGAGGGGGAGCTCGGGTTGACGGTATGCTAGTTCCTCAGTCTTCAGGCGAGCGTGTAAGTCGTGCTCAGTTGCAGCAGCCTCATCGACGTCGCGCGCGAGCGCCTCAAGCTGGCTCACGGACATTGTGATTGTGGCCCGTCCTTCCGCGCGCGCGTTGTCAACTTGCTCCTGCAGCCGCTCCGCTACTCTCTGCAGATGGAGGCACAGGATGCCGGCGCGAACACGTTCGCGAGTCACGTCACGCAGGGCGCGCTTCGTTGAGCTAGGGAAGCTCTGCAAAATTGACTCTTGCCTGCTGCTGTGAGATGTGCGGTATTGCCGTCCCGAGCGGCACATTCACTCGGGAGAGAGCATGGGCGTACAGCGGACCTTTGCGAGCGTGGCCTGGGCGGACAAGAAGAAGATCACGCGCCGCGAGCGCTTCCTCGCCGAGATGAACGCCGTGATCCCCTGGGCCGCTCTGGTGGCGCTCATCGAACCGCACTACCCGCGGCCCAAGCGCGGGCGGCCGCCGATGCCAATCGAGACGATGCTCAGGATCTACTTCCTGCAGCAGTGGTTCGATCTGTCCGATCCGGCGGCCGAAGACGGGTTGTACGACAGCGAGTCGATGCGCCGGTTTGCCGGGCTCGAGCTGAGTGACGACGCGATCCCGGACGAGACCACCATTCTGCGGTTCCGCCATCTGCTGGAAGAGCACCGGCTGACGGAGCGGCTGTTCGAGGCGGTGCGGGGGTTGCTCGAGGAGAAGGGATTGCTGCTCAAGGCGGGGACGATAGTGGATGCGACGATCCTGAGCGCGCCGAGCTCGACGAAGAACGCCAGCAGGCAGCGCGATCCCGAGATGAAGCAGGCGCGCAAAGGCAAAATGTGGTATTTCGGCATGAAGGTGCACGCCGGCACCGACCGGCGGGGGCTGGTGCATTCGCTCGCTACGACCGATGCGGCGCAGGCGGATATCACGCAGCTCCCCCGATTGTTGCACGGGGAGGAGAGCGCGCTGTACGGGGACAAGGCCTACTGGAAGGAGGAGGATCGAGAGCTCTGCGAGGCCAGTGGAATTCGGTACCGTGTGAACCGCCGCGCTGCCCCTCACCGTCCGCTGTCTGAACGCTGGAGGCAGATCAACCGGGCGCGCTCGCGGGTGCGGGCGAGAGGAGAGCATGCCTTTCATGTGGTGAAGCGGCTCTGGGGCTTCAGCAAGGTGCGCTACCGCGGGCTGGCCAAGAACACCACGCGCGTCTTCACGGCGTTTGCACTCGCGAACCTGTATCTGGTACGCTACCAGCTCGGGGCCCGAAGGGCGCAGTGTCTCTCATAGTGGAGCAATGTGGGAAACTCCGCGCCGCGAGCCGCGGCGGAGGTGGAAAACGAGAGGAAAAGCCTTCTTCTCCACTCCCTTCGCCTCTCCTTTTGCCCGTATTTCTCGCGGCTCACTCCCTCGATTCATAAATCACCATTCTTCAGAGCTTCCTTAGGTGCCTTGCATGACCAGCGCCGTCGCCAAGTGCTCGGTATTCATCGCTACAAGTCTCGATGGCTTCATTTCACGGACGGACGGAAGCATCGACTGGCTCGACGAAGCGAATACTCGAGTTCCCAAGGGAGAGGACTGTGGTTACGAACAATTCATGTCGACTGTCGACGCCTTGGTAATGGGTCGTCACACGTTCGAACTCGCCAGATCGTTCGGCGAATGGCCGTATGGGCATACACCTGTATTCGTCCTCAGCAGCCGCGTGACCTCGCTGCCCGGCGACGTCCCGAACACCGTCCGCCTTTCCTGCGAAGAGCCGGCTACCTTGGTGGCGCAGCTGTCTGCTCAAAACATGAAGCATCTATACATTGATGGCGGGGTGACGATTCAGCGTTTCCTCGCCAGCGCGCTGATCGACGAGGTCACGATTACGAGGATTCCCATACTAATAGGCAGCGGAAGGCCACTATTTGGGCCGCTCTCGCAGGACGTCCGTCTTGAGCACATATCTACCCATGCGTTCAACTTCGGGTTTGTGCAGAGCAAGTACCGCGTCATAAAGGCACCTAACCCCTTAATGCAGCCGACCGGCCACAAGCGGCCGGCGGCTGATTAAGAACGTTAGGTCCGACGCTCGGCCATTCCTCACGCGAGACGGGTGACTACATCCGCGCCTTCAACAGCCCCACCACATCTATCGGCCTCTTCGCCACCGCGATCCCGTTCTCCTCGAACGCCTGAATCTTCTCCCCCGCCGTTCCCGCTGACCCTGAGATGATCGCGCCGGCGTGGCCCATGCGCCGCCCCGGCGGCGCCGTCTGGCCCGCGATGAAGCCCACGACCGGCTT
>CALMKE010000108.1 GCA_937867645.1 uncultured Gemmatimonadota bacterium | reverse complement strand
GGGGAGGGTCGGCGCACCCGTCGCCGTGCCGTCCTCCGTGTCGCCGGTGACGAGGCGGTGCAAGCCGACGAGGGGAGACAGCGACTCGATCGGGAAGTCGGAGCCCGTGATGACGCGGACGCCTGCGTCGAGGAGGAGGTCCCAGCGGTACGCCTCCTCCCACCGGTCCCCGAGGGCGCGATGGGCCGACGCCGCGTCGCTCACCGCGAAGCCGGGCTGGATGCACGCGACGACGCCGAGCTCGGTCATGCGCCGCACCAGATCGGCGTTGAGCACTTGCGCGTGCTCGATGCGCGGCGCCGCGGACGCGCAGTCGCTGCCGAAGACCTTCTCGTACGCATCGAGGACCGTCTCGATGCCTCGATCGCCGATCGCGTGCGTCGCCACCGTCCACCCGGCCTCGGCGTACGGGTCGGCGCGGCGGGCGAGGGTGTCGGCGTCGAGGAAGAGCACGCCAGGGTTGGTGTCGTCGTCGTCGAACGGCTGGCACATGGCGCACGTGCGCGGCCCGATCCAGCCGTCCGCGTACAGCTTCACGCCGATGATCTCGACCCACGGGTCCCCCGTGCGCTGCATCCGCTTCAAGTCGGCGGCACCGGAGGCGACGAGGATGCGGACCCGCACGGGCAGCACGTCACGCACGCGCAGGTCGCGCAGTGCGTCGAGGTACGCCCAGTCCGTCATGCCTGCCTCGGTGATCTCGACGAGACCGACCTGCAACGCTATCGCAGCGAACGCCAGGAATACCTTGCAGCCGGGGTGTTGGCGCTTTCCCATGCCTTTGAACCGGCTCATACTCAGGATGGCGTCCACATCCCCGTGCTTGCCAACGCCAACAGTCCCCAAGAGGTCGCCCAAAGCCGCAGCGTGGGAGCCGATGGCATTGGCCTCTTGCGCACCGAATACCTCTTTCAAGGCCGCGCCATCCCGCCTAGCTATGACGAACAGCTTGCAACCTATTCGCAGTTCATCACCCAGGTCAACAACCAGATCACGGTGCGCGCCCTCGATGCCGGTGGCGACAAACCCGTTAATTACATTTCTCACCACCGCGAAGAAAACCCCTTTCTGGGTCTGCGCGGCATCCGCCTGTTGATTGCCGAGCCGGAACTGCTGCGTATCCAATACCGCGCCCTGCAAGCCGCCCTCGCCGAAGACATCGCCCGCGTCCCCTTCCTCCAGCACGGCGAACACCTCCCCCACCGCACCGAATTCACTGGCTGGTCCTGGTCGGAGGGTGTCAGAGCCTGTCTGAGAAGGGGATAGTCTGGTAGCATACCGGGATGATACGAGAACGATACCCGACTGACCTCACCGATGCCCAATGGAAGCGGATCGAACCGTACGTCCCAAAACCGAAATCAGGTGGCCGTCCCGCCAGTGTGGACCGCCGCGAGATCGTGAATGCGATCTTCTATGTGGTCCGCAACGGCTGCACCTGGCGGGCACTCCCGCACGACTTCCCGCGCTGGCAGACGGTCTACCACTACTTCCGGTTGTGGCGTGACGACGGAAGTTGGCAACAGCTCCACGATCGACTGCGCGACGAAACGCGTGTTGCAGCCGGACGCGATCCCAGTCCCTCCGCCGCCATCATTGATGCTCAGAGCGTCAAGACGGCGGAAAAAAGGGGGCCTGTTGGGGGTTCGACAGTGGTAAGAAGGTCAAAGGTCGCAAGCGGCATCTAGCCGTCGATACGCTCGGCTTGCTGCTCGCCATCGTGGTAACGGCAGCGGATGTCTCGGACCGTGCTGGTGCACGACTGGTGGCGAGTCAGTTGCGCGGTCGGTTCGCTCGGCTAGTCAAGCTGTTTGCCGATGCGGGCTACAGCGGAGCGCCACTCACGGCGGTGATGTTGACATTCGGCTGGATACTGGAGATCGTGCGCGGCGTCGTGGGACAGAAGACGTTCGCGGTACAGCCGAAGCGGTGGATTGTCGAGCGGACGTTCGGCTGGCTGAATCGGTATCGGAGGTTGAGTAAGGATTACGAAGAGTTACCCGAGACGAGTGAAGTCATGATCCTCATCGCGATGACCCATCTGATGGTCAAACGGGTGCGGAAATGACCTTCTCAGACAGGGTCTGAGGAAGGGCGAGGGCGCTTTTGTCATTCTGACGAAGGAAGAATCTCTTCGCTGGCACCGCTGGAGCTCAACATGACACGCGAGCATCGCTACTTTGTCTACATCATGTCGAGCTTCACAAAGGCGATTTACATCGGAGTCACAAGCCGCCTGTACGGTCGTGTCTGGGACCACAAGACGAAACGCTCGCACGGTCACACATCAAAGCACAACGAGACATGGCTCATCTACTACGAGGAGTTCCAGTACATCAACAACGCCATCGCTCGTGAGAAAGAGTTGAAAGGCTGGCGACGGGAGAAGAAGTTGGCATTGATCGCGGAACTGAACCCAGACTGGGTTGACTTAGCGGATGACTGGTTCGAGGCGGATGACGTTTCTGCTGCGCGGCTCGGTAATCAGAGAAGAGATTCTTCCTTCGTCAGAACGACAAAGACGCCGCCACCCTGTCCCGCATGGCCTGCCTCGAACGTTTCCCACATCCCACGTCCCACATCCCACATCCCACATCCCACGTCCCGCTCACGCAATTGGCCGGTATGGACCATTCCGATTTGGCACTTTCCCTCCCGTTTCCCTCTGTTATCCTTCGTCATGGCCGGATAAACCCCGCCAATCGGACGGGTCCATGATCCGTCCAGCACGTTTTCGGCAGGTATGTCGTGTGTATGAGGGAGAAGTCA
>CALMKE010000107.1 GCA_937867645.1 uncultured Gemmatimonadota bacterium | reverse complement strand
ACGGTGTGGCGGTCGGGCGTGACCTCGGCGTTCGCGTCCGGGTGCGCGGCCACCACCGCGACGCCGGTCTCCACGAGACCCTGGCGGATCGCGGGAAAGAGCCTCACCTCCGAGATGGTCTCGGGAGGAATGCTCGCGGCGATCTCGCGCATGAATCGCTCGGTAACGTCGTTCAAATGAGCTACCCTCAGGAGGGACGAGAGGGAATCCTGGCTGTTAGCGATGAGTGGACAAATCAGTAACCAGCTGGGAAGTGATACCTGCGGACTGCCAAGTAGTGAGTAAAGTATCGCACGTGTCTGCCTCCGAGTGACAGTCAACTTTACTCAGCACTGCCACAGCTTAGTAGCCAAAAGAGCCCGCTCGCTTCACAACAGTGGCGCAGCCGCTGCAAAGCAAGTCCCGCCGGTACTTCCTACTGAGGACTGATTATTCCACTCACCGCTAACAGCTAGGATCCCCCTTCAACCGAAGCAAAGCCAGTCACAACAACGACACCGGATCCCGGTCAATGGTTATCCGCCGCTGCGCCGTTGCCGTTGCCGGGTCGTACCGCTCCGCGAAGAACCGCAACGCCCGCGTGAGCGCGCCCGGTTGGACCGATTTGAGCAGGAGGTGCCACCGCCACCGGTTCTTGATTCGCTCGATCGGACATGGCGCCGGCCCCACGAGCGTGATTCCCTCGACCTGTCCAGCCACCAGCAGCTGGCTCATCCACTCCCCCGCCGACGCCGCCAGCTCCATCGCCGCTTCTTCCTCGACAGCGCTGAATACGATGTTCGCCAGCCGCACGAACGGCGGGTACGCGGGCTCGCGCCGTCCCTCGATCTCGGCGGCAACGAAGGACTCGTAGTCGTGCGTCAGCGCGTGCACGACCGCGTGGTGCTCGGGGACTCTCGTCTGGATGATCACGCTGCCGCCCTTCGGCCCGCGGCCCGCGCGGCCGGCGACCTGGCTGAGAAGCTGGAAGCACCGCTCGGAGGCGCGAAAGTCCGGGAGGTTGATTCCGACGTCGGCGTCCACCACCCCCACCAGGGTGACATTGGCGAAGTCGAGGCCCTTGGCGATCATCTGCGTGCCGAGCAGGATGTCGACTTCCCCCGACGCGACGCGGTCCAGTATCTCGACGTGCGCCCATTTGCCGCTGGTCGTGTCCACGTCCATGCGCGCGATTCCCGCCGCCGGGAATCGCTCGCCCAGCATTCGCTCCACGCGCTGCGTGCCCACGCCCCGCTGCCGCAGCGTGGTTCCGCCGCAGCGCCCGCAGGTCGCGGAAGGAGCCTCCTGATGCAGACAGTAGTGACACACCAGCCGCTCGGGGGTGCGATGGTGCGTGAGCGTGATCGAGCAGTTGGGACAGGTCGCCACGTAGCCGCACTCGTCACACTGCACGAACGATGCGTACCCGCGGCGGTTCAGCAGCAGTATGCTCTGCTGCCTGAGCGCGAGCCGCGCGTGCAGCGCTTCGTCCAGCTCCGGGCTGATGGTGCGCTCGTAGTCCCCGACCGGCGGCGGGCCTGATCCGTTGCCACCGGTGAATCGCCGGCGGAGGTTTACGATCTCGACCTTCGGCAGCGTCCCGCCCGCCACTCTCTCCGGCAGGCGAAGCAGCTTGTACTTCCCAGCTTCCGCGTTCACCCAGCTCTCGAGCGAGGGAGTCGCGCTTCCCAGCACCACCGCGGCCCCCGCGGCATGGGCGCGCATTATGGCGACCTCGCGGGCGTGATACCGCGGCGCTTCTCCCTGCTTGTAGCTCGCCTCGTGCTCTTCATCCACGATGATGGCGCCCAGGTCGCGGACCGGCGCGAACACGGCCGACCGCGCTCCGACGGCGATGCGCTTCTCGCCCCGCTTGAGCGCGAGCCACGCGTCGTACCGCTCTCCATCGCTGAGCGCGGAATGCAGCACCGCGATCGAATCCCCGAACGCTCCGCGAAAGCGGTCGACTGTCTGGGGGGTGAGCGCGATCTCAGGTACCAGCACGATGGCGGTCTTGCCCCGGTTCAGCACGGCTCGCAGCAGCTCGATGTACACCAGGGTCTTCCCGCTGCCAGTCACGCCGTGCAGCAGAAAGGTCTCCGCCCCGGCGGCCGCGGACATCGTTTCGATCGCCGCGCGCTGCGCGGGTGTCGGCGAGAGCGGGGGCGCCGCCGCGATTCTGCGCGAGAGGAATGGATCGCGCGCGACAACTTCGTCTTCCGCCGCGACCAGGCCGCGCTTCTCCAGGCCAGCGATGACCGCGGGCGAGAAGCCGAGCTGGTCGCGCAGGTGCTCGGCCGTCGTGGAGCCGCCGAGTGATTCGATTGCTTCGTACAGCGCCCGCTGCTGTTTCGCCCGCCCGAAGATCGCATCCCGCTCCAGCAGCGAGGGCGGGTCGCCGGTGATGCGCAGGATCCGGCGCGTGCGCGGCCTGGGGCGCGGCGAGTCCGCGCCAGTCAGCAGCACGGGCAGCGCCAGCCTGAGCGCGACTCCGGGCGGCGCGACGTAATACTCCGCGATCCAGTTGCACAGCGACACGAGATCGGCGCCGATCACCGGCTCGGGATCCGGCGCGTCCAGGATCTTCCTGATCCGGGTTCCTGGCTTCCGCTCCGCGTTCAGGCGCACGCATACCCCGATCTGGCGGCGCTGCCGGAACGGGACCACCACCCGCGATCCTACCGCCACCGGATTTTCGACGGCGTCGTTCAGCCGGTACGTGAACGTCTGGAAGAGCGGAAGCGGAAGCGCGACCTCGATCAGCGCTTCGCCTGGTTCGGCGGGGGTCACGCCGCGTCCCTTTTCCTCACGCCGATGCCAGGGGCGTCGGGGAAGACGATCCGCCCGCGCGGAATGGTCACGCCGGAATAGGGGTCGTCCGCCAGAAGCGCGGCGCCGTCGAGATCGGCGTAGTCCAGCAGCGGAGCGAGCTGGGCGATTCCGGAGATTCCAACGCTCGATTCGATCATGCATCCCGCCATGACACTCATGCCGTGCGCGCGGGCGGCGGCGATCATCCGGCGCGCTTCGACGAGGCCGCCGCACTTGGCGAGCTTGATGTTGATCCCGCGCACCACGCCGGCGAGCCGCTCGACGTCGCTCGCCACGCGGCACGACTCATCGGCGATGATGGGGATCGCCGTCCGCTCCTGGAGCTCGCGCAACCCTTCGAGGTCGTCGGCCGCGAGCGGCTGCTCGAGCAGCTCCACGTCGTGCCGCGCGAGCATTTCCAGCATCTCCGCCGCCCGGGCGCGCGACCAGCCCGCGTTCGCGTCCACGCGCAGAGTCTTTTCCGGAGCGGCCGCGCGGACGGTATCGAGAATCAGTCGCTCGTCGCCGGCGCCGAGCTTGATCTTGAGAACCGGATATTCGCCCGCGCGCCGCACCCGCTCCGCGAGCACCGCCGGGTCTCCGATCGGAATCGTGTAGCTCGACAGCGGGGTCCGCGACGAGTCCAGCCCCCACAGCTCGCGCACGGAGACGGATCGCCGCTTCGCGGCCAGGTCGTGCAGCGCGACGCTCACCGCGGCGGTGAGCGACCGCGCGTCGGGCAGCGTCGCGCGCAGCTCGTCCTCGATCGTCGCCGCCTCGGCGCCGCCGCTCTCCGAGAGCAGCGGCGTCGCGCGCCGCAGCGCGTCGAGCGCGCTCTCCACGGACTCGCCGTAGTACCTGTTCGGAGCCGCCTCGCCGAGCCCGTACTCCCCGTCTTCATCCGTCAGCCGCACGAGCACGGTGACGTGCTCCGCGTAGCCGCCTCGCGCTATTACGAAAGGGTCCCGGGTGTGGAGCGTGAGAATCTCATGCTCCACCCGCACTAGAAGACGCCGGCCGGTGTCGGTCTGCGCGCGATTCGCGCGGCGCGCACCGATGGGCTGGGGTCGGCGGCGGGCAGCCAGGTGAGCAGCGCGTCGGCCAGCTCGTGCCCGCGCGCGAACCGATCGGCCGGCGACTTGGCGAGGCACTGCATGACGATCGCGGCGAGCGTGGCGGGAATCCGCGAGTCCACCACCTCCGGCGACGCGGCCGTCTCGTGCACGTGCTTGTAGCTGATCGAGTACACGTCGGCTCCGTCGAATGGGGGGAAGCCGAGCAGCGCCTCGTACATGACGACGCCCACCGTGTACAGATCGCTGCGCCCGTCGAGTATCCGCCCGCGCACCTGCTCGGGGGACATGTAGTGCGGCGTCCCCATGACGTTGCCCGTGCCCGTGACGCGGCTGCGAAAGTGCGCGGTGGCGATCCCGAAATCGGTCACCATCGCGTGCTCGTCCTCGTCGAACATGATGTTGTCGGGCTTGATGTCGCGGTGCACGATCCCGTGGCGGTGCGCGTAGTCGAGCGCGCACGCGACCTGCGCTGCTACGGCCGCGACGGCCTCCGGCGCGAGCGCGCGATGCTCCGAGATCCGGTCGCCGAGCGTGCCCCGCGCCAGATACGGCATCACCAGGTACACCATGTCCGACGCCGAGCCGTAGTCGATGATCGGGCAGACGTGCGGGTGCACCAGCTGCGACGCCGATTCCGCCTCGCGGCGGAACCGCTCGCGCATCTCCGGGTCACGCGCCAGGTGCGGGTGCAGCATCTTGACCACCACCGGGCGATCGAGCGCGAGGTGAATTCCGTAATACACGTTGGCCATCCCGCCGCCGCCGAGGCGGTGGGTGATCGCGTATCTCCCGCCGGTCACGCGCCGCAGCGTGGAGATCTCCGGATCCGGCGGCGCGTCGGCGCGGCGCGGCACGGGCGGCAACAGCTCGCTGCACTGGGTGCAGCGCGCCGCTTCGCTCCGGTTCCAGTGCCCGCAGGAAGGACAGAACATCAGGTAGTGAATTGCATCTTGACGAAGTCATACGGCGGCCACGGCCCGGTCATCGCGAAATCGAGGCTCGGGTGCCGCTTCTGCTCCGCGGACACGCTCGTCTCGAACGCGGCCCACCGGTCCCGCTCCACGAGAAACGACGCTGTACCGACGGCGCGCTCGTCACCTGCGGCATTGGTCAGAATCGTCAGCGCGGAAGCGTGTCCGCGCAGAGTGCGCATGATCTCGGTGGCGACGAGGTGCCACTCGCG
>CALMKE010000106.1 GCA_937867645.1 uncultured Gemmatimonadota bacterium | reverse complement strand
CGGAGCCGCACTGGTCGAACGTGAGCTACCCCGCGATCGACTACCAGGACATGATCTACTACTCGGCGCCGAAGAGCGTGAAGCCGCTCGCGTCGCTCGACGAAGTGGATCCCGAGCTGCTGCGCACGTACGAGAAGCTCGGCATCTCGCTCACCGAGCAGAAGATGCTCGCGGGCGTCGCCGTGGACGCGATCTTCGACAGCGTCTCGGTGGGGACGACGTTCAAGGAGGAGCTCGGCAAGCAGGGGATCATCTTCTGCTCGTTCGGCGAAGCGATCCAGAACCACCCCGACATCGTGCAGAAGTACCTCGGCACCGTCGTGCCGCACAGCGACAACTTCTTCGCCGCGCTCAACGCGGCGGTGTTCAGCGACGGGTCGTTCTGCTACGTGCCGAAGGGCGTGAAGTGCCCGATGGAGCTGTCCACCTACTTCCGCATCAACGCGGCCGACACCGGTCAGTTCGAGCGGACGCTGATCGTGGCGGACGAAGGGGCATCGGTGAGCTACCTCGAGGGGTGCACCGCGCCGAAGCGGTCGGGCAATCAACTGCACGCGGCCGTCGTCGAGCTCGTCGCGCTGGACAACGCGTCCATCAAGTACTCGACGGTGCAGAACTGGTACGCGGGCGACGCCGAAGGCGTGGGCGGGATCTATAACTTCGTAACCAAGCGAGGCAAGTGCGTCGGAGTGAACTCGAAGATCTCGTGGACGCAGGTGGAAACGGGCTCGGCGATCACGTGGAAGTACCCGAGCGTCATTCTGCAGGGCGACAACTCGACGGGCGAGTTCTACTCGGTGGCGGTAGTCAACAACCGGCAGCAGGCGGACACCGGCACGAAGATGATCCACATCGGAAAGAACACGAAGAGCACGATCATCTCGAAGGGAATCTCCGCGGGCCGCGGCAACAACAGCTACCGCGGGCAGGTGAAGGTGATGCCGCGGGCGACGGGCGCGCGCAACTACACGCAGTGCGACTCGATGCTGATCGGCAACCAGTGCGGCGCGCACACGTTCCCGTACATCGAGGTGCAGAACGACTCGGCGATCGTGGAGCACGAGGCTTCGACGTCCAAGATCGGCGAGGACCAGATCTTCTACTGCAAGCAGCGCGGGCTCAACGCCGAGCACGCTATCTCGATCATCGTGAGCGGATTCTGCAAGGAAGTATTCCAGAATCTGCCGATGGAATTCGCCGTGGAAGCGCAGCAGCTCCTCGGCATCTCGCTCGAGGGCTCGGTCGGATAGAGTGGCGGAGCGGCTCCGCTCTCGCGGAGCGCGGTACGGGCGGACAACCAACAAACGGAATGAAGTCGTGCTTGAAATAAATGGACTGCGCGCCAACATCGGCGAGAACGAGATTCTGAAGGGCATCAACCTCACCGTGAACAAGGGCGAGGTGCACGCGGTGATGGGACCCAACGGCTCGGGCAAGAGCACGCTCGCGCAGGTGATCGCGGGCCACCCCGCGTACGAAGTCACCGCGGGCTCGGTCACGTACGACGGACAGGACCTGCTCGAGATGGAGCCGGAAGAGCGCGCGCAGGCGGGAATCTTCCTCGCGTTCCAGTATCCGGTGGAGATTCCGGGCGTCACCAACGCATACTTCCTGCGCTCGGCGTACAACGCCGTCCGCAAGGCGCGCGGGGAAGACGAAGTGGACCCGCTGGAGTTCCTGGACGTGATGGAAGAGAAGATGAAGCTCGTGGACATGGATCCGTCCATGCTGAACCGGTCCGTCAACGCGGGCTTCTCCGGCGGCGAGAAGAAGCGCAACGAGATCGTGCAGCTGGCGGTGCTGAATCCACGGCTTGCGATCCTTGACGAGACCGACAGCGGCCTCGACATCGACGCGCTGCGGATCGTCGCCGACGGCGTGAACAAGCTCCGCAGCCCGGAGAAGTCCGCGATCGTGGTGACGCACTACCAGCGGCTGCTCAACTACATCGTGCCGGATTTCGTGCACGTGCTGGCTGGCGGCCGGATCGTGCGATCCGGCGGGAAGGAGCTCGCGCTCGAGCTGGAGGAGCACGGCTACGACTGGATTCAGACTCACGCGCCGGAAGCCGCCGGCGCCGCGCGCGGGTGACCGCCACCGTGACGCAGCCGGAAAGCCCGGTCCACCATTACCTGGAGAGCCTCGACGACCTGCTGACCGGGAAGCCCGGTCGCGTCGCCGAGCTGCGCGTCAGGGCGATGGACCGGTTCGTCGCGCTGGGCTTTCCCAGCATGAAGAACGAGGACTGGCACTACACGAGCGTCGCGCCGATCGCGACCCGGGTGTTCGGCAGAACGTCGAGCGCGCCGGCGGCGCCGGAGGTGGACGTCTCTCCCATGCTGTTCGGCTCACCGGACTGGCCGCGACTCGTGTTCGTGGACGGGTGGTTCGCGCCGGAGCTGTCGCACGTCGCCGAGAGCGCGGGCGTGCGGGTGAGCACGCTCGCCGCGCTGCTCGCGGAGGGTGATTCGACCGATCTCGCGCGGCTGGGCACGATCGCCGATCACGACAACGTGGCGTTCACGGCGCTCAACACGGCGCTGATGCAGGACGGCGCCGTCATTCAGATCGGCGCCGGCGTCGAAGTTGAAGCGCCCATCCATCTGGTGTATGTGTCCACTCGGCCCGCTCCACTGTGCGCGGTCTTTCCGCGGAATCTGCTGGTGCTCGAGCGCTCGGCGCGCGCCACGGTGATCGAGAGCTACGCGGGCTTCGGCGAGGAGAGCTATCTCACGGTGCCCGTCACCGAGATATCGCTCGGCGAGGGCGCGCAACTCGATCACATCAAGGTGCAGAACGAGGCGCCGGGCGCGTTTCACGTCGGCACGATCCAGGCGCGGCAGGAGCGCGACAGCGAGCTGCACTCGTTCTCCTACGCCGCGGGCGCGGAGCTGTCGCGCACGAACGTGTACACGATCCTGGACGGCCAGGGCGCGTCGTGCACCATGAACGGCATGTACATGGTCTCGGGGCTGCAGCACGTCGATCATCAGACGCGCATCGAGCACGCGCAGCCGAACACGACGAGCCGGGAGATCTACAAGGGAATCCTGGACGGCCACTCGCACGGCGTGTTCAATGGCAAGGTGTACGTGCGGCCCGAAGCGCAGAAAACCGACGGCAAGCAGAGCAACAACAACCTCCTGCTGTCGGACCATGCGCGCATCGACACCAAGCCGCAGCTCGAGATATTCGCTGACGACGTGAAGTGCACGCATGGCGCCACGGTGGGACGCCTCGACGAAGTGGCGCTGTTCTACATGAAGAGCCGCGGACTCGACGCGGAGCAGGCGCGGACGCTGCTGATCTACGCGTTTGCCGCCGACGTGCTGGAGGAGATCCCGGTCAAGGCGGTTCGCGACGCGCTGGAATCAGCCGTGTTCGCCAGAGTGCGCGGCGAAGAGCTGCAGGTAGCCGGCGAGTAGGCCGGCTCGGGCGCGGGGCTAGCCGCGCGTGAACACGAAAAAGACGACGGCGATCACCAGCACGGCCGCGAGGATCCAGGTTCTGTCCATGCCGGCGGGCCGCGCGGCGCGAGTCTCCGCGGTGCGAAGCAGCGGCGTGCGGATGGTGGTTCGCTTGCTGTCCGGATCCGATTCCGGATGCCTGCCTCCGTTCACGACAGTGAACCCGGTTGGCAGCGCGGCGGAGGTGTAGGTGAGCTTCGCCGTCCCGATCAGTATCTGATCCCCCTGCTCGAGCTTGCGCGGCGCGAGCAGCTCCTCTCCGTTGACGCGCGTTCCCGTCGGACCCAGGCTTTCGAGAATCACGTCGTCCCCCTCGACCAGCACGCGCGCGTGCGTGCGCGAAACGGTCGGCTCGCGCAGCACTATGTCGCTGTCGGCGTCGCGTCCCACGGTGAAGGTCGGCGGACGCAAGGGATAGGCGCGGCGTTCGAAGTGGTGGACCAGGTATCGCTCTGGCATGCTCGGCTGTGACCCTCCTGCGGGAATGACGACCTGCGTCTACATCCGTTTCACAGACCGCAAGAATCGTTGCAGTCGCATATTGCGATGGCGGGTTGGCCGAGTACATTCGCCCCTGCGGGAACGCTCGTGTAAGCGCCTAAATCGGTCGGGAACGGCTTGTGCAGCGCCTTCCGACACGGTTAGCTGCATTATTATGGAATCCAACAGCTCTTGCTCAGGCAGGATTCTGGACTGACAATCACCCGATTCGGAGGCGTTTTTTCATGGCAACCAAGCTCGACAAGACCATCAAGCGGGAGCTGGAGCTCGACGGCAAGGCGTACATGGTCGCGATCTCGCCCGAAGGCGTAAAGGTTACCCAGAAGGGTTTCCGGAAAGGACAGGAGCTGAGCTGGCGCAGCATCATCAGCGGCGACGCGTCGCTGAACGAGGATCTCAACGTCAGCGCCGACGCCACGAATCCGCAATTCTAGCTCTTGGCTGTTAGCTGTTGGCTATTAGCTGAGCCAACAGCCAATAGCCAATAGCCAACAGCTTTTCGTCAGGGGGCTGGGGAGTCGGAGAGGTGCTCGTGCACTATCACCCACTCCCCGGCTCTTTTTGCGAACACCGCTGTCCATGCGCCGCCGATCACGTGCGGCTGCCCCGCAGGCGTCAGATGCGGGACTCGGTACGTCGCCGTCATGACCGCGGACGTGGGTGACAGAACGTCCACCTGCATCATCGTCCATTCCCATTTCGGATCGCGCATGTTGCGGCCGACATAGTTCCAGAACCGGCGGACGGCCGTCTCCAGTGAGTCGCGTGTCGTCGTGACAGTTCCGCCCGAGGCGGAGTACACTGGTCCCTCCTGCGGATACAGGCTGAGCATTCCCGCCAGCACGTCTTCCGCCCCCAGGTCGTATGCCTTCTTCACCCGCTGCTCAATGGCGGACGCGATGTCCTGCCGTTCAGCCGGAGTGAGCGCGGCATCGGTGTCCGGCCGGCACGCCAGCAGGGACGTGAATGCGACCAAGGACAGCGCTCGCCAAAATGTGATCGGGGGTACGGTGATCATGCTGGTGTCCTCTGGTCACGACACAGTTTGTCTCTCTCACGGGACAACATAGGGCTTTGTCGGGGGTTTGAGGGCCGCAACGGGCGGTTCAGTGGTTGCAATTGGCACGATCGAATGCAGCGCGAGTGCCGTACAAGCCCGTACTGGTTCGCGCAGGAGACAACATGTATCGCGCCTCGAAGGTCCTGGTGTTGTGTGGTGCCGTGCTCGCCGCAGGTTGCGGCGACCGCTCGCGCGTCCCGTCAGAGCTGCAGAACGATCTCGCGCTCGCCTCGGTCACGTCCGACCTCGAGCTCGCG
>CALMKE010000105.1 GCA_937867645.1 uncultured Gemmatimonadota bacterium | reverse complement strand
CCAGTCAACTTTCATTCTCCATGTCGACAACCGACGCCGAGAGAGCGGCAGCGCGCCAGAGCGCGCCCGGACCGCTGAGTGGCGACGGGAACGGCGAGAAGCGCGAGTACGTGCGGCGTATGTTCTCCGACATTGCGCCGCGGTACGACATGCTGAACCACATCCTCGCGCTGAACGTGGATCGCGGCTGGCGGAAGCGGGCGATCCGGGCGCTGGACATTGCGCGCGTACCCGATGGCGTGTATCTCGACCTGTGCGCGGGCACCCTCGACATAGCCGCGCACATCGCCCGGCAGCCCGGCTTTCGCGGCCGCGTGATCGGCGCCGATTTCGCGGAGCCGATGCTGCGCGCCGGTCTGCGGAAAGCCGGCCCCTCGGTTCATCCCGTCGCGGCCGACGCGGTGCGTCTGCCGCTCGCGGACGACAGCGTGGCGGGAGCGATCGTCGCGTTCGGAATCCGCAACGTGGACGGGTTGGACGATTGCCTGGCCGAGGCGTACCGCGTGCTGCTGCCTGGCGGCCGGTTCGTCATTCTCGAGTTCTCCACGCCGCGCTCGCCGGTGTTCGCCAGCCTGTACCGCTTCTACTTCCATCACGTTCTGCCGAAGATCGGCGGCGCGCTGAGCGGCCACCCCACGGCGTACAGCTATCTTCCGAAGTCGGTGGACGCGTTTCCGGAGGAGGCAGAGCTGGCGCGGCGGATGCGGGCGAGCGGGTTCGTGGACACGAGCTGGACGAGCCTCACGCTTGGCATCGTGGCGATCCACGTGGGGCTCAAGCCAGCGGCGCAATCCATCCCCGAGGTGATTCGAATGACGGGCTCAAACGCGGGGAGCTTCTAGCATGGCGCTCGACACGCTGGGCGAATTCATCGCTGCCGTAGAGTCCGCCGGCGAGCTCGTGCGCGTGCGCGAGCCGGTCAAGGCAAAGCTGGAGCTGTGCGAGATCGCCGATCGCGCGATGAAGCTCCCCGGTGGCGGACCGGCGCTCCTGTTCGAGAACGTGCTCCTCGACAACGGCGCGGTGTCGGAGTATCCCGTCGCGATCAACCTGTTCGGCTCGATGCGGCGGATGCAGCTCGCGCTGGGCGTGGACTCACTCGACGAGATCGGGGCGCGCATCTCGGAGCTGCTGGAGATGAAGGTGCCGGAGGGGCTGCTCGCCAAGCTCGCGCTGCTCCCCCGGCTGCTCGAAGTCGGGAAGTTCCCGCCGCGCGTGAAGGGCGGGAAGCCGTCCTGCCAGGACATCGTGCTCCGGGGCGACGACGTGGACCTCGACCAGCTTCCGATCATCACCTGCTGGCCCGAGGACGGCGGGCCGTACATCACGCTGCCGATGGTGATCTCGCGCGATCCGAAGCGCGGGATTCGGAACGTGGGGATGTACCGGGTGCAGAAGCTCGGCAAGAACACGCTCGCGATGCACTGGCAGCGGCACAAGGTCGGCGCGGCTCACTGGCGGGAGATGGCGGAGCGCGGCGAGCGGATGAGCGTGGTGATCGCGGTCGGCGGCGACCCTGCCTCGGTGTACTCGGCGTCGGCGCCGCTCCCGCCGACGGTGGACGAGTTCCTGTTCGCCGGCTTCCTGCGGTCGTCGCCGGTGCACCTGGCGAAGGCGGTGACGTGCGATCTCGAGGTCCCGGCCGATGCGGAGTTCGTTATCGAAGGATATATCGATCCCGCCGAGCCGCTGGTGACCGAGGGCCCGTTCGGCGATCACACGGGGTTTTACTCGGAGGCGGACCTGTATCCGCTGGTGCACGTGACGGCGATCACGATGCGGAAGTCGCCGGTGTACGCGACGACGATCGTGGGCCGGCCGCCCATGGAAGATTTCTATCTGGGGCATGCGACCGAGCGAATCTTTCTGCCCTTGCTGCGGCTGACGCTGCCGGAAGTCGTGGACTACCACATGCCCGCCGAGGGAATTTTTCACAACCTCGTGTTCGTCTCGATTGACAAGCAGTTCCCGGGGCACGCGCACAAGGTGATGAACGCGCTGTGGGGACAGGGGCTGATGGCGCTCGCGAAGGTGATCATCGTCGTGGACAAGGAAGTGAACGTGCGCGATCCTAAGGAGGCGTGGTGGATCGCGCTGAACAACATCGATCCGGAGCGGGACACGCGGTTCACGATGGGCCCGATCGACGTGCTGGATCATTCGTCGCGCGCGTTCACGTACGGCTCGAAGATGGGGATCGACGCCACGCGGAAGTGGCCCGAGGAAGGGTTCACCCGGAACTGGCCGGCGCTGATCGAGATGGACGAGCACACCAGGTCGCGCGTGGACGCGATGTGGCCGCGGCTGGGCATTCGCGGTTGACCGGGCTGCGGGAAGGGCAGACGTTCGACGGGCGGTCGCTGCTCGTGCGGTACGCGAACTTCGTCAAGCTGCCGCACACGGTGTTCGCTCTGCCGTTCGCGCTGGTGGGCGCGACGCTCGCGAGCTACGTGGCGCCGGTGACGCCCGCGCTACTGGGGTGGATCGTGCTCGCGTTCACTGCGGCGCGGTTCGCGGCGATGGGGTTCAACCGGATTGTGGACAGGGAGATTGACGCGGCGAATCCCCGCACAGCGACGCGGGAGATCCCGTCGGGCGCGCTGAGCGTCACCGCGGCCGGCGCCGCCGTATTCGTCGCCTCGGCGCTGTTCCTGTACTCGTCGTATCGAATCAATCCGCTGTGCTTCATGCTGGCGCCGCTCGCCCTCGGCTGGGTGCTGCTGTACAGCTACACCAAGCGGTTCACGCGGCTGTCGCACGTGGTGCTCGGAATTGGTCTCGCGATCGCGCCGGTGGGCGGATACCTCGCGGTGACTGGCGCGTGGAGCGATCCGTGGTGGCTGCTCGTCGCGCTCGCGGCCGCGGTGGCGGCGTGGGTCGCGGGCTTCGACATCCTGTATTCGCTGCAGGACGTGGAGTTCGATCGCGCGCAGCGGTTGTATTCCATTCCCGCTACGGTCGGCGAGAAGCAGGCACTGACCCTGGCGCGCGTGCTGCACGTGCTGGCGGTGCTCTGGCTTATCGCCGCCGGATTCGCCGCGGGGGCGGGAATCCCATACTGGCTCGGAGTGGGAGTGGTTGCGGCGCTACTCGGTTACGAGCATTCGCTCGTGCGGCCCGGAGATCTGTCGAGGCTCGACGCCGCGTTCTTCACGATGAACGGCGTGATCAGCATCGCCTTCTTCGGCTTCGTGCTGCTCGAGCGGATGCTAGCGTGACCTCGCGCCCCGATGCGCCTCTGGTCTTCGCGATAACGGGCGCGTCGGGCGCACCGTATGCCGTGCGGCTGCTGGAGCAGCTGGTCGCTTCGCGCACGCGCATCTCGCTGATCGTGTCCCGGCACGGGTGGCGGCTGCTGGAGACGGAATCGGACATCGCGGATCTTCCGGCCCTTCGGAAGGCCGTGGGAGGCGATGCGGCCGCGTGGGACTCGTCGGTCACCGTGTTCGACGACGACGACCGCGGTGCGGCGCCCGCGTCCGGTTCCGCTCTGAGCCGCGGAATGGTGATCTGTCCATGCTCCATGGGGACGCTGTCCGCGGTGGCGATGGGATCGTCGCGCTCGCTGATCGAACGCGCCGCCGACGTGACGCTGAAGGAGCGGCGCAAGCTGGTGCTGGTCACGCGCGAGACGCCGTTGAGCACGATTCACCTCGGCAACATGCTGCGGGTCGCGGGCGCGGGCGCGGTGGTGATGCCGGCCGCGCCCGGTTTTTATCATCGACCGCGCGAAGTCGGCGATCTAGTGGATTTCGTAGTGGCGCGGGTGCTCGATCAGCTCGAGATACAGCACCAGCTCGGCAAGCGGTGGAGTGGAGGCATGGCAGAGGCGCCAGCGGACCGCTAAGACTGTTTCGCGCCGACGAGCAGGGCCCTAGAAGCATTCTTGATCGCACGCTGCTCGCCGCTATACAACCGACGATCCAGCTGAGCACTCACCAGCCCATCGCCTGGCGGCGTCACTCCGCATCCGAGATCAGGCATGAGAATCGTGACTCAGGACATGGTTGTTCTCGAAGGCGCTAGCTTCGCCACGGGCGCCCAAGGATGGTTCAGCGCCAACGCGCGCTGCCCGAGGGGCGCGCGGCTGAAGCGGCGGTGCGTTATGCCGCACCCGCCGGTCCCTTGCGCCCGTACGGATATATAGTAGTATTCTTACGTACACAGCTTGGAGTGCAGGATGACGACCACGAAGGGCGCCCCTCGCCGGCCCGCCGGCCGCCGGGGAAAAGTGCGGAAAGAGTTCTGGCTCGATCCGAAAGCCCTGCGTCGCGCCCAGACGCTGCTTGGCACGGCGACCGAGCGCGAAACGGTTGAGCGGGCGTTGGACATCGTCGCGTTCCGTGCCGAGGTCCGGGAAGGCGTTGCCGCGCTCGCGGGATTGGAGCTCGATCGACGCGCGTAGCGCGTGCGTAAGTACGTGTTGGACTCGAGCTGCTATATCGACGCGAGCCGCAATGCAGCGGCCTTGGCCGACCTGCAGGGGTTTGTGGCGCGTGCAGCACCGGGCCTTTACGTCAGCAGCGTCGTGGCGGCCGAATTGCGGGGCGGGGCGCGCTCGGCGCGCGATCGCAAGGTGCTTGAGGAGAAAGTGCTGGGGCCATTTGCGCGCCGAGACCGGATGCTCACGCCAAGCAGCGAGGCCTGGGATGCCTTGGGCCGCACGCTCGCCGCGCTCCGCGAACGTGAAGGCCTGCAGCTTTCGCAGGTGCCACGTAGCTTTGCGTTCGACGTGCTGCTCGCGTACTCGTGCCGCGAGTATGGCGTCGTGCTCGTGACGGCCAATGCCCGCGACATGACGCGCATCCGGCGCGTGTTCACGTTTGAGTTCGTGGCGCCGTATCCCGAGGCCGCGTGATGCGCCAAGGTGCGGCCTAACAGGCGCGTTTACCATACCGAGTATGTCGACTGGAGCAAGGCGCGTCGCGTGTCCTTCCCGAACCTCCGCTCGTCAACGGCCAGTATCTCAGCTTCATTCATTTCTACGCGAAGCTGAACGGCCGCCCGCCGGCCGAGACCGACATGCAGGCCTACTTCAAGGTGACGCCTCCGTCCGTCCATGACATGGTCCTCCGCCTGGAAGCGCGTGGCTTCATCTCGCGGATACCGGGCGAGGCGCGATCCATCAAACTGCTGCTACCGGCCGGCGAGCTGCCCGCACTGGAATGACCGTCACGCGACCAGCGCGCGGCGCGCAAGATGCCCTCGAGATTCCTGAAATAGGCTCCGCACCGAGAACTTAGGCGCGCTTTCGCGACCGCTTCCCTCGTGGTGCGCGGCGGTGATAGACTGATTCGCCCCACCGCGCGAGGAACGCCGTCACGAATGCATGCTCCTGAGATGGTTCAACGGCGAGCCCTGCCAGCGCCATAGCCACCGAGAGCGCGATGTGATAGCCCTCGGAGCGCGAAGCCGCCGCGCGCCGATAAGCCGGATGCGCGTCGTTGATCCAGACCGTCGTTTCGACGAGGCGGCCGAGCTCGGGATCTTCGGGCCGCGAATCGAGCTGGATCGTGAGGCCGAGCTTGGTAGGACGCCGAGCCGCCTTGCGTGACGGCAGCTCGATCTTCGGCGAAGGTGGAGCGGCTTCGAGTGGTTCTTGATCCGGTTCCTGGACGGGCGGCTCGGTGGTCGATGCAGGCTGATCGCCGCTCGACGCCTCCTGGCCGACATCACCTTCCAGAGCTGGTGCGGCCAGCGCCGTGCTTGCCGAGAAGAGATCCATCGGCCCTGGCTCGCGGGGTCCGTCCCCCACGGCCGTTGACAACCTCTTCCGCCCACCCGCTCGCCGCTCGACGAGCATGGCAAGCATCGGGAACTGGTCGGCCAGATCGAGCAGAACCTGTTCGACGTCGCGCTCCACAGGTCTGGTAGCGCGGCGGCGCCGACCGTCATCCCCGCCGCGCAGGTCGCCCCACTCGGCGAGCTGGCTCGATACCGCTTCCTGCAGCGCCTTGCGATACGCGAGATAGGTCGCTCCGCGCGGCCCCGCGCGCACGAAGTCGATCTTGTTCAGCGTCAGGCAGGAGGCGAGCGCCGGTGCTTCGATGAGGCCGGTTATCTGGCCGGGCGCGGATGGGGTCACGCCGAGCCAGTCCCAGCCGCGCTTGATGACTTTGCCGAACGTGCTGATCGCGATGCCCGGCTCGTCGCCGGCGGGAGCCTCCTCCCGGAGCAGGTAGCCGAGCGCGGATGGCTTGCGCTTGCGCGCGAGGCGCACGGTAACCGGCGCCGCGCCCGGTGCGATCGCCCCGCTTTTTGCGAGCGTCTGGCCGTTGATGGCGAAGCGCACGCCCTCGGGGTAGTGAGCCCGTAGAATCTCGTCGAAGAACGCGTCGAACAGCGGCGCGAAATGCCGGCGAATGGCAGTCTCGAGAAAGCCCGGGTCGAGCAGCGGCGAGAGCGCGTTGTCCAATCGCAGCCGTACCGCCGTGCCGTGCTCGCCCACCATTCCCGGCGGGGGAGTCCAGGTCCAGGGGGCGCGCTTGCGGCTCGAGAGCGCCCAAATCGTGGCGAAATGGTCTTTCCCGCGACGACTTTCGGTAAGGACGTCTGCGCTGACCAGCAAGCCGAGCTTGATGCCGACGCCGGCGAATCCGATTCCGTCGCCGCGCGTCTTTACCGAAGCCGCGACGTCGTGGAACCGCCGCAGCTCGGCGCGGCGCATACCTATCCCGTCATCTACCATGGTGAGAGTCGGGCCGGCGGGGTCCGACAGCAGCGAGATGACGGAGGCTCCGGAGTCGAGCGAATTCGCCACCATCTCCGTGAGCACCGTTTCCTCCAGCGCGCCCGGGTACGCGTCCGCCAGATCCTCGAGGAGGTGCAGGAGGTCGACACGCGTTTCACCCATCGTGGATTATACCGTGCGAGTTGAGGGGAGCCGGCGCCGGATCAAGTGTTACGCGGCCAGGGGCTTGGTCCGCTTCAACTCACGGGGATGCTTGCGGAACCATGATGAGACAAGCATGAGCTCGTCGATGGCATGGGTAGGAACCACGCCGGTCGGGGTGGGCGCCTCACCGGCGAACATCGACTGGACCAGGTCCTGGAGCGCGGTCTTCTCCTTCTTCGACTTCGGCTTCCGCCGCTCGGCGCGCAGAAGCCGATGAAGCAGCCGGCCACCCCGAGGACCTGAAGGGCAGTGCGCCCGGTCGACGCGATATTGTCCTGGGCATGCAGGAAAAGGGCATAATCGTAGCCGCTGCGGCGGCCGAGCGACACCGCGCCTTCGCCGAGCGTATATTCAAGGCCTTTGCCGCGCTTGGTGGGAAGCGCGGCGCCCGAATATTTGTGAAGCGCGATCGAGTTGCCGACCGCGGCATGGAGCCGCTCGAGGTCGGCGATCTCGTCGGCGCCGATGCCCGGGAGCTCATTGCGCTTGGCCAGTACGAGCACCTTACCGCCACGCTCGGCCTGCTGCGCGCGCAGCGCGTTGGTGACGTGGGCGCGGGCCTGCTCGGTCCAGTCGGCGCGCGGCTCCGGCAGGCCGCCGGTGGTCAGCGAGTTGACGGTCACGTCAGGCCGCATGACCAGCAACCGGTAATCGCCCTGCGGCGGCGTGAACTGGACGTCCGCGAACTGCCGCGTCTGCACGCAGGCCGAAGCCGTGGCGCTGAGCGCCAGAGCGAGCGCTATCCCCAATTTCCGCATTCATGCACTCCCCGTGCGCACCGGTCTGTCAAGCGCGCAGCCTCTCGGCATGTTCCACTGCCTTCGCCAATCTGAACGCAAAATGAAAAAGGCTGGAATATGAATAACGTAAGCCCGGTCAGCGAGGGTCGCAGACGATGCCCTGGACGCCGGGCAGGCAGCGCCCGTCAAGCCGCTGGTCAGCCGCCAGGCCGAGCATCGCGCGGAGGGTCGGCATGATGTCGACCGTGGCGACCGGCTCGTTGCGGGTCGCAGGCGCCATGCCGGGCCGCCAGAACAGGATCGGGACCCGCCGGTCGTAGTCCCAGGGTGTGCCATGGGCGGCGATATAGCCCGCTCCCGGCGTGGAGATCGGGCTCACATGCTCCTTGAGGACGACATAGAAATCGCCCGAGCGGGACGGGTCGTAGGATGCGCGGACGCGCTGGAAGACGGTCCATTTCGACGGATCGCCGGGCGGCATCGGCAGGCTCATGATGTTCGGCCGGTAATAGACGTCGTGGACCTGCGGGTGGTCCTTGTAGCGCTGGATCGCGGCACGCGCGGCGCGGTCGCGGAGCGGCGCTGGCACGGCGCGGTCGAGCCAGACGTCGCCGCCTATGCCCTCCCCCCTAAGCACCGAATCCTTGCGCCCCAGCTGGGCCGCGACCTGCCTGCCGACTTCGGCCGGCGCCAATGCCGGGTCGGCGCGGACCGCCTGCGGCACGCCCTTGGCCCGCAGCCGCTCCGGGATGTCCATCACGCCGTGGTCGGCGGTGAGGACGACCGCATAGTCGATCCGCTGCCGGTCGAGCAGCGCGAAGAAGTCGCCGAGGTCGCGGTCGACCGACAGCAGATGAAGACACA
>CALMKE010000104.1 GCA_937867645.1 uncultured Gemmatimonadota bacterium | reverse complement strand
TGGTTCGGAATCCACAGCTTCACGCCTCCCCCCGCGGGGCCTATTCATGCCAGCCGCGAGCCGTTTGCGCAAAATGGTGGCTTCGCTATTCTCTACGCCGATCTCCGAAAACGTACTCGAACCACGTTCCCGCCGAGGCGGAGCCTGTCCAAGTAATCCGACCAGAATTGCATCATCCGGACTCGCTCTTCCCAATGCTCCCCGCGCGCGTAGGCCCGCCGGACATCATTTCCCTCTACGTGCGCAAGTTGCCGCTCGATCGCATCCGGGTGCCACTTACCGCTCTCGTTGAGCAGGGTGCTCGCCATCGCTCGAAACCCATGAGCGGTCATCTGTGAGCTGTCGTAGCCCAGCCGGCGTAGCGCGGCATTCAACGTGTTGTCGGAGATGGGCCGCTCAGCGGAGCGAATGCTCGGAAACAGGAAACGGCCTTCTCCCGTGATCCCAAGAAGCTGGTTGAGCATCTCGACTACCTGGGTGGAGAGTGGGACGCGGTGCGGCCGCCGCATTTTCGTGCGGGAGCCGGGGATCGTCCAAACGCGAATGTCGAAGTTGAACTCATCCCACTCCGCGAGGCGGAGCTCACCAGGCCGCACGAACACGTGCGGAATCAATCGCAGCGCGAGCCGCACCTCAGGCTGTCCATCATGGTCCTCGATCGCCCTGAGCAGAGCGCCAACGGCCTTCGGCTCGGTGATAGCCGAACGATGCCTCACCTTCGGAGCAATCAGAGCGCCGCGCAGGTCATAGGCCACATCTCGTTGCGCGCGGCCGGTGGCTATGGCGTACCTGAAGAGTGTACCGAACGTGCTTCGCAGCCGGCACGCGGTCTCATAACGTCCACGCGCCTCCACCTTGCGGAGGATTTCCAGGAGCTCGACAGCGTTGATCTCCGCAATGGGCCGGTCAGCGAGCGACGGTCGTGCAAAATCGATCAGCCACCGCATCTTGGACAGTGTCGACTCGGACCGCCCCTCCGTCTTAAGGCGCTTCAACCACTCGTCCGCTACCGCCCCAAAAGAGGCTTGTTCCCGAGCCTTCTCCTCGGCCGCTGCGATCCTCTTGGCTGCACCTGGGTCCTCGCCGGCCGCGATCTTTCGACGCGCTGCGTCCCGCTTCTCGCGTGCGTCCGCGAGGCTGACATCTGGAAAGACGCCGAACGCGAGCGTCTTCGCCTTTCCACCGTATCGGTAGTTGAAGCGCCAGTACCGCTGCCCCTTCGGCGTCACCAAGAGGTATAGGCCGCGCTCGTCCGTCAGCTTGTACGGCTTCGCTCTTCCCTTGGCGTGAATCACGGCGACAGCGGTGAGGGACATGAGGGTATCTCCACGAGGGTATCGGCTCACATACCCTCAAAAGTACCCTCACCTCTCCCGGATGCAAATGCACCTCCTGACGCACCACGGTACGTATAAACCGCAGAATACCGCGATTTTAGGGACTATTCGGAACTGTTTGGGAAGCCCTGAAACAGGGGGATGGTGCCCAGGGGCGGAATCGAACCACCGACACCGTGATTTTCAGTCACGTGCTCTACCAACTGAGCTACCTGGGCATTCGCGGTTCCGGACCGGCTGGCCCGGAAAGCCTGTCCTGATCGACGCCGCAGGCGGCGCCGAGGGCGAGCGCGCTCCCTAACCGTCGCGCCCGTCGCTGTCCACCCTTTCGGGGTCGGCCGGCGGGCCCGGGATGCGATAGCCTTCG
>CALMKE010000103.1 GCA_937867645.1 uncultured Gemmatimonadota bacterium | reverse complement strand
ACGCGCTGCCGCATCTGCGGCGCGAGCTTCGCAAGCTCCTCGTCCGTCTGGCGGCGGCATACCTCGATGCGCTCGGGCCTGGCCCCCAGTGAGATTCGGACGATCGCGTCATCACCCCGCGCAACGTGAAGCGGGGCGATCGACGCCCACGCGAGCAACAGCAAAGCACCTCCGGCGACCGCGGCCGCGGCGAGAATGCGAAGAGCGGTCTTCAATGGAGCGCACCGTCATGCTCGGAGCCCATGGTTCGAATCGCGACCATTGCTCCGCTATCGAGCTGGAGGAGGGAGTTGCGGACGCATGTCTACCGTGAACGTCGAGCCTACGCCTACGGTGCTCTGAACGTCGAGACGATATCCCAGCATCTCGCACAACGCCCGGGAGATGGGAAGGCCCAGGCCGGTTCCGCCGTAGATGGCCTCGGTTGTTCGATCGGCCTGTTCGAAGGCCTCGAAGATCGCGCCCAGTCGCTGTGGAGGCACGCCAATGCCCGAGTCCGCGACCGAAATCGATTCCGGCATGCCCTGCTCGCCTACGCGCACCTCGACGATCACGCGGCCATGACTCGTGAACTTCAGTGCGTTCCCGACGAGGTTCAGGAGGACCTGCGCGAGCTTCGCCCGGTCGGTGGTTACAGGCTTCATGGGATCCCGCGGACAAACGAGGACGAGCTCGACGCCCTTTGCCTGGGCCTGCACTTCGAATTGCGCAACGATTTCCTCGATCAGCGCCCTCACGTCGGTCGGGGCGGCCTCGACTTCGAGTTTGCCGGATTCGATTTTTGCGAGGTCCAGCAGACCGTTGATCAGTCCAAGCAGATGGACGCCGGCTTTCTGGATTCGGTCCAGAAACGTGAGATCTCTTTCTCGGAACGTGCCCTCCTTGTTCCGGAGGAGCACGTTCGCAAAGCCTATGACCGCGTTGAGCGGAGTGCGAAGCTCGTGGCTCATTCGCGCGAGAAACTCGCTCTTAGCCCGATTGGCCGAAATTGCCTCCCGGGTTCGGATGTCGGCCTCGTTCAGCGCGATTCGCAGATTGATCTCCGCCTGGAGGAATTCGGCGAGCTCGAGGAGCATGTGCTCCTCGTCGTCGGACCACGTTCTCGGAACGGTGTCGATCACGCAGAAGCTGCCGAGATTGTCGCCGGTGTTGCCGACGATCGGAACGCCCAGATAAGCGATGACGCCGATCTCCGAAACGGCGAGATTGTCCTTCACCAGGGGATTCTCCGGAGCGTTCTCGACGCGGAGAGGGCGCCCGGAAGTCACGACGTGCTGACAAAACGAATGTGTCAGCGGAGTTTCCCTCGCGCTCGCCCACGGATCTCCGAGACCATGCGAGCTCTTGAAGAACTGCCGTCGGTCGTCCACGAGGCTGACGAGCGCAACGGGGGCACGGAGCAGATTGGAGGCGAGCCGTGTGAGCCGATCGTACCGATCGGACACCTCGGAATCCATGAGACCAGTGCGGGATAGCGCCGCGAGCCGCGCGGCAGAATCCAGCGCCTGTCCGGGATTTTTTGGGCCAGCCTGGATGTGGGGATGTTGTTGCAATGTCAGTCCGGGAATCGGTCGATCCACCTGCGGTCTATCTCCACAGTCTAGCGGGCGCGCCCGGAGTTCGCGCGTCCGTGACTGAGGTCATCATCACCTGCCCGAATCGTCGCCGATCGCCACCGGCTCGCATTCGAGGTCGAGGGCCACTGCCTCCTCCGCGACCTGCTCGCCGGCGAGACGCAGCTCATCCTGGAACGCGGCGATGGCTGCCCACGCCCTGGCCGGCTCGCTCGCGTTGGCGAACGCGATCCGCACCCGCCGCCGGTCCACCCTGGCTTTGAGGTCCGCTTCGCGCTCGTGGTACACGCGCTCGTTCAGCCAGCGCGGCCCCTCGCGATTCCAGCAGTCGCGCGGAGGGCACGCCAGTGTCAGCACGCCTGCGCTCCCACTTCGCACCAGCAGCTCGATGACCGACGTGTGCAGGCTGCCGGCGCAGTCGATGGGATACAGCACGATGCCCCGCGCATCGGCATCCTTCTCCAGGCTCGGGGTGCCTCGCTCGCAACAGATCACGACCAGCTCGCCCGGCTTTCGCTCGGGCCGAGCGATGAAAGCTCGAACGCGCGAGAGCTGATCGCGGCCGGTCCGGCCCGCGGGGCCCACGCCCATCGGCGGACAGGAACCGGAGCATATCCCGCAGCTCACGCACAAATCGGGATCAACGCGCGCAACCTCCTCAGCGCGCCCGTCCGTGCGCGGCAGCATCGTGATCGCCTCGTACGGACAATCGAGCGCGCACTGCCGGCACCCGATACAGATGGATTCGTCCACCACCGACTTCGGCGGCGCCTGCTCGCCGCGCCGCTTTGCCACCAGAGGGATGAGGAGCACCGCCAGGAAGGTGAGCGCGGCGCCGAGCAGGGCCGTCCCCCCGTCCAGCGAGCGCGAGAGCGGCAGCCAGAAGGCGTAGAACCAATCGGCCGGGACCGACGCGGGGGTGCGCAGCGGGTTGGCCTCCGGCGCCATCGCGAGCGGACGAGCTACGGCGAGCACGACGAGAGCGCCGATGAGCGCCCACATCATTCGTCTTGGAGGGAGGAGTTTCACCCGCGCGAGCTTCGAGGTGTGCAGCAGCAGCACGGCGAACATGCTGAGCGGCACGCCGACGTGCGCGAACAGGTTCATGAAGAAGAAGACGCTCGGCACCGGCCGCTCGCCCGTAAACGCCCGCGAGATCGGCTCGGAGAGAATCGGAAGCGCGTCGAGCATGCGCGCGCCCTCGATCGCGAGCACCTCCCCGAACGAGTCCCAGACCAGGACGTATCCGGTCCACCCCGAGACGAACACGAACAGGAGGAGCACCACGCCGCTCGCCCACGCGCGCGTGCGCGGCCCCCAGCTCCGGCCCTGCGCGTACATCCGTAAGGCGTGGACTGCGACCGCCAGGAGAGCAGCGTCGCTCGCGTAGCGATGTAGCGCGCGGATCCAGTTGCCGAGCCACGGCTCCGCGGTGATGCGAGCGACCGAGTCGTACGGGGTTCCGACCCGGTAGAAAAAGATCAGCCAGAGCCCCGTGACGAGCAGGACGAGAAGCAGCGCGACGGCGATCGTCCCACTCTGATAGAGGGGGTTGTACTTCCAGCCGTACAGGCGATTGAAGCCCGAGTCGGCCAGCGTGAGGAGGCGAAGAGCGAGCTTTTCGGCGGGTCGGGATGTGGCAGCCATATGAGTATCAGCGATTTATCGTGCGGGCCGAACGATGCGCATCGGGCAAACCCCTACACATTATCGGCGCATTCACTGATGCGTTCGCTCCCCTTTCTTCGTGAATGTTCGCGGCGTCGTGGCCAGCCCCCCGAACTCTGAACCCGAAACCTCATGAGTGATCTTCGAAGCGATGATTCATCGTCCGAGCCGATACCGCTCGCACAACGGCTGTTCGACAACGTGTGGCTCCTGCTGGCGCTGGGCCTGGCGGTCATGTTCGCGATCTTCACGGCGTGGGGCCTCTGGGAGATTCTGACGCTCCCGCGCGCCGAACTCCCTTAAGGGCAAATCAATGCACATTGACATCCATACCGGGCTCGACTCGCCCAAAGGCAACTGGTGGAAGCCCGCGCACCGCGCGGAAAAGACGTGGGTCGTAATCGCTTTTGCGTGGTGCATGGTCCTCTTCGCGATGATGCCCCTCTGGCACTGGAAGGGCGGGCAGAATCCTTCCGGCATCCGGCGACGTGTCGAACCGGGCGAGTTCTACAAGCGCACGCTCGAGTTCTCGGCTCAGTATAAAGTCGGCGAGGACCGCGGAATGCCGATCGTCGCCCCGCCCCCCGGATCCGACGTCTACCTGACGGCGATGGCCTTTCAGTGGACTCCCATTCTCAAGCTGCAAAAAGGCAAGGAGTACATCCTGCACCTCTCGTCTCTCGACGTGAATCACGGGTTCTCGCTCTACCCGATCAACATCAACTTCCAGGTCGTCCCGGGCTACGATTACGGGCTGCGAGTCACCCCGAACGCGTCGGGTGACTTTCGCATCATCTGCAACGAGTTCTGCGGCATCGGCCATCACACGATGGTCGGCCGGGTGATCGTCGAAGATCCGCCGGCAGCGCCCGCAGCGCCCGTAGCGACGACGGGAGGCATCCAGTGACCGGCCCCGTACCCGCCTCCGCGATTGGACCGGCAACGGACGTCGCGGCCGGCACGCGGTTCAACGTATGCGCCTTCACCGGGCGCAGGCTGGACGAGGTCGCTCTCCGTCTCGTGCGGTGGAACGCAGTCACCTCGATCGTCGCGCTGCTCATAGGCGCCATCGCCGCGGTGCTCATAGTCCTGACGCGCTGGCAAGCCGTGCATCTTCTGCCCGCGATCTGGTTCTACCGCATCCTGGGCGTGCACGGAATGAGCATGCTCATCTTCTTCATCATCTTCTTCGAGATGGCGGTGCTGCACTTCGCGAGCACCGCGCTGCTGAACGCGAGAAACGTCGCGCCGAAGATATCGTGGATCGCATACGGCCTGATGCTGCTCGGCGCGTTGATGGTCGAGTATCTGATGTGGGCCGGAAAGGCCGACGTGCTCTTTACCTCGTACGTGCCACTGCGCGCGCACCCGCTGTACTACCTGGGCATAATTCTGTTTGCCGTCGGCGCGCTGATAGTCACCGGGGTGTTCTTCGCGAACCTCAGGATGGCCAAGCGGGAGCGCACCTACGAAGGGTCGATGCCCCTGGTCGTGTACGGCGCGATGACGGCGGCGATCATCGCGGTGATCACGCTGGTACACGGCGCGATGATCTACATCCCCACTTTCCTCTGGTCGCTCGGACTAATGGAGGTGGACCCGCAGGTGTACCGCATGATCTGGTGGGCGCTGGGCCATTCCTCGCAGCAGATCAACGTCGCGGCAATGGTCGCCATCTGGTACATGCTCGGCGCGCTCACGGTGGGCGCGGTCGTGCTGAACGAGAAGATCAGCCGCTCCGCCTTCGTGCTGTACATCCTGTTCATCTCGATGGCGTCGGCTCACCACCTGCTGGTGGATCCGGGAATGGGATCGGCGTGGAAGGTCGTGAACACCAGCTACTTCATGTACATGGCGGTGCTCGCGTCGTTGCTGCACGGCTTCACCGTGCCGGCCGGAATGGAGCTGGGAATGCGGCTCCGCGGCTACACCAACGGCATGTTCGACTGGCTGCGCAGGGCGCCCTGGGGCGATCCGGGCTTCAGCTCGCTGGTGCTCTCGGTCGTGGTGTTCGGCTTCATCGGCGGCATCACGGGCGTCACGATCGGCACGGAGCAGATCAACATCATCGTGCACAACACGCTCCGCTCGCCCGGCCACTTCCACGCGACCGTGGTCAGCGGCACGGCCATGGCATTCATGGGAGCGACGTACTATCTGATACCGCTCGTATTCCGGAAGAAGGTCGCGCTGTGGGGGCTCGCCAAGCTGCAGCCATACATCTTCGCCGGTGGAATGGTCATCTTCACGATCTCGATGACGTTCGCGGGCACGTTCGGCGTTCCGCGGCGGCACTGGGACATCAGCTTCAGCCAGGCCCCGTTCGACGTGGCGTTCAACCCGGCGGTGGACATTTTCCTCGCGTTGGTGGCGCTGGGAGGGATCACGGCCGCGACGGGCGCCTTCATCTTCATCGCGATCGCGGTGAAGTCGGTGTTCTTCGGTGAGCCGATCGGCCAGGTGACTCCCAACACTCACATGCGGGGCGTGCCGCAGGGGCTAACGCATCCGCCCAAGCACAGCGCCGACGTGGCGGAGCGGTGGGAGAAGATGCACGGACCGGAGTCCGGCTTCATGGGACCGGCACCCGGCACGCTGGTGCTCGTGTTCGTCTTCCTCGCCGCGTTCATTCTGTACTTCTTCGTGAACTGGAAGGTGCTGTCGTTCGTGTGGAGGATTGGATGACGCAGGTGCGTCGTGGAGTTCCGGCGCTCGCCGCGCTCGCCCTGATCATTCTGATCACGGCGGCGTGGTGGGCGCTGGCGTTGTGGCCGCTGACGGCGGACGCGCCGGAGTGGCTGGCAAGAACCCGCTACGTGTGCTTCGGCGCGGCGGCGGGCGGGCTCCCTGACGCCGGCGGGTGGATACTGCTCATCGGCCAGCCGCTGGGGATGGTGGCGTTGTTGCTCATGGTATGGGGCGCGGACGCGCGCGCCGCGATGAGCAGGGTGCTGGATCGCACGCTGGGCCAGATAGCGGTCGGCCTCGCGGCTGCCGTGCTGGTGGTCGCCGTGGGGAGCGTGCTGCTGCGGGTGCGCGAAGCCGGCGCCGAGCCGTTCGATGCCAACCCTGCCGACAACCTGGCGCAGCAGCTCACGCGAATCAGCGACACTCCACCCGCGCTCTCACTGGTCGATCAGGCCGGCGACACCGTCGATCTCGGGCGGTATCACGGCAAGGCCGTACTGGTGACCTTCGCGTTCGCGCACTGCGAGACTGTGTGTCCGCTGGTCGTGAACGACGTGTTGTCGGCTCGCGACAGGATCGCGGCGACCGCGCCCGAGCGGACGCCGGTCGTGATCGTGGTCACGCTGGATCCCTTCCGCGACACGCCGAGCCGCCTGCCATCCATCGCGAAACAGTGGGGTCTGACCGGCGACGCGCACGTGCTGAGCGGGTCGGTGGAGGACGTGGAGCGCACGTTGAGCACGTGGAGAATCCCCCGCATCCGCAACGAGCGCACGGGCGACTATTCCCACCCGACCATGGTTTATGCGATCGGGCCGAACGGGAAAATCACCTATGTCGTGCCGGGTGGTATCGACCAAATCGTGGCGGCCGTTCGCGCGCTCTGAATGCTCGGGGTGGGGATCGAACCCACATGAGGTTTTACCTCAAGGGATTTTAAGTCCCTCGCGTCTACCGGTTTCGCCACCCGAGCCGGAACTGCTGTGACTAGCGACTGGTGACTGGTAACCAGAAAGGCCCCGCGCCACCAAAGCAGTTACCAGTTACCAGTCACCAGTCACTAGTCACCGCGGTTCAAGGCCGCACGCCCAGCACGTGGACG
>CALMKE010000102.1 GCA_937867645.1 uncultured Gemmatimonadota bacterium | reverse complement strand
GACCTGGCCATGATGCTGACCCGCTCGCATCACGAGACCCGCGCCACCCGGATACTGATGCAGCGGCAGAACAACCTCCTGTCGAAGATCCTGCGGAGCGAGCGGAAGATGGGGAAGGATCCGGAATGACGACCAGCAAGGAAACCGACTGGATGAACCATCCGGTGCTGCGCAAGCTGGTGCATGAGATCAACGCCCTGACACTTGCCGAGCGTGTGACGCTGGTGAAGGGTCTCATCCCGGGAATCGCCGAAGAGCTCAGCGACCGCGAGTACGAAGGGTTCGTCGAGTCGGTCCGCCTCAAGGGGGAGCGGTTCCACGAGGCCCAGGCGCACCCGGGCGAAGGGCGCGCCGCGCGGATGACGCCGGGAGAGCGCGATCTCGAAAAGCGCTGATGCGGTAACCCGCGCCCGCTAGCTTTCTCCTTCACACAAGGAGACTCTCGATGCAATACCGGCCCGCTTGATCAACGCCTGGCACGACCTTCCGCCCGGACCGAAGCCGCCAGACGAGGTCACGGCGGTGGTGGAGATTCCCCGGGGCAGCCGCAACAAGTACGAGCTCGACAAGGTCACGGGCCTGCTCCGGCTCGATCGCGTGCTGTATTCGGCGGTGCACTATCCCGGCGATTACGGCTTCATTCCGCGCACGCTGCACGAGGACGGAGATCCGCTCGACATCCTCGTGATGATCAACGAGCCGACATTTCCCGGCTGCCACATAGACTGCCGCCCGCTCGGCGTCCTCCGGATGCTCGATCGGGGCGAGCCCGACGACAAGGTGCTCGCCGTTCCCGTGAACGATCCGTATTACGGGGAGTACTTCGACATAGCCGACCTGCCGGGCCATTTCCTCAAGGAAGTCGAGCACTTCTTCTCCATCTACAAGGACCTCGAGGGACGGCGCGCCGAGATCCAGCGGTGGGAGAAGAGCGAGCTGGCGGCGAAAGTCATTCTCGACTCGATGCGGCGATACGAGGAGAAGTACCTCCAGCACGGACCGTAGCCTCGTGGCCGACCCGCGGCTCAGGGTTCACGTCGTGCCGAACGCGAAGAAGACGGAGCTCGCCGGGCTGCACGGCGATGCGATCAAGATCCGCTGCGCCGCTCCGCCCGACGACGGCCGCGCCAATTGGGCGGTGCGAGAGCTCCTCGCCGCGCTGCTGGATGTCCCCGTGCGCGACGTGACCATCGTGCGCGGCGAGCGGTCGCGCGACAAGGTGATCGAAGTGGCGGGCGTCAGTCCGGAGGATGCACGGGCGCGCCTGACGATTCGCTGACCGTCAGGCGCGCAACGTCACGCGGGTCTGACCGTCCCGTGATCGACCGGCTCGGGCGCGCCGCGCATGAAGAGATACTCGTACAGCAGCGCGGCGATTAACCCGCCCAGTATCGGCGCGGTCCAGTAGATGAGCTGGCCCTCGTACACTCCGCTCGCGACCGCCGGCCCGAATGAGCGCGCCGGATTGAACGAGCCGCCGGTCAGCGGTCCGACGCCGAGTATTCCGGCCGTCACCGTGAAGCCGATCGCCAGTCCGCCGACTCTCGGAGCTTTCGGGTCAACCGCGGTTCCGAACACCACCAGCACCAGGAAGAACGTGACGATCATCTCCGCGATGAACGCCTGCGTGCCGGTTATGTCGAGCGAAATGAACTGGCCGCCGCCGCGGGCCGCGGTGAAGACAGGCTCGGGAAACACGGCCTTGAGCGCGTAGGCAGCGAGCATCGCGCCGAGCAGCTGCGCCACGAGGTACACACCAGCCATCATCGGCTCGATCCGCCGGACGGCAAGGAAGCCCAGCGTCACCGCGGGATTGAAATGGCCGGATATCCGCATCAGCGCCGTGACCATCACGCCCATGATGAGGCCGTGCGCCAAAGCGATCTCCAGCAGTCCCGCCTGCGAACCGGAGATCGCGGTACCCATGATCGCCGCTCCGCCGACGAACACCAGGGCGAACGTGCCGATGAGCTCCGCCGCGAAATGTCTCAGCGAGTCCCGCATCCCCTTCCTCCGCTGTAGGGCCGGGCAGAGCCGGCGTGTTTTCTAACTGGCCCGGCGGATCACGAGCGCCGCGTTGATCCCGCCGAATCCGAACGAGTTGGTCAGCATGTGCTCGACTCTCCGGTCGCGACCGGCGCCGGGAAGGTAGTCAAGATCGCACGCCTCGTCCGCGACCGAAAGATTGATCGTCGGAGGAAGCCAGCTCTCCTCCAGCGCCAGCGCGCAGATGCCGGCCTCGATCGCGCCGGAGGCGCCCAGCGCGTGGCCATAGTAGCCCTTGGTGCCGCTGACCGCGAGGCGATGCGCGTGCTCGCCGAATACGGACTTGATGGCCAGCGTCTCGGTGGAGTCGTTCAAGGGAGTGGAGCTGCCGTGCGCGTTGACGTACTCGATCTCGCCGGGCGACAGATCCGCGTCCTGCAGCGCGATGCGCATCGCGCGCGCCGCCTGCGACCCATCGGGTAGCGGCGCGGTCATGTGATGCGCGTCGTTCGTCACCCCGAACCCGGCGATCTCGCCATAGATGCGCGCGCCGCGCGAGACCGCCCGACCGTACTCCTCGAGTATCAGGGTCGCCGCGCCCTCGCCCATGACGAATCCGTCGCGGTGCCGGTCGAACGGACGCGACGCGTGCTCGGGGTCGTCGTTGTTGGTGGACATGGCGCGGATGAGCGCGAACGCGCCGAAGCACAGCGGCGACAGCGGAGCTTCCGCTCCGCCCGCGATCATCACGTCGGCGTAGCCGTCGCGGATCTGCCGGAACGCGTCGCCCACGGCGATAGCGCCCGACGCGCAGCTCATCGAGTTGGTCGAGTTTGGCCCCTGCACGCCAAGCTCTATGGCCACGTTGCAGCTGGCGGATCCGCCGAACACCGCGAGCGCCAGGGTCGCGTCCACGCCGCGCAGCCCCTCGCGCATGAACACCTCGGCCTGCTGCTCGCCGTACGCGACGCCGCCCAGCGCGGTGCCCATCATCGCTCCAACCCGCTCCCGGTCCTCGCTCTCCAGCCGGATACCGGCATCGTCGAGCGCCATGCGCGCGCTCACGACGGCGAACTGCGCGAACCGGTCCAGCCTGCGCGCCCGCTTGGAATCGAGGTGATCGGCGGCATTGTAATCGCTGACTTCCGCGGCGTTGCGGCTGCGGAACGGCGTCGGGTCGAAGCGTGTCACGTTGCGTACGGCGGACCTCCCGGCCCGGAGACCGCGCAACAATCCGTCCCGCGTCACGCCGATCGGCGTGATCGCGCCGATGCCCGTGATCGCCACGCGCCGCAGGCTCATGCGCGCGCTCTTCCCGCGGCCACGTCGCGCTCCGCAATTCGCGCCAGCCCCGCGAGCGTGCGGCTGGCAATGCCGTGAATGAACACGGGCCCGATGACGGCCCTGGCCGCGAGCACTCCGATCAGCGGCCAGCGCGGGCCGTCCCACGCATGCACGATGCGCACGCGCGTTCCGTCCGGCACGGGCTCGAAGCTCCACTCGACGTCCATTTCCCTCGTAATACCCCCTATGTGGCGAAAACGAATCGCGGGTCGTCCGGGAAGCACTTCCATGAGCGATAACCACCAGGTCGGCCAGCCGATAGGACCGAAATGACGGTAGGCGGACATCTCGACGACACGGAGTCCGCCGGGCGGCCGGTCTCGCAACCGCACGAACCGGTAGTGCGCCAGGTGGGCGGGCCAGCTCTCAACGTCGCGCGCGACATCGAACATGATGGCCGCCGGTGCGGAGACGATTCGCTCGTCCACGGTTTCCATCGCGCGGCCAAGCGGCATCGGGCCAAGCGAAGCCGCGCTCGAAGGGCCGCTCATGGCGGGGTCCAGCTGGTCGTCACGCGAAACGCGAACCTCCGGTTGACGCGCGGGCTCGCTCCGACCGCGTCCCGCACCAGCTGCGCGAGCTCCGCCGGCGTGAACCCGCGCAGCACCGAGGCGACCCCGTCGTGCCGGCTGATGGGATGAAAGCCCAACGGGAAGGACGCCACCCACAATCCTCCCGCGGCCGGCCAACTCCGCCGGAGGTCGCTGACGACGACGCGCGCGCGCGCGACCCGGTTCATCTCCCGCAGCAGATCGATCCCGCGCGCGCCGGGAAAATGATGCAGCACCTGGGAGCAGGTGACGACGTCCACGCTGGCGTCGGCGAATGGGAGGCGGAGAGCGTCGGCGCACACGGCTGCATCCACTTTGCGCGCGCTCGCCGCGGCCAGCTCCGGCGCGAGGTCCAGGCCGATCGTCCGAAGATCCACGCCGAGAGTCCGCGCGCGCCGGCTCGCGCGGGCGGGAATGTCACCGAGTCCGGTGCCGACGTCGAGCAGCGTCGCGGTCGGGGGAAGCAGTCGCAGCGCGGGCTCGAGCTCGGCGAGCAGCGCCGAGGTTCCGCCGAAGAGACTATTGGCTCGCGCGACGTCGCTCATGGAACGCTCCACCACGCGCGGGTCCACCTCGCCGCTATCCAGAATCTCGGCGCCTTCGCGGCGCGCCGGCGTCAGCACCGCCGGCATGCCGTCATCGCTCGAGCCTCGCGTAGCCGCCGCGATAATACAGCAGCGGATGAAGGTCGGCGGATTCGGCCGATTGCACGCTGCCGATGAAGATCGTGTGGTCTCCGCCCTCGAAGCGGTGCGCGATGTCGCATTCGAGGTGCGCCGCCGCGCCAGACAGCAGCGCCGCGCCCGTGGCGCCCCGCGTGTAGGAGGTTCCGTCGAAGCGGTCGTTGTCGGGATCGCTGAAACGCCGTGCCAGCTCTTCCTGGTCGGCGGCGAGCACGCTCACGGCGAACGCGCTCGCGGTCTCCAGAATCCCGTGCATCACCGTGCCGTGATCTATGCAGACGAGGACGAGCGGCGGCTTCAGGCTGAGCGAGCAGAACGCGCTGACCGTGATGCCGTGATCCACGCCATTCTCGTCCACCGCGGTCACCACCGTCACGCCGCTGGCGAACCGGCTCAGCACGCTGCGGAAGCGGTATTCGTCAACCGGGGTCATCGGCCGGGAGCCAGCAGCAAGCGAAGGTGGGCGAGGCGCAGCACCTCGGCGGGCGGGACGAAGTCTCCGGCGGCGCCGACCAGCAGATCGGCCAGGTCCTTTCTTCGCGACAAGACGCTCGCGACGCGATTCATCATGCGCGGAAATGCAACCGCGGTGCCTACCAGTCGCTCCAGCCGCCACTTCCCGCCGAACTCCTCTCTCCGCGCCCGATCGTACGCCGCCAGCGGCGCATCGCCCGAGCCCGAAGCGAGCGACTCCAGCGCGAACTCACTGAGCATCTCGCCGCCGCGCATGGCGGAATAGATCCCCTCGCCGGTGAACGGATCGAAGAAATCGGCCGCGTCTCCGACGACCGCGGCGCCCGGCGCCCACGCCCGCCGGACCGCCGAAGCGAAAGGGCCGGTGGCGCGGACCGGAGTCACCTGGCGCGCGCCGGCGAAGCGATCCCGCAGGTGCGGCCGCTCGTCGATCCACTCCTCGAAAAACTCGGCGCGTGCGCCGGCGAGCTCCTTGGCCCGCGACACCGGAACGACGATGGCCACGTTGATCAGCCCGTCGCCCACCGGCGCGAGGCCGAGGTAGCCGCGGCGGTCCACGTGCATCTCGCCGACCTCGCCCATCCCGGCGACGCCGGCGTAGTGCGCCACGAGCGCGATCCGGCTGGGCCAGCGCGACCGGCGCGCAAGACCGAGGCGCCGCGAGACTATGGACCGAAGCCCGTCGGCGCCGATGACGAGCCGCGCGGTGATCGTATCGCGACGCCCTTCGTCGTTCGCCACGACGACGCCGCCCACGCGCCCATGATCATCGCGCACCAGGTCCACCACCCGCGTGTCCTCGCGCACGCGCGCGCCCGCGGCGCGAGCCTGATCCAGCAGAATGGAATCGAGAACCGTGCGCCGCAGCGCCAGGCCGGTGTCACGGAACCCACGAAAGCCGTGCGCCGCCGCGAAGTGTCCGCGAAAGCTCTCTCCGCTCGGCGCGCGCACCATCATTCCGGCGAGCCGCGCGGCGCCGGCGGTCTCGACCTTCTCGAGCGCCCCCATCGCCTCGAGGATGCGCGAGGCCTCCGGGCTGAGATACTCGGAGCACACCTTGTCGCGCGGAAACCGCGCGCGATCGAGCAGCAGCACGTCGGCACTGCGCTCGGCGAGGAAAAACGCGGTGGAAGATCCTGCCGGTCCCGCGCCCACCACGATCACGTCGGCGTCTCGCGCGCCGCGTCCGCTCACGAGACCGCCCTCGCCATCCGCTGGAAGAGGCCCATGTATCGCCAGTGCGGGCGCGGCAGGTGGAGCACCGAGGCCGCCCGCGTGAGAAACGGCAGAATCGCGGATCGGGAATCGGCGGAGAACATGAACCGCGGATGGTCGGCGGCGAACCGCCGCAGCCGCGCGATCGCGCTCTCGAAGCGGAGAGCGGGGGAGAAGTAAAAGCTCGGGCTCAGCAGCGTGTCGCTCGCGCCGACGACGCCTTCGGCCAGGGCGATGCGATGCAGCGTCGTCCCAGGGTAGATGCGCAGACCGACGGTCAGGTACACCGCGTCCCCCCTGCGCAGCCGCCACGCGGCGAAGGACAGCGTCTCCTCCAGAGTCGCGTCGGTCTCTCCCGGGCCGCCGACCAGAAAAATCCAGAGAGCGCGGATCCCCGCGCGCTCCACCCGCTCCGCGACCTCTCTCGCTTTCGCGGCAGTGAACCCTTTCTCGAGCCGGTCGAGCACCGTGTCGCTCGCGCTCTCCGCGGTAATGCCGAGGGTGCGGAATCCCGCGGCGCGCATCGCGGACAGCAGCTCGCGCGGGACCGTGGCCGGGGTGAAGTTGGTCGTGTCGAGCTGCACGCCGAGCCGCCTTCGCGCCAGCTCTTCGCACACTTCGATCGCGTGGCCGGGCGGGGAGTTGAAGGTAGAGTCCACGAAATCCACGTGCCGAACGCCGGCGTCCCGGCGAAGCTCGGCGATCTCGTCCGCGACCAGCGCGGGACTGCGCGTGCGATAGCCGAACCCTTCCACGTTGCGGTACGTGCAGTACACGCAGCGGTACACGCAGCCGCGTTTGGTCTGGACGGGAACCGTGGCGCCGTGCCGCTGGTAGCGCTTGAGGTCCACCCAGCGCGCGAGCGAAGGCGCGGGCAGGGAATCGAGATCGGCGTCCTCGCCCGGCGGCGTGAACGTGATGGCGCCGTCGCTCGAACGAACCAGACCGGGAATCACTCCGGGATCCGCTTCCGCCGCCAACGCCGCGATGAGCGCAACGCTGGCGCGCTCGCCGTCGCCGGCCACGGCGTAGTCCACGTCGAGCTCCGCAAAAAGCGCCTCGGGCGCGACGCCGAACGCCGCTCCTCCGGCGACGAGACGGCACCCGTGAGGCGCGGCTGCGCGCAGCGCTCGAACGACGGCGGCTGCTTCGGGCGTGTAGTGTCGCAGCGCCACGGCGTCGCTGTTGTCGATGTTCCGCACCGACACGCCGATCACGTCGGGGCTGAATCGGCGCGCGGCATCGGCGGCTGCGGTGACCGGTGATCGAGCGAAGCACAGATCGAGCAGTCGCACGTCGTGACCGGCCCGATCGAGCGACGAAGCCACCGCGGCCAGCCCGTTCGGGACTACCGGGTACGGCTGCCGCTCGGTGTTGGTGCTGACCAGGAGAACCCGCGCGCGCGAGCCCGTTCCTCCCGCCGCGCCGGGGGACGTGGGGCTAGGAAAAGGCACTGAACATGATCCCCGCCATCGCCGCTCCCGCGAGAGTCGCGAGCGCGTTGACGGTGTCGTTGTCCATCCAGGCCGCGCCCCGGAGCAGGCGCGTCGGCGCGCCGCAGCGATGCACCTTCCGCTCGGTCTCCGTACCGCACGCCGGACAGAGCATGCGGGCCTGAAGGGTTGCGCCAAGAACCGAGTCGAGGGTCATGCCAGACACTCCAGCAAGAAACGCGGCGGGCGCCGCGATGAGAGGCCAATCAATAATTAGCGTGGTGCCCGCGACTACGGCGGCGCCCGCGAGCCCGCCGAGCGACCCCGGCACGGTTACGCCCCCGGACGTCCCGGGAGCAACCTTCCTTCCCGAGATTATCGAGCGCGGCTCGCCGCCGAGGGCCATGCCGATCTCGGTGGCCCAGCTGTCCGCGGCCGCGGCGGACAGAGCGCCGGCGCCGGCGGCCATCCAGAGCGGATCGCCGGTCGCCATCCAGAGCAAGGCGGTGAGCCCGAACACTCCGCCATTGGACAGCACCTGCACGGCGTCGCGCGTTGCTCCTTTCTCGATCACGTCGCGCGTCAGCGCTTGCTTTCGTTCGGCGCCGTACGCTGACACGGCCGATGTGAGCGTGAAGAAGACTACCAGCAGGATGCCCCAGCTCCAGCCGGCGCCCACTGCGAGCGCCCCCATGGCAGTCGCGGCGACCGCGCCCGCAGGGGAAAGCAGCCGCGCGCGGCTTGCGAGGGCGCCGATGATCGCGGCAACAGCCGCGCCTGCCAGCAATCGGAGTATCAAGTCTCAGCGGCGTTGATGCAGGTTCAGGCGCGGGTTAGCTTGGGCGCTCTCTCAGACGCGCCCACTTCCGGACAATGCCAGTCACAGTCGACGCCCTCCTCCCGCTCAGCCTGCTCGAATCCGTTCGCGGGGCTGATACGCCCGAGGACGCCGAAGCCGAATATGTCCACGAGCTCCGCAACAAGCGACTCGGCCTCAGCGACACGGTCTATGCGGAGATCCAGCGCTACAGCGAGGATGCCAGGAAAAACCGTCGCGTCGACAACGAGCGGGCTCGCGCGATCGCGACGCTGATCGGCCGCCGCCCCGACGCAGAGGCCGTGTTCCGCGCGGCCGGGGCGCGCCTCGCCGGGCAGATGTACGACTCGCTCTCATCCACGCGGCGCGGGCTCGTCCGATTTCTCCCGGCATTTCTGGCGCGGCCGCTCGCGCTGGGCGCCGGCAAGAGCGTGTTCCGACGGTACCTGAATGGATCGTTGAGCCGGGTCGGAGGTTATGTCATGCTCTCCGTACCCGAGTCCGCCACGGCAAGCACCGCGCCGAAGGGCATCGGCTGCACTTTTTATGAGTCGAGCATGGGCGAGCTGCTGCGGCGGCTGGTCGGCGGCGGCGGGGCGATCGAGCACGTGCGGTGCGTGGAAAGGGATGAGGGGGCGTGCGAGTGGCGAGCAGAATGGCGGTAACGTTGCCACATTGCGGGTGAGACTGGCTGGCGCGGTGTGCGTTTCCCGTTTTTCCGTTTTTCCGTTTTTGCGTGCCTATTTACTGCACGAGGACG
>CALMKE010000101.1 GCA_937867645.1 uncultured Gemmatimonadota bacterium | reverse complement strand
CTAGACGCATGGTCCCCTGCGGCCGCTACGCTCGCAAACTACGCTCGCTAGCACGCGGCCTTCGGGGACCACGCGTCGTAGCGGGCTGCACCGGCTAAGGAGAGCAAATGGCAGCGCGAAATTCGGGCATGGTTGGGTTCTGGGTCGCGCTCGGCGTCGCCGCCGGCGCGGGCTTTGGCTTCCTCACCGGCAATCTCGCGATCGGCATCGGCGTCGGTATTGGCGTTGGCATTCTGATCGGCATGCTGGCTGCCGGCCGCTCGCCGAAGTAGGCGACGGCGATGGCACCGAAGCGCAAGACGCGAGCGAAGAAGCTCGCTGCCTCCCGCGCCGATGCGGCGCGCGGGGGCAGAATAGTGCGAAGCGGTCTGATCCAGATGAGCAACGCGCTCAATGACGAGAGGGCGGCCGTCGAGGAAGTGCGGGACGCGATGCTGGCCAAGCACCTGCCGCTCATCGAAGAGGCCGGGCGAAAAGGGGTGCAGATCCTCTGCCTCCAGGAAGTCTTCAACGGTCCATACTTCTGCCCGAGTCAGGACGCGCGCTGGTGCGACATCGCCGAGGCGGTGCCGGGACCGACCGTCGAGCTGATGCAGAAGATCGCGAAGAAGCACGAGATGGTGATCATCGTGCCGATCTACGAGCGCGAAATGGCGGGCGTGTACTACAACACCGCCGCGGTCATCGACGCCGATGGGACGTACCTCGGCAAGTACCGGAAGAATCACATTCCGCAGACTTCCGGATTCTGGGAGAAGTATTTCTTCAAGCCGGGGAACCTGGGCTATCCGACTTTCCAGACTCGGTACGCGAAGATCGGCGTGTACATCTGCTACGACCGGCACTTTCCCGAGGGCGCGCGGCTGTTGGGACTGCATGGCGCGGAGATCGTGTACAACCCGTCCGCGACGGTAAAGGGGCTGTCGCAGTACCTGTGGAAGCTCGAGCAGCCGGCGCACGCGGTGGCGAACGGCTACTTCATGGGTTGCATCAACCGCGTCGGGACCGAGGCGCCGTGGAACATCGGCAAGTTCTACGGCACGAGCTACTTCGTGGACCCGCGCGGCAACTTCCTCGCGGTCGGCAGCGAAGACGACGACGAGCTGGTGATCGCCGACCTCGACCTCGGTATGATCGAACAAGTCCGCCGCACCTGGCAGTTCTACCGCGACCGCCGGCCGGACACTTACGGCGATATGATCGAGCAGCTGCCATGATTGCCGCGTGCCGCTCGCGAGGACGGTACTCCCACTCCGGCCGCTACGCGCGCACACTACGCGCGCTAGCACGCGGCCTTCGGGGAGCACCGGCCCCGCGAGCGGCGCCAGACATCGGGCGTGGCTCAGGCGAGCCGCCATACGGCCGGGTCGCGGTCGCGATGCTGCCTGTGCACCCGCGCGCGAACCGCAGACTGGGCGAGGTCGCCGACATGATCCGGCCGCGCGAAATGCGGAACGCGGGCAGTCGGAGGTGCGGCGGCTCGGCCCGGACCCAGCTCGCGCGCCTTCGGGTCCCCGAAGGTCGCGTGCTAGCGCGCGTAGTTTGCGCGCGTAGCGACCGGAGCGGGACTCGAAGTCGCGTGAGCGGTCATCACACGTCGAACCCAGAACTCTGAACTCGCATGTCGCTGCTGATCAAGGGCGGGCGGATCATTACGGCGACGGACGACTATGTGGCGGACGTGTATTGTGCGGGGGAGACGATCACGCGCATAGAGCCGAACATCGAGCCGAAGTCGCTCCCGCCGAAGGACCTCGAGATCGTGGACGCGACTGGCAAGTACGTGTTCCCGGGATTCATCGACCCGCACGTGCACATCCATCTGCCGTTCATGGGCACGCACGCGGCCGATGACTACGAATCGGCCAGCCGCGCCGCGCTCGCGGGCGGGACGACCACTGTGATCGAGATGATCTGTCCCGGCCCGGCGGACGAGCCGTGGGACGCTTTCCAGACGTGGAAGTCCAAGGCCGAAGGCATCTCTGCCATGGACTACACGTTTCACATGTCGGTCGTACGGTTCGACCAGTCCGCACGCCAACAGTTCCGCAGGATCGTGGACGCCGGTGTCGCGTCGTTCAAGGTCTTCCTCGCGTACAAAGGCGCGCTCGACTTGTCGGACGAGGACCTGTTCGCCGCGATGAAGCTGGCGCGCGAGCTCGGCGTGATCGTCACCGCGCACTGCGAGAACGCGGAGGCGATAGATGCCATGCAGAAATCGCTGCTCGCCGAAGGTAAGACCGGCCCCGAGTGGCACGGCCCGTCCCGCCCGCCCGTAGTCGAAGCGAGCGGCGTGCACCACATCTGCTCCTTCGCCGCGCTGCTGGGCACGCACGTGTACACGGTGCACACGTCCTGCGACGACGCGGTCCGCGAGGCGCTCGCGGCCAGGTATCGCGGTGTGGACGTGTGGATCGAGGCGGTAGCGCCCCACCTCGTGCTCGACGAGAGCTACGCGGCGCGGGGAAACTTCGAGGGCGCCAAGTACGTCATGTCACCGCCGCTGCGCGAGAAGCGTAACCAGGAAGTTCTCTGGAACGGGCTGAAGTCGCGCGCGATCAGCACGATCGGCACCGATCACGCGCCGTTCCGCTTCGAGGATCAGAAGCAGATGGGACGTGACGCCTTCACCAGGATCCCGAACGGCATCGCCAGCATCCAGGAGCGCGTGGATCTGATTCACACCCACGGAGTGATGGCCTGCCGGATGGACCTCAACACCATGGTGGACGCGTGCAGCACGCAGGCTGCGCGGATCTTCGGGATGTATCCGCGGAAGGGAGCGGTGCAGGTCGGCAGCGATGCGGACCTGGTCGTGTACGACCCGGCGTACCGTGGAAAGTTCTCGCTGGACGAGAGCCACTCCAACGTAGACTACAACGCGTACGAGGGTTGGGACCGTCTGGGGAAGCCGGTCGTCGTAACGGTGAGAGGCAAGATTCAGGCGCGCGACGGGCAGTTCGTCGGCGCGCTGGGACGCGGGCAATTCATCGAGAGGGAGGCGACGCACTGATGCAGCCGTCCACTGTGAGCGCGGTCAACGCGGCCGACGTGCGAGCCCGACACAAGGAGTTCCTGTTTCCCTGTGTCGCGAACTATTACGAGGAGCCGATCGTTCTCACGCGCGGTGACGGCTGCTGCGTCGCGGACGCGGACGGGCGCGAGTACCTCGACTTCTTCGGCGGCATTCTCACTGTTGGGCTCGGGCACTGCCACCCGGAAGTCACCGCCGCGGTCGAAGAGCAGATGTCCCAGCTCGGCCACACCTCCACGTTGTATCCCACGCAGCCGATGGTGGACGTCGCCGAGCAGCTCGCGAAGATCACTCCCGGCAAGCTGAAGAAGAGCTTCTTCACGACCAGCGGGACCGAAGCCGACGAGACCGCGATCCTGCTCGCGAAGATCTTTACGGGCCGCGACGAGATAATCGCGCTGCGTCACGGGTACAGCGGGCGAAGTCTCAACGCGCTCTCCATGACCGGCCACGCGCCGTGGCGGCTGATCTCCACCCAGGTCGCCGGCATCAAGCACGCGATGTCGCCGTACTGCTATCGCTGCCCCCTCGGCCTGTCGCCCGATTCCTGCGGTGTGCGCTGCGCGAAGGACATCGAGGAGCTGATCCAGACTTCCACGAGCGGCCGTCCCGCCGCGTTCATCGCCGAGCCGATCCAGGGGGTGGGCGGGTTCATCGTTCCGCCGCCGGAGTACTTCGAGATCGCTGTCGGGATCGTCCGCAAATACGGCGGCGTTTTCATCTGCGACGAGGTGCAGACGGGCTTCGGGCGCACGGGTGACCACTGGTGCGGCATCGAGCACTGGGGCGTCGAGCCGGACATCATGACCTTCGCAAAAGGGATCGCCAACGGCGCCCCTGTCGGCGCGACGATCGCGACGCCGGAAGTAGCGGACGCCTTCACCGGGCTCAGCCTCTCGACGTTCGGCGGCAATCCGGTCTCAATGGCCCAGACACGCGCCACGCTTGGCGTGATGGAGCGCGAGAACGTGCCGCAGCGGTGCGCGGATCGCGGGCGGCAGCTGCGCGAGCATCTCGAGGCGTTCAAGGAAGAGTTCGCCTTCATCGGCGACGTGCGGGGGATGGGATTGATGCAGGCGCTCGAGCTGGTGGAGGACCGCGCAACCAAGGAGCCCTCCAAGGCCAAGGCGAATCAGTTCCTCGAAGCTGCCAAGCGGCACGGACTGTTGATCGGCAAGGGCGGGCTGTACGGCAACGTCATTCGCATCGCGCCGTCCATGCTCGTGACCGAGGGGGAGATCAATGACGGCGCGGCGAGAATGCGCCGCGCGCTGGCGGAGGTAAAATGACGACGGAGCAGCACCGCGGCATTCCCAGCCTGACATACGAGATCGGAACCGGCGGGGCCTACGATCCCGGGTTGTACAACGCGGATCTCGCTCCGGTTCCCGCGAATCAGCGCACCTGGAACTGGGTGCACTACGCGGCGCTGTGGATCGGGATGGCAATCTGCATTCCGACCTACACACTCGCGTCCAGTCTGGTGGATGGCGGCTGGAGCTGGCAGGCAGCGGTGGGCTCGATCGTCCTGGGAAATCTCATCGTGCTTCTGCCGATAGCGCTCAACGCCGAAGCGGGCACGCGGTACGGGATTCCGTTTCCGGTGTTCGCGCGCGCCGCGTTCGGCGTGGTCGGCGCGAACATTCCGGCGCTGCTGCGCGCGATCGTGGCATGCGGCTGGTTCGGGATTCAGACGTGGATCGGCGGCTTCGCGATCTTCAAGCTGCTCGAGGCTCTGTGGCCGGGAATCGCGACGCTGCCACAGGTCCTGCCCAACTGGGTGGGACTCGGCACGGGTGAGCTGATCTGCTTCGCCATTTTCTGGGCGATTCAGGTCGCGATCGTGCTGCGCGGCATGGAGTCGATCAAGTTCCTGGAGACGTGGGGCTCGCCGTTCCTGCTGGTGATCGGCGTTGCGTTACTGGGATGGGCGTACGTCAAAGCCGGCGGCTGGGGGCCGATGCTGGCGGACCCCGCTCCCGTGGCGGAGCGAACCGGGCCGGCGTTGGGAATACTCGGCGCGGGATTGACGTCAGCCGTCGCGTTCTGGGGAACGATGGCGCTGTCGATTCCCGATTTCTCCAGATACGCCAAGTCTCAGCGGGATCAGGTAATCGGGCAGGCGGTGGGACTTCCCGTCACGATGGCGCTGTTCGCGTTCATCGGCGCGGCGGTGACGAACGCGACGGTCGTGATATTCGGGACGCGCATCTCGGATCCAATCGCGCTGCTCGCGCGGATCGGCGGGCCGGCGATGGTGATCGTCTCGATGGTCGGCCTGACCGTGGCTACGCTGACGACCAACATTGCGGCGAACGTCGTCTCGCCTGCGAATGCGTTCAGCAATGTCGCGCCGAGCCGGATCTCATTCCGCAAAGGCGCGCTGATCACCGCCGCGATCGGCGTGCTCATGTTTCCGTGGAAGCTGTACAACGATGCCGCGGCGTACATCTTCACCTGGCTCATCGGGTACGGCGCGCTGCTGGGCCCGGTCGCCGGAATCATGATCGCCGACTACTTCCTCATCCGCCGGCGGTTGCTGCGCCCGGACGCGCTGTTCCTGCGCGACAGGCAGTACGAGTACACAGGGGGCGTGAATCTCGTCGCCGTCACGGCGCTGATCCTCGGAGTGCTCCCCAATCTGCCCGGCTTCCTCGGCGCTCTCGGCGCGATCGACGCGCCCGACTGGGCGGTGTCCGTGTATCAGTGGGCGTGGTTCGTGGGCCTGCTGATCTCGGGAGTGCTGCATCTGATCGGGATGCGGCTATTCTATCCGGGGCATCAGGTGAAGGGTCCGCCCGCGCTGGCGGACACGCTGATCTACTCGAGCCATACGGGCCAGGCGATCAGTACCGAGACCGGGGAAGAGCAGATCCCATGAACTGCCCTGCGTCCTGCGTCCTGCGTCCTGCGTGCCGCGTCCTGACGGCGGGGAGTCGGTGCTGAGTCCCGAGGCGCTGGAAGCGAATTTTGCGGACATCGCGCCGCCGCTGACGCCGGATGCGGCGCTCGTGGAGTCGTCGAAGTGTCTGTTCTGCTACGACGCGCCGTGCACGATAGCGTGTCCCACGCACATAGACGTGCCGGCGTTCATCAAGAAGATCATGACGGGAAATCTCACGGGTTCCGCGCGTGTGATCCTCGACGCGAATCCGATGGGACATTCGTGCGCGCGGGCGTGTCCGGTCGAAGTGTTGTGCGAGGGCGCGTGCGTGCTCAACGAGCGGGACGAGGAGCCGATCAAGATCGCGCTGCTCCAGCGGTACGCGACCGATCACGTACTGTCGCACGATCTCAAGCTGTTTTCGCCGGGCGTGGACAACGGCCGCAAGGTCGCAATTATCGGCGCGGGGCCGGCGGGACTCTCCTGCGCGCAGGACCTCCGGCGCTGGGGCTATGCCGTGACGATGTTCGACGCGCATCCGAACCCGGGCGGGCTCAACACGTACGCGATCGCGGAGTACAAGATGCGCCCCCCGACCGCGCTCGCCGAGGCGAAGAAAATTCTCGAGCTGGGCGTGGAGCTGCACTGCAACGTGACGATCGGTCGCGACATACCGTTCGCGGACCTGGAGCGGGATTTCGACGCGATATTCATCGGAATCGGCTTGGGGGCGACCCGGGATCTCGGGATTCCCGGCGAGGATCTCGGCGGCGTGCAGGATGCGCTCTCCTTCATCGAGCATCTCAAGACCCATTCGTATCCGGACACGCGTGTGGGGAATGACGTGATCGTCGTGGGCGCCGGCAACACCGCCATTGACGCGGCGACCCAGGCCAAGCGCCTCGGCGCCCAGCGCGTCACGATCGTGTATCGGCGCGGCGAGGAGGAGATGCCCGCTTATCCGTACGAGTACGAGCTGGCGAAGCGCGACGGCTGTGAGTTCCGTTTTTTTACCGTGCCTAAGCGCGTGCTCGGCAATGGAGCTATCACGGGTCTCGAGTGTGTGCGCGCGGAGCTCGGCGCGCCGGATGCGCGCGGGCGGCGGCAGCCGGTTGAGATCGAGGGGAGCGAGCACGTGATCCGCTGCGACATGTTGCTCAAGGCCACGGGTCAGCTCCCGCGCGCCGAGTTCGCCCGGGAAGCAGGACTGACCGTCGAAGGCAGTAAGATCGTCAGCTCCAAGCCCAACGTTTTCGTCGGCGGCGATGCCGCGAGCGGTGGCGCTGAGATCGTCAACGCCGCCGCCGAGGGCAAAGCCGCGGCCGCGCGAATTCATGCGTTGCTGTCTTCCGCGCTGGCGGTCGCGTGAGGTCTGGTGCGCGCGTGGGCGAGCCACGGAGCAGTCTTCGGCCGCTACGCGCGCAAACTACGCGCGCTACCACGCGGCCTGCGACTGCCCCGTGTCCCGCCAACGCCCAGGCATGGTCGCGACCGCAGCGCGTCGATCGGGTATCGTGCGCGCGCCCACGGCAGTTCGCGCGAGACACACAAATGGCGGCCCGACGCTTTCTGCGCGCGGCTGCGACGCTTGCCCGCGCGGTAATGCTGGACCAGCCTGGATGCGGCGAGGGTGGTGGCGGCCTGGTCCCCACAGGCCGCGTGCTAGCGCGCGTCGTTTGCGCGCGTAGCGGCCGAAGGGGACCAGGCCGTCACCGCCCTGGGAACGACCATGGCTGATCTCAGCGTCAACTTCGCCGGCATAAGATCGCCGAATCCGTTCTGGCTGGCGTCGGGTCCGCCGACCAACACGTACGGGCAATGCGCCAAGGCGTTCGACGTGGGCTGGGGCGGCGCCGTATGGAAAACGGTGGGCGAGCCGATCATCAACGTGTTCTCGCGGTACGGCTCGATTGACCTGGGCATAAATCGCATGATTGGCTTCAACAACATCGAGCTGATCAGCGACCGCCCCATCGAGGACAACCTGCGCGAGATCGCGGAGCTCAAGCGCAATTATCCGAACAACGCCGTCATCGTGTCGCTGATGGTGGAGAGCAAGCGCGAGGCGTGGCACGACATAGTCAAGCGCACGGAGGACACCGGCGCCGACGGTATCGAGCTCAACTTCGGCTGTCCGCACGGGATGAGCGAGCGCGGGATGGGCGCCGCGGTCGGGCAGGTTCCGGAGTACACCTGCAACATCGTCGGTTGGGTGAAGGAAGTCTCGAAGATCCCGGTGATCGTCAAGCTGACGCCGAACGTCACGGACATCACCTACATCGCGCGCGCCGCGGTCGAAGGCGGAGCGGACGCGCTGTCGCTGATCAACACGATCAACTCGATCGTGGGCGTGGACCTGAACACGTTCACGCCGCTGCCGGATGTCGGCGGGCAGTCGAGCCACGGCGGCTATTGCGGGCCCGCGGTGAAGCCGATCGCGCTGAACCTTTTGTCGGCGACCGCGAGCGATCCGGCCGTGAAGATTCCGATCTCCGGCATCGGCGGGATCTCGACCTGGCGCGACGCGGCCGAGTTCATCGCGCTCGGCTCCACGACGCTGCAGGTATGCACGGCTGTGATGCATTACGGCTTCCGCATCGTGGAAGATCTGACCGACGGTCTCTCGACGTGGATGGACCAGAGCGGGATCGCGTCGATCGAGGAGCTGCGCGGCCGCGCGCTGCCGAAGGTCACGAAGTGGGAGAACCTCGATCTCAACTATCACATCGTCGCGTCCATCGATCAGAGCAAGTGCATCAAGTGCGAGCTGTGCTGGACGGCGTGCGAGGACGGCGCGCACCAGGCGATCCGACGCTACCCTCGCGTCAACGGCGGGCCGGTGGTCGAGATCATCGAGGAGGCGTGCGTGGGCTGCAACCTGTGCGCGCAGGTTTGCCCGGTGCAGGGCTGCATCTCGATGCAGCGCGTGCCGAACGACCATCCGCCCGTGACGTGGAAACAATTCACGGCCGGCGAGGGTGCCCTGGCCCCGCGCTCCGAACACTTCCACACGGCCACGTTCAGCTCAGCTCCCAAGCAGGGTTGAGCGACTCGGCGCGCTCCGCGCGCCGGGTCGGGGCAGGCACCGGGGCCCGCCGCTGGCCCTACGCTCGCAAACTGCGCTCGCTACCACGGGCCTGCGGCGAGCCCCGGCGCCTGCCCCGACCTTCAACTGCACCTGCCGCCCCCTCCTTCCTCCTCGCCGCGGTTTGCCCGTGGACGATGCATCGAGGGGAGTTCCCCACGCGGGGCTTGAGCACCGGGAATTGGATACGCGCACTAACGACAGTGTGTGAGACCCGATCGGAGCGGATCGCCGGCCCTCGCTCCGCGCCGGGGTGGGGACTCGCGCCCGGTGCCCGCCGAAGGCCGCGTGCTAGCGCGCGTAGTTTGCGCGCGTAGCGGCCGGAGCGCGGGCACCGCGGCCGAGTCCCCACTAGCAACGATCCAGAGCCCCGGCCAACCGGCAACTCCGGCTAGATTCCGCCGCAACATGACGATCACGCGCGCAAACCACTGATAACGGACATGCAGCCACAGGCTGATAAAACTCTCCTCGATGAGGAGACTCGCGCGATTGTCAGGATCTCGGCGGCCATCGCCGGGGGAGGAGAGGCGTCAGTGCGGCGCGAGCTCGAGGTGGGCGCGCGCGTGGCGCCGGCTCGTGTCATCGACGAGGTCGTTCTTCAGTCATACCTGTTCGCCGGATTTCCCCGGGCGCTCAACGCCGCGCGCGCCTGGCGAGCTGTCGGCCCGGCAGCGCCAGCGCGTGTTACGGAGCCTCCCGCCGGTGACGGAGTGGGGAGTTGGCGGTCGCGCGGAGAGGATACCTGCCGGATCGTGTACGGCGACTCGTACGACAAGCTGCGCGACAACGTCCGCGCGCTGCATCCGGATCTCGACGAATGGATGATCGTAGACGGCTATGGCAAGGTCCTCGGTCGGCCCGGGCTCGACCTCAAGCGCCGGGAGCTCGCCGTCGTCGCGGCGTGCGCCGCGACTGGACAGCAGCGCCAGCTCCATTCGCACCTGCACGGAGCGCTGAACGCAGGGGCTACCGAACCGGAGATCTCCGCGACGCTGGACGCTATCTCGGACCTCGTTCCGCCGGCGGACGTCGCTGGTTATCGGCAGCTGCTCGAGAAGGTCCACGCCAAGCGCGCGCGGGCGACGGGCTAGAGATGTTCATCGACAAGACGACCATCCATATCGAGGCCGGCACCGGCGGATCGGGCTGCACGTCCTTCCGCCGCGAGTTCCGTGTGCCGCTGGGTGGCCCGGATGGCGGCGACGGCGGGCGCGGCGGCGACGTGATCATCAAGGGCGACGCGAACCTGGCCACGCTGCTCGACTACACCTACCGCGACCGCTGGGCCGCGGAGCGCGGGGAGCACGGCATGGGGAACAACAAGACCGGGCGGTCGGGCAAGGACGTCGTGCTGCCGGTTCCACCAGGCACGATCATCCGCGACACGCGCACCGGAGAAGTTCTCGCCGAAATACTGGAAGACGGCCAGACGTTCATCGCGGCCAAGGGTGGGCGCGGGGGGAAGGGGAACACGTTCTTCGCGACCGCGACGCACCAGTCGCCGCGCGAGTGGCAGCCGGGCGAGGAAGGTGAAGTCCGCACGATCGAGCTCGAGCTCAAGCTCATTGCCGACGTCGGGCTAGTGGGCCAGCCGAACGCCGGCAAATCCACGCTGCTGTCGGTGATCTCCGCGGCCACGCCGAAGATCGGCGATTACCCCTTCACCACGCTCGCCCCGAACCTCGGGGTGGTGCAGCTGTCCGATCACCGGACGTTCGTCGTCGCCGACATCCCGGGGATCATCGAAGGCGCGCACGAGGGCAAAGGGCTCGGGCTCCAGTTCCTGCGGCACATCGAGCGCACACGGATCCTCGCGTTCCTGATCCCGATCGACAGCATGGATTGGCAGGCCGAGTACGATCAGCTTCGCGCCGAGATCGCGGCGTATTCCGAGGAGCTGTCGCGCAAGCCGCACTGCGTAGTGTTCACCAAGCTCGACATCATCGGCGAGGACATGGGTCCGGAGCTCGACGCGCCGGATGCGTTCGGGGTCTTCTCGATCAGCGCGGCTGGGCGCACGGGACTCGACGCGCTGCTCGCCGCGTGGTGGTCGCAGCTCCTGTCCATGCGCAAGATCGCCGGCAAGCGCGACGATGTTGCGGAGTTGCCGTGAGCGGGTTGCGGCGGTGGCGCGTGGGGCGTGAGGTTCGGGATTGGCCGGTGCGCGCTACGCTCGCAAACTACGCTCGCTAGCACGCGCGCTCGGCCAATCCCGAACGCTCACGCCCTTAGCCGGCTTCGTCGTGGCCGCTACACAGTCCCGCATATCGGTCCCTGAGCGCGAGCCAACGGCGGGGCCGGCTGAGTGGAACAAGGCTGGCCCGGATTATCCCGCGGAGCTCCTCGATCTTCCCAATCCTCCAGATCTGCTATTCGCGCTCGGCCTGCGCGCGACGCTAGACGCGCCACGCGTCGCGATCGTGGGCACACGCGATTGTACAGCGTATGGTGACAGGATAGCGCGCAAGATCGCCGGTGCGATTGCGCGCGCTGGCGGGTGCGTCATCAGCGGAATGGCGCGAGGGGTCGACGCGTGTGCACATCGCGCGGCATTGGAAGCGGGCGGCAAGACTGTGGCCGTGCTCGGCACGGGAATCGACGTCCCTTATCCGCGAGGACACGCGAGGCTGCATAGGCAAATCGCCGACGACGGGCTCGTGATCTCGGAATCGCCCGCCGGCACCGCGGCGTTTCGGGGCTGCTTTCCGCGCCGCAACCGGATCATTGCGGCGTTGGCGAAGGTTACGATCGTCGTCGAAGCCGGCTACAAGAGCGGAGCGCTGCTGACCGCGAAGGACGCGCTCAACTTGGGGCGGACAGTCGCCGCCGTCCCCGGACCGATCGACTTGCCCCACAGCGCGGGGACAAACGAGCTTCTGCGCGACGGCGCGCAGGTGATCGCCACAGTGGACGACGCCCTCACGCTTGTGGGCCTTCCGGCTGCGCCTGAGTTGCCGCTACCTGATCTCGCGTATACGGAGCGAGCGGTTTGGGAAGCGCTCGGCAAAGGTGCCGCAACGATCGAACTGGTCGCGCAGCGGGCCGATCTTCCGTTGCGCGAAGCCATGGCGGCCCTGACCGCGCTCGAACTGCGTAGCCTGATCAGCGCCGGCTTTTCGGGCGAGTATCGGCGCAACTGAGGGCGCGACGTTCACCCTGGTCCGTGCGGGCTTCGGGTGCCGTTGCTGGTCGGGTGTGGGTGGCAGGTCCCCACAGGCCGCGTGCTAGCGCGCGTAGTTTGCGCGCGTAGCGGCCGCAGGGGACCTGCCAGCGCACACCCGACCCCGAAGGCGGGGAAGACGCCAAGGACGAGTATATTGCTACGTGCCCCCACGCCACCTGTACGTCCACGTTCCGTTCTGCGCCCGCCGCTGCGCGTACTGCGATTTCTCGATCGCGGTCCGGCGTACGACGCCCGTCGATGAGTACCTCGGCGCGCTGAAGACGGAACTGGCGATGGTCGCGCGAGAGCAGGGGCTCGACCAATCCGGCCAGTGGCTTCTCGAAACGGTCTATCTGGGGGGCGGTACTCCTTCACAGCTAGGAATGGGGCTGCCGCGCGTGCTGGACCTCGTTCGCGGCGTGGCGACGATCGCGCCGGGCGCCGAGGTGACGATCGAGGCGAACCCGGAAGACGTCACTCGGGAGACCGCGGCCGCGTGGCGCCGGGCCGGTGTGAACCGCGTCTCGCTCGGCTCGCAGTCTTTCGATCCAACGGTCCTCGCCTGGATGCATCGGGTGCATTCGGCCGAGCAGATCCCGCGAGCCGTGGAGATCGCGCGAGCCGCCGGCTTCGACAACATCTCGCTGGACCTGATCTTCGCCCTGCCGAAGTCCCTCAACCGCGACTGGAAGCGCGACCTGGATTCGACGGTCGCTCTGGATCCTGCGCACATCTCCCTGTACGGCCTGACCATCGAGCCCAAGACGCCGCTCGCGCGCTGGCGCGACCGCGGGGAAGTGCGGGAGGCCGGCGACGATTCCTACGCGGACGAATTCCTGCTCGCCCACGGGACCCTCGCGGCCGCCGGCTACGACCACTACGAGGTCTCGAACTTCTCCAAGCCCGGTCTCCATTCGCGCCATAACTCGGCCTACTGGTCGGGTGCCGCGTACGCCGGCGTCGGCCCCTCCGCGCACTCCTTCGACGGCGCGCGGCGGTGGTGGAACGTGGCCCCTTACGCCGAGTGGATCGAACGACTCCGCACCGGTTCGAGCCCCGTCGCCGACGTTGAAGTGTTAGATGAGGAGAACATATCTAACGAACGGGTGTACTTAGGGTTACGTACTACAACTGGCGTGCGCGTGGCAGGTGAGGAGCTCGGCGAGCTGCAGCCCTGGGTAGATAGCGGCTGGGCCGCGTTTTCCCAGCCGGCGGCCGCCAATCAAGTCAGCCAGGCCGCGCCGGAGTGGGGTGCCCCGCAGGAGCGTCTTAGCCGCACGAGCTCGGCGCCTGCCACGCGCACCTCCAGTCTCGTGCGGCGTAGCTCCGGCGGAGCACCCCATCCCGGCGCGGCCCCCGCACCGATCGCGAGCCACACGACCGACGAACGCCAGCTCAGACTCACGCCATCCGGGTGGCTGCTGCTCGACGAGCTCGCCACCAGCTTGACGTGTATTCGAAGCCGTTCCTACGTTTGAAATCGATGCCACTTCCAGAGCTGTCGGAGCGAGAGAAAAAGGTCCTCGAGGCGGTCATCCAGTGCTACGTGGAGACCGCCCAGCCCGCGGGCTCCCGCGCGCTCGCGCGCAAGTTCGGGCTGGGCGTGTCCCCGGCCACTATCCGCAACACGATGAGCGACCTGGAGGAGAAGGGGTTTCTCTACCACCCGCACACGTCCGCGGGCCGGATCCCGACCGACGCCGCGTACCGCTCGTACGTGGACTCGCTGCTTCCGCCGATTGCCGTCGCCACCGCCGACCACCGCAAGCTCGCCGAAGTGATCTCCGGCGCGGGCTCGGCAATCGATCAGATCCTGCGCCGTGCGGCGCTGAGCCTTGGCGTCATCACCCAGGAGCTCGGCGTGGCGCTCGGACCGCGGCTCGACCGCAGCATCCTGCGGCGGCTCGATCTCGTGCGACTCAGCTCCGACCGGCTGCTGATGGTGCTCACGCTCGACGGCGGGACCATGCGCACGATCTTCGTTGAAACTCGCGGCGAGATCGCCGACGTCGCGCTCGCCGAAGTGTCGCGAGTGCTGAACGAGCGACTGACGGATCTGACCATGGCGCAGGTGCGCGAGACGCTCGCGGTTCGCCTGCGCGATGCGAGCCGCCGCCCGGAGGTGAGAGAGCTGCTCAACGTGTTCATCGAGGAAGCCGACCAGCTGCTCGAATCCACGCTTCCGGTTGACGAAGACTCCGTCGTGCTCGGCCAGGCGTCGGTTCTCGCGGATCAGCCTGAGTTCGCCACGGGCGAGGGGATGCGGCGGCTCGTCACGCTCACCGAGACGCGGCAGCAGCTCGCCAAGCTCCTGCGCAATCGGAGCGGCGTCCCCGGAATATCGATTACCATTGGAAGCGAGCACGACGACCCGGCTCTCGAGAGCTTTACCGTCGTCACGGCTGAATACACCGCCGGCTCCCTCAGCGGCGTCATCGGAGTCATCGGCCCGACGCGCATGCCGTACGAGAAGGTGATCTCGCTGGTGAGTCACACGTCGAGGCTCGTGACCGATCTAATGGACGAAAATGGCTGATTATTACGCTGTGCTCGGCGTCGCCCGGACCGCGAGCGACGACGAGATCAAAAAATCGTATCGCAAGCTCGCGATGCAGTACCACCCCGACCGCAACAACGGGACGGCTGAATCCGAGGAGAAGTTCAAGGAGATCACCGAAGCGTACGATGTGCTGCGCGATCCGCAGAAGCGCGCCGCGTACGACCGCTACGGGGAAGAAGGTCTGCGCCGCGGCGCGGGCGGGTTCCACCACGTGGATCTCTCGGAAGCGCTCAACATCTTCATGCGCGACCTCGGCGGCTTCACCGGCTTGGGCGACCTGTTCGGCGCGGCCGGCGGCCGGGGACAGTCGGGGCCGAGGACGGGCGCCGACGTGCGGATCACGATTCCGCTCACCCTGGCGGAAGTCGCGACCGGCGTCGAGAAGACGGTGACGCTCAAGCTGCTGAAGCCGTGCGACCGGTGCGCGGCGAGCGGCGCGGAGCCCGGAACGCAGGCCGTCACCTGCGCGACGTGCGGCGGCACGGGCGAGCTGCGGCGCGCGCAGCGCTCGTTCTTCGGGCAGGTGATGAGCATCTCGCCCTGTCACGCGTGCTCGGGCGAGGGGAAGCTGATCAGCTCGCCGTGCAAGAAGTGCCGTGGCGAGGGACGCGTGCGCGACGACGAGACGATCACGGTGCGCGTGCCCGCGGGCGTGGACACCGGCCAGTACATGACTCTGCGCGGCGCGGGGACCGTCGGGCCGCGGGGCGGGCCGCGCGGTGACATCCTCGTCGTCTTCGAGGTGGAGGACGATCCGCGGTTCGAGCGGGACGGCGAAGATCTCTTCTGCGAAGTGCTGGTCACCTATCCCCAGCTCGTGCTGGGCGGTGACGTCGAGGTTCCCGCGGTCAACGGGACCGTTTCGCTCCGGATCCCCCCGGGCTCGCAGAGCGGGCACCAGTTCAACTTGCGCGGGCGCGGCCTGCCGCGCGTGAACGCGTCGGGTGTGGGCGACCTGCACGTGCGGATCCAGCTGTGGACGCCGGACGCGGTGTCCGTGGAAGAGGAGCAGCTGCTCAAGCGCCTCGCCGAGCTCCGGTCGAAGGCGCCCGCGCCGCAGCAGAAGGGATTCTGGAACAAGGTTAAGGAATCCCTCGGCGCGTGAGCGTTCTCGCGGTGCGCATTCGGCCGCGGACCAATCACGACGCCGTAGTGGCTGCTCTGTTCGAGGCGGGGTCCATGGGCGTGCACGAGGACGGTGATACGCTCGTCACGAACCTTCCGCTCGACGGCGACGTGAGCATGCTGCGCGAGCGTGTGGCCGAGGCGGACCCGGGCGCGGAAGTGGACGTGACGACAGTGACGCTTCCCGATTTCTCCGAATGGCGAGGCACCGTCGGCGCGCACACCGTGGGCCGGATCACGGTCGCGCCGCCCTGGGTGAAGACGGAAGCGATCGGGCACCTGATCTTGATCGAGCCCGCGATGGCGTTCGGAACCGGCGAGCACGCGACAACGCGGCTGTGCCTGTCGCTGCTGCAACATGTGATTCGTCCCGGCGATACGGTGGCGGACCTGGGCTCTGGCAGCGCGGTTCTCTCGATCGCGGCGGCGAAGCTCGGGGCGCGCAGCGTCGCGGCGATCGAGATAGATCCGGACGCGACTTCGAACGCGGAAGAAAACGTCGCGCGAAATGGCGTCGCCGAAGCCGTGCATGTGCTCGAGGGAGATGCCTCTGTCCTCCTGCCTCTCGTCGCGCCGGTCAGGGTCATCATCGCGAACATCCTCTCCTCGGTGATCCTCGACTTGTTGGCCACGATGCGGAGCTCGCTCGCTGAGGGCGGGGAGGTAATTCTCAGCGGCATTCTGCTCGATGAGCGCGACATGATGGTCGCGCGGCTGACTGAGGGCGGGTGGAGTGTGATGATGGAAGAGAGTGAAGGGGAGTGGTGGGCGGCGGTGGCGGTTCCCGGTCGCCGGCCATGAGTAGTCGGAGAAAGGCGCTGCGCACTGCGTGCTGCGCGCTGCGCGCAAACTGCAAACGACACGACTAACAGCCGGGAATGCGACCGACTCCTTCGCGCATCGCCCTGTTTGCGCCAGAGCCCTTCGAAGCGGGCAAGGTGTTGATGCTCGCGGAAGACGCAGCGAACCATCTGCGTGTCGTGCGCGCATCGCTCGGCGACATCGTGGAGCTGAGGGACGGGCGCGGGGGAGTCGGGAGCGGAACGATCGCGAGACTGGCGCGCGGGTCAGTGACGGTCGACGTCACCGAGACCGCCACGGTTGAGCCGTTGCCCGCGATTCATCTGCTGGCGCCCATCGGGGACCGGGACCGGATGCTGTGGCTCGGCGAGAAGGCAACGGAGATCGGCGTGACCTCGTGGCGGCCGGTGTTGTGGAAACGCTCGAAGAGCGTTTCGCCGCGCGGGGAAGGGACGATGTTTCTCGCGAAGTTGCGGGCACGGATGATCTCCGCGCTGCTGCAATCGCGCGGCGCATGGCTTCCTGAAGTGCACCCCGATGCGCCACCTGAGCGCGCGATCGCGGCGGCGCCACAGGGCTCGCGCATATTGCTGGATGCAGATGGTTCCCCTATCCTCTCCGCGCCGCTCACTTCGCCCGTCGTCATTGCGCTCGGCCCCGAGGGAGGGATCGAGGAGCAGGAGCGCGCCGCTTTCGTCGAATCCGGCTTCAGCCCTGTCACTCTGGGCGTGACGACGCTACGATTTGAAACGGCCGGGGTCGCCGCGGCCGCGATCGCGCGGGCGGCGACATCACATTCCACGACCGATCATGTCTAAGCACTGCCTTTTCTGCCGGATCATCAGTCGCGAAGTCGCGTCCGATATCGTCGCGGAGAACGATGACTGCCTGGCTTTCAAGGACGCCGATCCACAGGCGCCCTTCCATGTCCTCGTGGTTCCGAAAAAGCACATCTCGTCGCTGAACGACGTGGACGACGCCCAGACCGCGGGCGCGCTCGCGCTCATGGCCGCCCAGGTCGCGCGCGAGGGCGGCGTCGCCGACAGCGGTTACCGCACCGTGATCAACACCAACGGAAATGGCGGCCAAAGCGTCTTCCATCTTCACGTGCACGTGCTTGGAGGCCGCAAGCTCACATGGCCTCCGGGCTAGCTCTCCGCGCCGGTGCCGGTCACGCTCCGGCCGCTACGCGCGCAGACTACGCGCGCTAAGACGCGGCCTTCGGTGACCGGCACCGTCGCGGCGAGCTAGCACTGGCGTCGTGGCGTGCGCCCGCAGGGCACGTACCGTGAGACTCCAGTACGGGCGGACAGCGGTTAGGGAAAGGGACGAACTGCGCGGCGCCACTTTGGCGGATGCGCGCCGGTGGGGGAGCCTGACCAGCACACAACGGGATCAATGCGTTGGTCGCGGGTCGGCAATGACAACCCGTCGATGCCGGCCAGTCGGAACGCGCGGAGGGGCTGTCGAAGGCGGCGTCTTAGCGCGCGTAGTTTGCGCGCGTAGCCGCCGCAGACAGCCCCTCCGTCGTTCCGACAGTCCACCCAAACCAGCCACCGGGCGACTCGAAACCCAAAACTCGCCTTAACCCCGTTGTGTGACTAGGTTTATCAGTCTATCCCAAGCCGGCGCGCAAACGCCAAGAAGGGGGGAGTTAGAGTTTGTCGGAAGTCATAATCCACGAAGACGAGAATTTCGAGCGGGCCCTCAAGCGCTTCAAGAAGAAGTGTGAGAAGGCGGGTATCCTTGCCGATCTCAGAAAGCATCGCCACTACGAGAAGCCCAGCGAGCGACGCAAGCGCAAGATGAACACCGCGATCCGAAAGAATCGGCGGACACGTCACGCCTAGATGTCGCAGCTGCAAGCGCGTCTGGAGGGAGACCTCGTAGCCGCGAGAAAGGCGCAGGACAAACCGCGGGTGCTGCTGCTCGGGACCGTGCTTTCGGAGATCAAGAACCGGCGCATCGAGCTCCAGCGTCAGCCCACCGACGAAGACGTAGTCGAGGTTCTTCAGCGCGGCATCAAGAAGCGGCGCGAGTCGATCGAGATGTATTCGAAGGGCGCGCGCGAAGACCTTGCCGGTAAGGAACGGGCCGAAGTCGAGGCCCTGGAGAAATACCTCCCCGAACAGGTCGGGGATGACGAGATAAGGGCGGCCGTTCGGGCGGCGATCGCCGGCGGCGCAACGCAGATGGGTGCGGTAATGGGAAAAGTCGCTCCAGGCTTCAAGGGTCGCGCGGAAGGCTCGCGCATCAACGCCATCGCGCGCGAGGAGCTCGCGAAGCAGGGGTGACACCGGTTCACACGCGCACGATTGGAACTAACGGGTCGAGACCCGGGCAGACGAGAAAATCGCCGGCCCGGGTTTTTGTTTTATGTGGCTCGCGCGCAGCGCGCAGCACGCAGCACGCAGGGCTCTCCCGATGAACGTGCACGGCCTCTCCGTCGTCGAGTTTCCCGCCGTCCTCGAGGTCGTGGCCGGTCGCGCAGCTACCGCGCTTGGCGCCGATCGCGTCCGCGCCGCGTCTCCCTCGGCGGATCGCGCGTGGATCCACGCGGAGCACGAGCGCGTGCAGGCCATGCGCTCGCTGCTGACCGGCGAGGGCGGCTGGGACCCCGAGCCAATTCCCGACGTTCGCGTTTCCGCCGAGCGCCTCGGAGTGCAGGGCACGTCGCTCGATGCCGCGTCGCTGCTGGCGATCGCGGTCCTGCTGCGCAGCTCGCGTCGCACCGCCGCTGCGCTGAAGGACGAGAAGCGTCCCGCGATCGCGCGCGCGGTGTTACGCGGCTTCGGGGCGCGGCTGGTCAGCGCGCAGCCGGTCGAGAGCGCCATCGAGAAGGCGATCTCGGAGGACGGGGAGATCCGCGATGATGCCTCGCCCGCGCTGCGGCGCATCCGGCGCGAGCTGAGGAGCGCCGAGGAGAGCCTGTTCGGCGTGCTGGAGAACGCGATGCGCTCACTGGCTCCGCACCAGCAGGTGGCCGACATGTCGGTCACGATCCGCAACGGTCGGTACGTCATTCCCGTACGCCGCGACGCGCGCAACGTCATCCGCGGGCTGGTGCACGACACTTCCGCGACCGGCGCGACGCTGTTCGTGGAGCCGCCGGCCGCGATCGAGGCGGGCAACAGGATCCGCGAGCTGCAGGGCGAAGAGCTGCGCGAGATAGACAAGATCCTGCGCGACCTCACCGAGCGCGTGCGCCCGCTGGCCGCCGAGCTGGCCTCGGCGCTCGACGCGATGGTGGAGCTCGACTCGCTGTACGCGCGCGCGAGATTCGCGGGGGAGTTCGAGTGCGCCATCGCGGAGATCGCGGAGGAAGGTGAAGGGTTCGCGATCGTCGCGGGCCGGCACCCGCTGCTGCTCGCCCAGCGCATCGACGTCGTGCCGTTCGATCTTGAGATGGCGGGCGACGAGCGGACTCTGCTGCTCTCGGGCCCCAACACCGGCGGCAAGACCGTGTTGCTCAAGGCCATGGGGCTCTTCTCCGCGATGGTGCAGTCCGGCATTCCCGCGCCGGTCGCGGCGGGAAGCCGCGTGGCCCTGTTCGACGATCTCTTCGCCGACATCGGCGACGAGCAATCCATCGCGGCGAGCCTGTCCACGTTCAGCGCGCACGTAAAGAACCTGGCCGAGATCCTCCGCGGCGCGACATCACGCTCGCTCGCACTGATAGATGAGCTCGGCTCAGGCACCGACCCAATGGAAGGCGCCGCGCTCGGCGGCGCGATCCTGGAGGAGCTGACTCGCCGCGGGACGTTCACGCTCGCGACCACTCACCTCGGCGCGCTGAAAGAGCTCGCGACGACCGTTCCCGGCGTGGTCAACGCTTCGCTCGAGTTCGATTCCGCGAGGCTCGCGCCGACTTATCGTCTGGTAAAGGGGATTCCCGGCCGCTCGTATGGCCTCAGCATCGCCCGGCGCCTGAATCTCCCCGCCAACGTGCTCGACGCCGCCGAGGAGCGGCTTCCGCGGAGCGAGCGCGACACCAACGCGCTGCTCGCCGAGCTGCAGGAGCGGGACGCGAAGCTCGCCGAGCGCGATCGCGAAACGGCGGAGATCGCCGCGGAAGCGCGCGAGCGGCTGGCGAACGTGGCTGCCCGCGAAGCGAGGGTCCGTGAGCGGGAGCGCGAAGTGGAGAAGGAGAGCAGAAGCGCCGCGCGCAGGCATCTGCTCGACGCGCGTGCCGCGGTGGAAGAGACGATTCGCGATCTCAAGGCCGCGTCCGCCGCGGCCGTAGAGGATGCCGCGCGGCTCGCGCGGCGGAACATCGAGCAGCTCGCCGGCGAGGAAGCCGCGGCGCTCGATAGACTGGACGCGGAAGACGCGGGCGTCGAATCCAGCGCGGCCACGCCCGCCGGCGCCGCGGTGCCGGGAGATCTGGTCGAGCTCGAGACATTCGGCGACCGCACGGCCAAGCTGCTGGAGCTGCGCGACGACGACGCGGTCGTCGCGCTCGGCTCCATCAAGCTCAACGTGCCGCGCGGCAGCATTCGCAAGGCCGCCATCCAGCTCGTGCCCGTGGAGAAGGTGCCGATCCGCGGTGACATCCCCGAAGTCCACGCGTCAACCGAAGTGGATCTTCGCGGGCTCCGTGCGAGCGAGGTCGAGGAGGTCGTGATGCAGGCAGTGGACAGCGCGGTCCTCGCCGACCTCAAGGTGCTGCGGATAATTCATGGCAAGGGGACGGGCGCGCTGCGCGAGCGAGTCGACGAGATGCTGAGGAAGGAGCCGCGGGTGTCGAGCTTCCGGCTCGGCGCCTGGAACGAGGGTGGCGCCGGCGTCACCATCGCGGAGCTCGCTTGATCCCGGACGAAGTGGTCGAGCAGGTCCGGGAAGCGGCCGATGTCGTGCAGATCATCGGCGAGTATGTGAAGCTCAAGAAGACGGGCGCGGATTATCGCGGACCCTGTCCGTTCCACCAGGGCACGCACCGCAACTTCTCGGTGTCACCACGCAAGGGAATCTTCTATTGCTTCGTATGCCACGAAGGCGGCGACGTATTCCGGTTCATCCAGAAGCGCCTCGGCGTGGAATGGCCGGAAGCCGTTCGTATCGTCGGCCAGAAGGCGGGCGTCGAGGTCAGGGAAGTGGACACTCGGCGCGAAGGACCCGATGCTCGCGAGCCGTTCTGGGAGCTGAACGCCGCGGCGGCCGAATACTTCCGCTCCATCCTGTGGGACGACCCGCGCGGAAAGACCGCGCGCGAGTACCTCGAGAGCCGCGAGATCTCGCGCGAGCTGGCGCAGGAGATCGGCATCGGGTACGCGCCGCCGGAGATAGGGCTGATGCGAACCTATCTCTCAACGCTCGGATTCGACGACGCGCGCATGCTCGAGACGGGGCTGCTCGTGCAGCGGGAGGAGGGAACCGAGCCGCGCCCGCGATTCCGCGACCGGCTCATGTTTCCGATTCTCGACGCGATGGGCAGGCACGTCGGCTTCGGTGGGAGAGTGCTGGGGAACGCGGAGCCGAAGTATCTCAACTCCCCGGATTCGCCGGTGTTCTCGAAGGGAAGGCTGCTGTACGCGCTAAACTGGGCGAAGAATGAGATCAGGAAGGAAGACCGCGTGCTCGT
>CALMKE010000100.1 GCA_937867645.1 uncultured Gemmatimonadota bacterium | reverse complement strand
CCGCGAGCCGCTCGCACTCGAAAACGCCCTTCCTCCTGAACGTACACTATCCGCCGGCGGGTTTTGAGACAGTCTGCAAGCTGCCGCACTCCGGCTCCAATAGTGGAGCGCGGGCGACCTCGCCCGCGTCGGGAAGCTAAGCGTCACCTCCTTTGAGGCCGTGCGCGGAAGCTGACGGCGTTTTCACACGGTCCCTTCCGTCATTTCGAAGGCAGCCTGATCCATTTACAGATGTTTCGCCATCGTTACGCCTTGCCTTTTCCGGTCGAGCGGCGATAAATAATGAATCGCTCGAAACAATAACGGAGGGTTCGCATGATGGAACGCTTTGCTGCCGCCTGCATGCTCATGGCGATCGTCCACCCCGTATTCGCAACGCAGCAACTTCGGCTGGAGCACGGCGTGCGCGCAGTCGTGATCTCCGGAGTCACTCCGGGCCACGCAGTCGTGCTGTACGTTCTGAGTCGAACGCCTCGAGAGTTTGAATCGCGTGTCACGCGTCACGCAACGATTCTGAGCGACGACGATCGAGACGGCGTCGTGCGGTATGACAGTGACGGACCAATACCGGTCAAGACGATATCGTTCGCGGCCGACCTGGCCAGCGGTGCGTTCGCGGTCGGAACACCGTCAGGCCATCCGCTCCGCGAACTTCCGGTGCGAGCTCTCCTGCGATCGCACCTTGCACCCGGACGCTCCGCACTCGACCCGGAGCGAGAGTTCTATGACCTCCTCCTCGTTCGTCCCGGCACGGGTACCTGGCACCAGGTCATCGGCGACGGAGGCATACATGACTCCGATCGCGCGATCAACGGAAGCGCGCTCGGCGCGCTGAACACGTTGCGCCCGCTGGGAAGCAGTCCGGCCGCTCCCGCAACGTTCCAGCGAGGCGATGTCGTGCTGATCATCGACTCTCGCCGGATGGACGCTGCCGCCACGACGATCCGTTGAAGGAAGCGACGATGAAAACGACTTCGACGATTCTCGCGCTCTTCGTTTCCGTCGCCGCCGCTGCTCAGCAACACCCGAATGCGGTGCGCGGGCTGGCGCCGAACGGCGTATTCCATCGGGGGGAGATCGATCAGATCAACCTCTTCAACGGCAACCTGGCCGCGGCGCTTCCGCTCTCGCAGGAGTATCGCGTCGGACCGACACTGTCATACCAGTTCGTCCTGAGCTACATCGGCAACGTCTGGGATTATGAACAGCAGTGCTACGGCGGGACGTGTTACACACAGGCGCTGCCCGACCGCCGCGTGAACGCAGGAATGGGGTGGCGGCTGTCGCTGGGCCGGCTCGTTCCGCCTAGTGACGCCACGAACGAAACCGAGGGAGGTCTGCCCGTCTACGAAGGGCCGGATGGATCTGATCACGTTTTCTATCCAAAGCTGCACGAGGAGACCTCCGTCAGCGACGTCTGGTACACGCGCGATTCAACGTATCTCCGTCTGCGACGACTCGCGACCGGCGAATACGAGCTCGACTTTCCAGACGGCACGACGCACCGGTTCGACGGCAATGGCTGGCTCCTCGAGATGCGCGACCGCACCGGCAACTACGTCCGCCACGCCTACACCTGGGGAGTGGAAGGCCTCGTCAAGTGGACGATCACCGAAGGCAACCTGACGGAGGGCGACCGCCGGACGCATGCCGTCGATTACACGATCCCGCTGAACTGTTCTTGCGGCGGGACCATTGTCAGTTGCTCCTACGCCGGACAATTGCCAACCACCGTGACGCTCGCCTCGTTCAACGGACAGCAGACGGTATGGACGCTCTCGTATGCCAGCACGTGCATCGACCGCGGCTACGGCCACACCGATCCGAACGTTTCGAGCACGGTGCAGGTGCATTTGCTGACACAGGCTCGCGTGACGCAGCCGAGCTCGATCACCCAGGCCTGGCGGATGACGCAGGACGCGACGACGCAGTCCTACATCGCGAGCGGCAACTTCAGCGGACTGCTTCAGAGGGTGGAGCTGCCGACGGCTGGTCGCGTCGAATGGTCGTACAGCCTCAATCCCTACCCTGCCCGGGAAACCGACAACCGTCCGCACCGTTACAACGTCCCCGGGGTCAGCCAGCGTCGCATGATCGATGCGGCCGGGCAGACCATCGGTACCTGGACACACGAGCATCAGCCGTCAGCAACGATTCAGTGTTCTCCCGGCTCCAGCGGGCCGCGGTATCTGAAGAAAGTCGTCACCGATCCCGCGGGGCACAAGACGAACCACTATTTCTCGACTTACTGGATCCAGGAGGGGTGCGACAACCTCGAAGGGTGGACCGCTCACGAATACGGGCTGCCGCTCACGCGTCACGTCCCGGCGGTCAACGGGCGATTCCTCTCCAGCGAGGTGCTGCAGGCTGGTACGACCCTCAAGCGCTCGACGTATGTGACGTACGAACGCGACTCGGCCGGCCTGCGCGGCGGCAGTGAAGGTCTTTCCTATACCGATGTGAACCGGCGCCTCCAGGCCTCGCGCGTCATCTACCACGACGACGGCGGCCGGTTTGCCGAGGAGAGCCTCTCCGACTTCGACGGCCTCGGCCACTACCGCACGACCATCTCGAGCGGAAACTTCTCCAGCGGCAACGACCGCACGACACGCGTGAACTTCAACCCCTCCTCAGGCACTTATCCCGGCTCGTTCGTTCTTCCTCCGCCGTCAGGTCCGTGGATCCTTGGAACGTATGACCTTCAACAGACCACCGAGGGCAGCTCGTCGTTCAAGAGCACCTACTGTTTCGATGCGAATACCGGCTTCATGAATCTGAAGCGCGTTCTCGCCGGCACGAGCGAGGGAGCTTACGACGTGGTCACGCGATACACGGCCGATCCGGCCAGCGGCGAAATGATCCGGGAAGAGTCCTTCGGCGGCGATGTGCAGGCCCTCGGAACGACCTCGCTTTGTTCGCTGGCGCTCCCGGTGCCGCAGTACCGGGTGGATCACACGTGGCGCTACGGATCGCTCGCGACGTCACGGTACGTCGACGGGAACGGCGTCCCGCTCTCATTCTTCAGCACCGACCGCGATATCGACCGCAACACCGGCCTCACGATTCGGTCGCGTGACACAGCCGGCATCGTGACCCATTACGAGTACGACGCGCTGGGACGATTGACACTCGTGCGGCCGGAGGCTGGTCATGGCGGCGTCACGAAATCCATCTACACCCAGGGGACATCGAGCGCGCCGCCACGAGTGGATATCGAGCAGTGGAACAACGCCATGAATACCCTCCTCGCGCGACGGCAGTCGGTGCAGGACGCCTTCGGGCGGCCGTGGAAAGAGAAGGCGACGTTCCCCGGCTACTTCGGGGCGGAGTGGTCGACGACCGAAACGACGCTCGATGCGCTCGGCCGGACGACCGCCGTCTCGTCCACCGAGGCCGCTGACCCGCCGGTGAATCGGACGCTGTTCGCCGACCACGATCCGTTTGGGCGACCAGGCCGCATCCGGCCGCCGGACGGCGACCTCGCCACGGGCTATCACGTCACCACGCTCGCGTATGAGGGGGTCCGCATCGAGCGCAGCACGAGCACGGTACGGACCGGTGGGGATGCGACCTCGCTGGTCGAGGAAGCGGTGACCGTCACCAGAGAGTACGACCGGCGCGGACGGCTGTACCGCGTGATCGAGCCGTCGGGACCGAACGGCGAGAACGTGACCACGACCCAAACCTACGATGCGGCGGACCGGCTGATCCAGGTCCAGATCCAGGCGCCGGAAGGAACGCAGACGCGCACGTTCACGTATGACGGCCGCGGCTTTCTGCTGTCGGAGACGCGACCGGAGCTGGGCGCGACTGGCAACGGAACCATCTATTTCCACGAGTACGACGCGCGAGGGCATGCACGGCGGCGGCAGGGGGGCGCGGCCAATGGCAAGTTCGATCTCCGCTACGTCTATGACAGTGCCGAGCGGCTCACGTCCGTCGCCGAAAACGCGTGGGGGCGGCCGGTCAAACAGTTCGTGTACGCGACGGCCAACGGCGCGCAGGACTGGAAGAACGGGAAGCTCATCGAATCGACACGGTGGAATGCAACCGCATGGGTGCAGCGCAGCGTCAAAGACTTCTACGAGTATCGCGGCACCGGAGGCAGGGTCTCTCGCCGGACGACGACGATCCTCAACCTCTCCAACGGGACGACCGAGCGCAGCTGGGACCAGACGTTCGTCTGGAACGATCTCGGACGGATCAGCCGCCTGGGCTATCCGACGCAGACAGTGCCCTCGTACTATGGCGGCCGGAATGTCGATTTCGGCTACGGTGAGGGACAGCTGACGAGCGCCAGCGGATACTTCTCGATGTACTACCACGCCAACGGCCTGGTGGGCGCGGTCTCCTACGCGGGGGGGCCGCGCTGGTCGCAGCTCAACAGTCCGCAGCAGATGGCGCGGCCGGGGAGGATCGTGTCGGGCGGCACGATGCAGAACTGGGATACGGGCGACTACCGCTACGACGGCTCGGGGAACATCGCGGCGATCGGCAGCTCCTTTTACCTCTACGACAAAGCTGGGCGCGTCCGCCACAGCGCGGAGGGGGGAAGCGGGAGGTGGTACTCGTACGACTCGTTCGGCAACCGCGGCTCACCGGCGGCCGATCCGCTGACGAATCGTCTCACCGGGACCTTCTACGCGTACGACGAAGCGGGCAACCTGACGAAAGAGGGTTCGACGACCCTCGGCTACGACTGGCTGAGCGGCCTCACCACACTTTCGGACTCCACGTACGGCCGGCTCTTCGACTACATCTACACCGCGGGCGACGAGCGGATCGGCTCGTACGACGTGAATCTTGGCGCCTGGACGTGGACGCTGCGCGATCTGGCCGGGAACGTGGTGAGCGAGTACACCTCCGGCAGCGGCTGGACGAAGGACTACGTCCACCGGGACGGCACGCTGGCGGTGGCGGTGCATGCGGGGGGCACGAGCAGCCTGTTCATGGTCGATCATCGCGGCACGCCGCGGCAGATCACGCCGTGGGACGGGAGCGTGAGCGTCCGCCACGACTACCACGCCTTCGGCGAAGAGATTACCAATCCCGCCAGCGATACCGAGCGGATGAAGTTCGGCGGCTTCGAGCGTGACTTCTGCTGCACGTCGAGCGGCATCGGCGGCGATGATCGGGGAGAGGGACTGTTTTATTCGAACACGCTGGGGCGGCTTCGCAGCGTCGGACGTGCAGGCGACGCCTATACGTCGCAGACATGGAACGCATACTCAGCGCGGGTCGAGACTACGCAAATGGTGCAGCCGGGTAACAGAGTGGAGGACGGCGATACGTGCAATGGAACGGTCGTAGTCGAAGGAGGTGAGCGATGGTGCACCGGCACCACGATCACAGTCACAGCGCCGGCGCCGTGGGTGCCACCGTTTCCGTGGTGGCCACCACCCGGTGGTGGTGGCGGCGGTGGTGGTGGTAGTGGTGGTAGTGGTGGTAGTGGTAGTGGCGGACAGCCGCAGCAGCCAACCCCGAGGCCGAGCATAGATCCTTGCGCCGTGCTTGCTGGCGGCGCGATCGCGGGATCTCTCATCGTTGGCCGCGTACCCACGATCCCAAGCGTAGTTGGTGGCATCCTGCTCGCTCTGGGAGGAGCCGAGCTGGCGAAGACTTGTGACGACGACGAAAAGGACCGTGTTCACGAAGAGTGTCTTCGGCTATACGTCCTTTGCACGGAAAGTGAAATGGAATTTCGAGCTGGCGGAAACTGCGGTGTGTGCTTCGATCAATGCCGGCGGGAGGGTGAGTGGCCGTTCCACCGGTGCAGTTTCAGGTAGTTTCGGAGGCTAGCCATGTCGGTGTCAGATGAGCTTGAGAAGCAGCTTGACAGGATTTCGTCGCCACTCTACCGCGCCCGTGTCTCCCCGAACACTCTTCGCGAAGAGCTACTGCAATTGCACACTAAGCTGGACAGGCAGCCCGATGACGAACGAAAACGGCGACTGACGTCGAAGATTTTGTATTATAGGATCTTAGTCGCAGAAGAATTGCGTGATCGCGACGCCGTCATAGATCTCTCGACCGCGTTCTTAACAGAGTTCCCCGACTACCGCGAAGGTTTCGTTAACGTCCTATTCCCCAGAATCGAGGCATTGCATGCGGCGGCGCGTCATGACGCGGAACCTGCTGTTGTGACGCTCGGGATTGAGTCTCCCTACTTGACCATCGTTGACAAACTGCGTTTGATAAATCACCTTGCGCGAACTCATCCGGAAGATGTGGCCAGGATTCCGAACGCGAGAAATGTCGTAACCGATGCATGGAGCGATCTGGTGCGACCTGGTCACGCTCTGTCTCAAACAGATCCACCGTCTGACATCGCCGCGCAAATCCATGTGCTGCTCGCAGAAGTGGCAGTTCAAAATGAGAGTGAGCGTAGAAGGTTGTTGGGCGATTAACGGCGATGATCCTTTCAGTCCGCAGTCGTGGAACGGATACGAGGAAAGCGGGTCCCTTATGCCACGCCTGACGACTCGCGTGTCCACTACTGCAGTGATACGCGAGCGCCCATGGCGGAAGCGAACGTACTACAGTTTCGTGGCACTGCGCTGGTTATACGCCTTGGCATGGCTTGCCGCGATCTTCTTTGCTTGGAACGTGCTTGATGGACCGACGTGGGCCAAGATCATCATTGTACTGGTCTTGGCGATGGCAATGCCGGACGGGTTGATGTTCACATCTTACGGGCGTTACCTACGGAACTTTGGGAGTAACAAAGCTAGTGTTCATGGTCGATTTCTCGACTTACTGGATCCAGGAGGGGTGCGACAACCTCGAAGGGTGGACCGCTCACGAATACGGGCTGCCGCTCACGCGTCACGTCCCGGCGGTCAACGGGCGATTCCTCTCCAGCGAGGTGCTGCAGGCTGGTACGACCCTCAAGCGCTCGACGTATGTGACGTACGAACGCGACTCGGCCGGCCTGCGCGGCGGCAGTGAAGGTCTTTCCTATACCGATGTGAACCGGCGCCTCCAGGCCTCGCGCGTCATCTACCACGACGACGGCGGCCGGTTTGCCGAGGAGAGCCTCTCCGACTTCGACGGCCTCGGCCACTACCGCACGACCATCTCGAGCGGAAACTTCTCCAGCGGCAACGACCGCACGACACGCGTGAACTTCAACCCCTCCTCAGGCACTTATCCCGGCTCGTTCGTTCTTCCTCCGCCGTCAGGTCCGTGGATCCTTGGAACGTATGACCTTCAACAGACCACCGAGGGCAGCTCGTCGTTCAAGAGCACCTACTGTTTCGATGCGAATACCGGCTTCATGAATCTGAAGCGCGTTCTCGCCGGCACGAGCGAGGGAGCTTACGACGTGGTCACGCGATACACGGCCGATCCGGCCAGCGGCGAAATGATCCGGGAAGAGTCCTTCGGCGGCGATGTGCAGGCCCTCGGAACGACCTCGCTTTGTTCGCTGGCGCTCCCGGTGCCGCAGTACCGGGTGGATCACACGTGGCGCTACGGATCGCTCGCGACGTCACGGTACGTCGACGGGAACGGCGTCCCGCTCTCATTCTTCAGCACCGACCGCGATATCGACCGCAACACCGGCCTCACGATTCGGTCGCGTGACACAGCCGGCATCGTGACCCATTACGAGTACGACGCGCTGGGACGATTGACACTCGTGCGGCCGGAGGCTGGTCATGGCGGCGTCACGAAATCCATCTACACCCAGGGGACATCGAGCGCGCCGCCACGAGTGGATATCGAGCAGTGGAACAACGCCATGAATACCCTCCTCGCGCGACGGCAGTCGGTGCAGGACGCCTTCGGGCGGCCGTGGAAAGAGAAGGCGACGTTCCCCGGCTACTTCGGGGCGGAGTGGTCGACGACCGAAACGACGCTCGATGCGCTCGGCCGGACGACCGCCGTCTCGTCCACCGAGGCCGCTGACCCGCCGGTGAATCGGACGCTGTTCGCCGACCACGATCCGTTTGGGCGACCAGGCCGCATCCGGCCGCCGGACGGCGACCTCGCCACGGGCTATCACGTCACCACGCTCGCGTATGAGGGGGTCCGCATCGAGCGCAGCACGAGCACGGTACGGACCGGTGGGGATGCGACCTCGCTGGTCGAGGAAGCGGTGACCGTCACCAGAGAGTACGACCGGCGCGGACGGCTGTACCGCGTGATCGAGCCGTCGGGACCGAACGGCGAGAACGTGACCACGACCCAAACCTACGATGCGGCGGACCGGCTGATCCAGGTCCAGATCCAGGCGCCGGAAGGAACGCAGACGCGCACGTTCACGTATGACGGCCGCGGCTTTCTGCTGTCGGAGACGCGACCGGAGCTGGGCGCGACTGGCAACGGAACCATCTATTTCCACGAGTACGACGCGCGAGGGCATGCACGGCGGCGGCAGGGGGGCGCGGCCAATGGCAAGTTCGATCTCCGCTACGTCTATGACAGTGCCGAGCGGCTCACGTCCGTCGCCGAAAACGCGTGGGGGCGGCCGGTCAAACAGTTCGTGTACGCGACGGCCAACGGCGCGCAGGACTGGAAGAACGGGAAGCTCATCGAATCGACACGGTGGAATGCAACCGCATGGGTGCAGCGCAGCGTCAAAGACTTCTACGAGTATCGCGGCACCGGAGGCAGGGTCTCTCGCCGGACGACGACGATCCTCAACCTCTCCAACGGGACGACCGAGCGCAGCTGGGACCAGACGTTCGTCTGGAACGATCTCGGACGGATCAGCCGCCTGGGCTATCCGACGCAGACAGTGCCCTCGTACTATGGCGGCCGGAATGTCGATTTCGGCTACGGTGAGGGACAGCTGACGAGCGCCAGCGGATACTTCTCGATGTACTACCACGCCAACGGCCTGGTGGGCGCGGTCTCCTACGCGGGGGGGCCGCGCTGGTCGCAGCTCAACAGTCCGCAGCAGATGGCGCGGCCGGGGAGGATCGTGTCGGGCGGCACGATGCAGAACTGGGATACGGGCGACTACCGCTACGACGGCTCGGGGAACATCGCGGCGATCGGCAGCTCCTTTTACCTCTACGACAAAGCTGGGCGCGTCCGCCACAGCGCGGAGGGGGGAAGCGGGAGGTGGTACTCGTACGACTCGTTCGGCAACCGCGGCTCACCGGCGGCCGATCCGCTGACGAATCGTCTCACCGGGACCTTCTACGCGTACGACGAAGCGGGCAACCTGACGAAGGAGGGCTCGACGACCCTCGGCTACGACTGGCTCAGCGGCCTCACCACGCTGTCGGACTCGACGTACGGCCGGCTGTTCGACTACATCTACACCGCGGGCGACGAGCGGATCGGCTCGTACGACGTGAATCTCGGCACCTGGACGTGGACGCTTCGCGATCTGGCCGGCAACGTGGTGAGCGAGTACAGCTCCAGCAGCGGATGGACGAAGGACTACATCCACCGGGACGCCACGCTGGCTGTGGCGGTGCATGCGGGGGGCACGAGCAGCCTGTTCATGGTCGATCATCGCGGCACACCGCGGCAGATCACGCCGTGGGACGGCAGCGTGAGCGTCCGCCACGATTACCACGCGTTCGGCGAAGAGATCACGAACCCGGCGGTCGACACCGAGTCGATGAAGTTCGGCGGATATCGCCGCGACTTCTGCTGCGCGTCGGGCGGCATCGGCGGCGACGACCGCGACGGAGGACTGTTTTACTCGAGCACCCTCGGGCGGCTTCGTAGTTTAACTCATGGCGAGGATCCTTCCACTCCGGAAACGTGGAACGGGTATGCGCAGCCGGAATCGGGCCTGGCCCGAAGCACGGTTCTCCGTCTGAGACCCACTCCAGACAACCTAAACTGCCTAGGGTGTCCTCGGGCGGATATGGAAATCGACGTGTCCGGACAGACACCGTTGATCAACGGCTACATCCCGCCGTCGGTCTGGCGATTGATCATTTCGAACCCGACGCGACCGGGTGGCCAACCGAGACGCGGCGGCGGTGGTTCGCAGCCATCTTCACCACAGCCACAGCCGGAGCCGAAGCCGCAGACACCGGCTCACCCGGATCCGAAGAAGAATCAGGAATGTCGCGAAAAAGCTGATGATGCATTTTGGAGCTGTGCAGGCTGGCTGAGTGTGCCCGTTGTCGGGGTCTTTGGACTCGGGCATCTCGGGTGTCTTTTCACCGGACCCGGCGAGGACGCGTGCTCGATACTTATTTCCAGCGTCGTAGCCACGGGTGAACTTGCAATCATCAAAGGCTGTACGGATCGATCAGAACGCATTTATACGAATTGCATGCGAGAGCCCTAGCTCATAAGGAACGTCGATGGCACAATCGAAAGCCACAAACAGAGCTGCTGTTGCCGTGATCGTAGTGACCGCAGGAGCTGCGATCGCTTATGTCCTGGCGATCATCAAACCAAATTGGGCATCGGTTTCCGCTCTGAAAATGGTCGCTGGATTGCTGGTCGCAATTGAAGGAGGGCTTCTCTCCTATCTGACGCTTAGTCGCAGCCACATGCGTGGGAATCGAATGTTGCA
>CALMKE010000099.1 GCA_937867645.1 uncultured Gemmatimonadota bacterium | reverse complement strand
TCGAACTTCTTCGTCAGCTCGCGCGCCACCGCGCACGCCCGCTCGCCCGCGCCGGCGTCGGCCAGGTCCCGCAGGGTCGCGGCGACCCGGCCCGGCGCCTCGTACAGCACGCAGGTGTGACTCGTAGCGGCGATTTCGGCCAGCGCTTCGGTGCGCGGTTTGCCCCGCCGCTCGAGGAATCCGAAGAAGGTGAAGCGGTCGGCGCCGAGGCCGGCCGCGGTGAGCGCGGCGAGCAGCGCTGACGCGCCGGGAACGGCGATAACCTCGATCCCCTCGGCTATCGCTCCGCGGACGAGCCGCGCGCCCGGGTCGGACAGCAGCGGCGTTCCGGCATCGGATATGAGAGCAATGTCCTGCCCTTCAGCCAGCCGCGCGAGGATCCCGGGCAGAGCCCGGGCCTCGTTGTGCTCGTGGTACGCGGTGGTCGGAGTCGAGACGCCGTAGTGGTCGAGCAGGCGGCGGGAATGGCGGGTGTCCTCCGCCAGGATCATGGCCGCGGACTTCAGAACCTCGACGGCGCGAAAGGAGATGTCGCCGAGGTTTCCGATCGGGGTGCTGACGAGAAAGAGGCGCCCCGCTATGCGGCGTGCTCCTTGAACTTCATCTCGAGCTGCTGCTTCGGCACGGCGCCGATTACCTGATCCACGACTTTTCCGTTCTTGAAGAACAGGAGCGTGGGGATGGACCTGACCTGGAACCGGCTGGCAGTGCGGACGTTGGAATCGACGTCGAGCTTCGCGACGCGGGCCTTGCCGGCGTACTCTTCCGCGAGCTGCTCCAGAACGGGCGCGATCATGCGGCACGGAGCGCACCAGGTTGCCCAGAAGTCCACAACCGTGAGACCGGCGTTCTGCTCGACCACACTCTCGAAATCAGCGTCGGTGACTGTTACCGCGTGCGACATTATCTATTCCTCCGTGGCGCGGGAGTGCGCCTGTTGTGCACAATTAGCGAAGATCATGCCTACAGCGCCGTAATCTAATGACCCAGCCAACGGGGCCGGCTACGAGGATCGCGCACGTCGGAATCGCGCTCAGCGCGATAGACGCGCAGCTGCCGTTCTATCGCGACGTGCTCGGGCTCGAGAGCGTGCCGGTCAACGATTCGGACGGCGCCCGCATCGTCGCGTTCGACGCCGGCGGGTCGCTGGTGGAGCTGCTGGAGCCGGCGGCCGCGGATTCACCGATCGGACGATTCGTCGCCAAGCGCGGAGGGGGAATCCACCACATCTGCTTCGCGGTGGCCGACCTCGACGCGTCGCTCGAGCGATGCCGGGCCGCGGGCGTAGAGCTGGTGGATCAGGTCCCGCGAATCGGCGCGGAGGGCAAGCGGATCGCGTTCCTGCACCCGCGGTCCACCGGCGGGGTGCTGGTCGAGCTTACCGAGAGCTGACTACGTCGCCCGCTTCAGGAGCCCGGCTGCAGCCCGCAGAAATCGCGCACCGCCGCGAGCTCGACGTTCTCGATGTACCAGCGGCCGCCCGGACCCTCCACCGCGAAGAACGCCGGCTGCCTTCGCTCGTTTCCACGCACAAGCTCGACGCGCACCATGCGGCTCCCTCCCTCTCCGGGACCTTCGCTCAGGATCCGGTAGCTGTCGTGAGCCAGGTAGCACTGCAGGATGATTAGCCGCTTCTCCAGCTGGTTCGCCGCGTCCCGGTCGGACGAGCTCATCGTGTCGCGCAGCGCGCCCCGCGAAGTGCCGAAGAGCGCGCCCATCGCCTGGATGTCCTCCACCCGGACCGCATCGAGAAACGCGTCCACGGCGAGGCGCGGAGCCAGAGCGCCGGAGGCGGTCGAGCCGGAAACCGGCCGCGAAGCCGGCGCCGTGGCGCAGGCCGCCGTGGCGAGAAGCAGAGCTGACATCCAGAACGATTTGCGCACGTACGGCTCCATGCTGCGGGGAAAGCGAACCTAACCGCCGGGAAAAATGCCAGCAACCCGCCAACGGTTGTACATCAACATCGATCATGTCGCGACGCTGCGTCAGGCGCGCCGCGGCTCCGAGCCCGACCCGCTCGAGGCGGCGCGTGTCTGCGAGAACGCCGGAGCGGACGGGATCACGGCCCACCTGCGGGAAGATCGGCGTCACATACAAGACTCAGACGTGCGGGGGCTGCGAAAGGTCATTAAAACGTATTTCAACCTCGAGCTGGCGTGCGTTCCGGAAATGCTCGCCATCGCCATCGCGGCGAAGCCGGAGCAGGTGACGCTGGTACCCGAGCGCCGCGAAGAGGTGACGACCGAAGGAGGACTGGACCTGGTCCGTGATCCCGCGCGGATCCGTGAGGCCGTGGAGAGGCTGCGCGCGGCGGGGATCCGCACGGCGCTGTTCATAGACCCGTCCGTCGAGGCGGTGGAGCGATCCGCGGAGATCGGCTGCGACGCCGTGGAGCTGCACACGGGACGGTACTCCCACGCCCCGGCGGAGAGCGCGCGGCTGGACGAGATCCGGCACGCGGCGGAGCGCGGCGCCGGTCTGGGGCTCGCGATTCATGCCGGACACGGACTTTCGATCGAGAACGTCCGTCCCGTAAGCGCGACGCGGGAGATCGAGGAGCTGAACATCGGCCACTCGATCGTGAGCCGGGCGGTCTTCATCGGGCTGCACGCCGCGGTCGCGGAGATGAAGGAGGCGATGTGCGCGGCGCGGATGTTTGACGTTGCTCCCCCGCCGCCATAGAGTTGGCGCGATGGCCACAGCTACCAACGTGCCTCCCCGGCTCATCGAGTTCTTCGTCGCGGAAGCGGTCGGTTACGCCGACACGCTGCGGGAGATCATGTGGCTGCCCGCCAGCGAGCGCGACACGGGCAAGATGCTGAGCGCCGCGCGGGCGCTCCGAGGGTCCGCCACGATGGTGCGGCTGAGCGATCTCGCGGTGGTCGCCGGCCGCATGGAGCGGATCGCGCGCGCGATCCACACGCGCCGCACCCAGTGGACCGAGCCGCTGTCGTACTCGCTCCAGGCCGTGCTGTACGAGCTGCCCGAGCTGATCAGCGCCGCGGGAGTATGGGGCCCGGGGGAGAGCGAGCGCGCCGCGGCAATCGCGGACGCGCTGCACGCGTACGCGCCGTCGGAGGATAAGAAGAGCAACGCGATGGTCATTCCAATCGCGCGCCTGTTTCACGACGACGCCGGCCCGCACGTGATCTACGTCGCCGTGACCCCGCAGACGCAATTCGAGCAGCAGCTGCGCGAGCCGCCGCCGGCGCAGCGCGACGGGCCCGGCGCCCGGGCCGAGCCGGCACCGAGGCGCGAGCCCCCGTCGCGCCCGGGTCCGCCGGCCGGACGCGCGCCCGCGGCGGCGCGCTCGGCGCCCCCGGCAAGAGCGTCCGCCGCGGGGGAAGAGCGCACTCCGCCACGCGGACAGGACCTGCATTCGCTGATCTCCCAGGGACTGGCCGGGTTTGCGGGGATGGAGCTGGGCCAGGCCGGAAGCGCATCGGCGCAACAGTCCCCGCCCCCTGACTTCACTCCGGCGGAATCCGTCCCGGCTACGGGCCAGCTCGTGCCGATCGAGTCGCTGCTCTACTCCGGCCGATCCGCGCTCGCGCGCGCGAGAGAGATCCGTGCGGCGCAGGCAGCGGCAGCGCGGGAGCCGACGCCGGAAGAGCTCGATGAGCTGATGGACCTGATGGAATTAGCGACGTCAGCCTGAAGACATTCATGAAGTCCAGCTGGCGCGCGCTCCTCGGCTTCGTCCTGAGCGCCGCGCTGTTGTGGTGGGTGCTGCGCGACGTCTCGCCGGCCACCGTGTGGGCCGAGCTGTCGCGCTCGGACCCCTGGCTGTTCTTCTGGTGCACCGCGGCGGCGACGTTGATCTTCCCGATTCGCGCCGTGCGCTGGAAGGTCATCCTCGAGCCCGTCGCGCCGGACATACCGCTCGGGCCCCTTTGGCGCGCGACCGCGATCGGAATGATGATCAACAACGTGCTGCCCGCCCGCGCGGGCGAGCTCGCGCGCGCTTTTGCGCTCACACGGGAAGTGCCGCAGGTACCGTTCCCGACTTCGGTCGCGTCGCTGGTCGTGGACCGCCTGTTCGACGCGATCGTGCTCATCGCGCTCGGCATGGTGGCGCTGCTGGATCCGGCGTTTCCGTCCGACGCGACGATCGCCGGCCAGCCGCTGGCTGACTGGGCGCGAGGGGGAATAGCGTTCACCGCCGGGCTCCTGGCGCTCGTCTATCTGCTGGTTTTTTCCCCGCGCGCGCTCATCGCCATCTTCGAGGTCTTATCCCGGAGGGTCTCGCCGAGGATCGAAGAGCGCGGGAGAGTCGCGCTGCAGCGGTTCAGCGACGGACTGAGCGTGATGCGCAGCCCGCGCAGGTTCACCCTGGTGCTCACCTGGACGCTGGTGCACTGGCTGGTCGCCGGCCTGGGCACGTGGTTCGGCTTCATGGCGGTCGGGATCGATCTCCCCTTCTCGGCCGCACTGTTCGTGCAGACCGTCACGGCGTTCGGAGTCGCGCTGCCCTCCGCCCCCGGCTTCTTCGGGGTGTTTGAGGCGATCGCGGTGCTCACGCTCGCGGTGTACGGCGTATCGGCGGCGCTCGCGACGAGTTGGGCCATCGGCTTCCACATTCTCACCTTCATCCCGATTACCGCCATCGGCGCGTACTACTTCGTGCACCTCGGGATGCACTTCCGCGACCTCAGGCCGGCGCCGGATCAGCGTTGAGCGGCACGATCCGCGTGGAAGCGCAGGCAAAGATCAATCTGCGCCTGAAGGTGCTGACGCTGGACGAGTCCTCTTTCCACGCGATCGAGACGGTGTTCCTGCGCCTGGATCTCGCCGACGTCGTCACCGTCGCCACCTATCCGGGCAGCGGGATCGCGGTGGACGTGAGCGGTCATCCGGCCCTCGTCATGGCGAGCGGACCGGCGGAGCAGAATCTCGCGGCGCGGGCGGCGGCGGCGTACTGCGCGCGCGCCGATTGGCACCCCCGGATCGAGATCCGGATAGACAAGGTGATCCCGGTGGGCGCCGGCCTCGGCGGCGGCAGCGCGGACGGAGCAGCCGTGCTGCGCGCGCTCGACGCGCTCGCCCCCTCTCCGCTGCCGGGCGCCGAGCTGCTCTCCCTGGCAGCGACGATCGGCTCGGACGTGCCGTTCCTCGCCGGCAAGGACGTAATGGCGGTCGGTTGGGGGCGGGGCGAGCGGCTCATGTCGCTGCCGGCCTTGCCGCCGCGCCCGGTGATTCTCGCGGTTCCGCCGATACACGTTTCGACACGCGACGCCTACGGCTGGCTCGGTCGCGCGCGCGGTGACGCACCCGCGCGCCCGAACATTCCCGGCAACGCGTTCACCTCCTGGGAGAGCGCCGCGCTCCACGCGGAGAACGATTTTTTCGAAGCAGTCGCCGCGCGGCATCCGGTGATCCGCCGGATCCGGGACTCCCTGCTGGAGCGCGGGGCGCGCATCGCCATGCTGACCGGCTCGGGCTCGGCCGTCTTCGGGGTTTTCGACGCGGAGCCGCCTGCCGCCGAGAAATCGCCGGCCGCGGAGTGGGAGGAGATCAGGACAACCACGGCCGCTCACGTTGTACCCCTGCGGCGGATGGACTAAGTTTCAGCCACCCATTGCCCCCTCGTCCAACGGCAGGACATCGGCCTTTGGAGCCGAGAATGGTGGTTCGAATCCACCGGGGGCAATTCGCCGTCAATTGGGCCGGTCCGATTGACTAAACTCTCTGGCACACCGTATCTTACAGGGCTGTGACAATGGACGGACTGGCCGTACCAAGTCACGGCTTCAAGCTCATGAGCGGCTCTGCCAATCGTGCGCTGGCCGAAGAGATGGCGTCGCAGCTCGGCATCGAGCTGTGCAAGGTCACGCTGAGCCGCTTTGCCGATGGCGAGCTGTTCGTGCGAATCGACGAGAACGTGCGAGGCAACGACGTTTTCATCGTGCAGCCGACGAACCCTCCCGCGGACAACCTGATGGAGCTTCTGCTGCTGATCGACGCGGCGAAGCGCGCATCGGCGGCGAGGGTGACCTGCGTGATGCCGTACTACGGCTACTCGCGGCAGGATCGCAAGGACCAGCCGCGCGTGGCCATCGGCGCGAAGCTCGTGGCGAACGTGATCATGACGGCCGGCGCGGACAGAGTGCTCGGGGTGGACTTCCACCAGCATCAGCTGCAGGGGTTCTTCGACGTTCCGGTGGACCACCTGTACGCGGCGCCGGTGTTCGTGTCGCACTTCAAGCGCAAGAACCTGCACGACGTGGTGGTGGTGGCGCCGGACGTGGGGTCGGCGAAGATGGCTCGCGGCTTCGCGAAACGGCTGGACGGCACGCTCGCGATCATCGACAAGCGGCGCCCGCGGGCGAACGTGTCGGAGGTCGTGAACGTCGTCGGAGAAGTGGAAGGCCGCGATTGTATTCTCGCGGACGACATGATCGACACCGCGGGCACGGTCTCGGAGGCCGCGCGCGCGTTGAAGGAGCTGGGTGCGGGGGACGTGTACGTCTGCGCGACGCACGCGCTCCTGTCGGGCCCGGCGAAGGAGCGGCTCAGCGCCGCTCCGATCAAGGAAGTGGTGGTCACGGACACGATCGCCATCCGGGAAGAGTCGAAGTTCGACACGCTGAAAGTGCTGTCCGTGGGCGAGCTGCTGTCCAAGGCGGTGAGGTTCATTCATGCCGAGCAATCGGTGAGCTCGTTGTTCGACTGACAACGGAGCTGTTGGCTGTTGGCTATTGGCTGTTGGCAACGACCCCGTCGTTCCAGCTTTCCGCCGTAACCAAGAGCCAATAGCCAATAGCTAACAGCTTTTTCTTAGAGGTTTTCATGGCTACCGCACAACTAAGCGCGACTCCGCGCACCAGCTCCGGCAAAGGCCCGGCGCGCTCGCTCCGCTCCGCCGGCAGGATCCCCGGCGTGGTTTACGGGCACGCCCGCGAGCCGCAGCCGCTCACGCTCGACACGCGCGAATTCGAGAAGCTGCTGTCCCACATCGCGGCCGAAAGCACCGTCATCGAGCTCTCGCTCGACGGGCAGACGACCAAGACGCTGATCCGCGAGATCCAGCGCCACCCGTTCAAGCGCCAGATCCTGCACGTGGATTTCCAGGAGCTGGTCGCGGGCGAGAAGGTGCAGGTCAACATCCCGATCGTGCTCATGGGCGTGCCCGAAGGCGTGCGCGCCTCCGGCGGCGTGATGGACCAGACCCTGCGCGAACTCTCCATCCGGGTGGACCCGTCGGCGATTCCGGATCACATCGAAGTTGACGTCACCGGCGTGCAGATCGGCCACTCGATCCACGTGAGCGAGCTGTCGCTGCCCGAGGGCGTCGAGGTGCTCAACGACCCCGAGTCCCCCGTGTGCGTCGTCGCCGCGCCGCGCGCGGTCGTCGAGGAGACCGCCGCCGTCGCCGAGCCGGTCGAGGGCGAAGCCGAGCCCGAAGTGATCGGCCGTGGCAAGGAAGCAGAGGAAGGCGAAGGCGAGGAAAAGGAATAGTCAGGTATCAGGTATCAGGTATCAGGTATCAGGAACTGCACGCGCGGTTCGATCGCCCTCGCGCGCCGCTGTCGCTGATACCTGATACCTGATACCTGATAGCTGATAGCTGATTCCCGATCTTGAAAGTCATCCTCGGCCTCGGCAATCCCGGGCGCGAATACGAAGCGACCAGGCACAACGTCGGCTGGTGGGTGGTGGACCACGTGGCCGACGTCTGGCGGTTCGACCGGTGGAAGCGCGACGGCGACGCGGACGTGTCGACCGGGACCATCGGACGAACCCGCGTCCGGCTGGTGAAGCCGCGGACGTACATGAACCTGAGCGGGATCGCGCTGCGGCCGTACGTGCGCAAGGCCACCTGGAATCCTTCCAGCGATCTGCTGGTCGTCGTGGACGAAGTCGCGCTGCAGGTGGGCAGGTACCGGCTGCGAGCCCGCGGCAGCGCCGGTGGGCACAACGGGCTGAAGAGCGTGGAAGAAGTGCTGGGAACGCGGGAGTACGCGCGGCTCCGCATCGGAGTGGGCCCGTCGCCGGAGCGGGCGGGGATATACCGCGACCTGGCGAGCTTTGTGCTCGCTCCGTTCGCGCGGGATGAGGGTGATATCATAGTCGAGCTGCTCCCCCGGCTGACCGAAGCCGTGGAGCTGTGGGTGCGCGAAGGCGTAGACGTCGCCATGAACGTTCACAACCGGGAAAAGAAAACATGAACGAAGCAGGAATCGTGTCGGACGGCTGGGTGAACATCGCCAACTCGGCGTGGTGGATCGGGCTGATCGGGGTGGCCGCCGCCGGGCTGGTATACCGGTCGATCATCCGTCACTCTCCGGGCTCGGAGATCATGCAGGAGATCTCGGAGCGGATCCACGAAGGCGCGATGGCGTTCCTCAAGCGCGAGTACATGGTGCTGCTGCCGTTCCTGCTCGTGGTCGCCGCGCTGCTGGGGTGGGCCATCTCGCCGCGCACGGCGATGGCGTATCTGGCCGGCGGCATCTCGTCGGTCCTCGCCGGACTGGCCGGCATGCAGGCCGCGACGCGCGCGAACGTCCGCACCAGCGAGGCCGCGCGCGCCGAAGGCCAGGCCTCCGCGCTGCAGATCGCGTTCAACGGCGGAGCGGTCATGGGGCTCAGCGTGGCTTCGCTGGGCATTCTCGGAATCGGCGCGATCTTCACGCTGCTCTGGGCCGACGCGAGCGGCGACCAGCCGCATCTGTTCTCCGAAGTGATCTCCGGCTTCGCGATGGGAGCCAGCTCGATCGCCCTGTTCGCGCGCGTCGGTGGCGGCATCTACACCAAGGCGGCGGACGTCGGCGCCGATCTCGTCGGGAAAGTGGAAGCCGGCATTCCCGAGGACGACCCGCGCAACCCGGCCACCATCGCCGACAACGTCGGCGATAACGTGGGTGACGTCGCCGGCATGGGCGCGGACATCTTCGAGAGCTACGTGGGCTCGGTGATCGCCACGATCTCCATCGCCGTGTCTTCGGCCGCGATCGCCGGAGCGAACATACTTCCGGCCATGGTCCTCCCCCTCGCGTACGTGATCGCGGGTCTGATCGCATCAATCGTCGGCATCTTCATGGTGCGCGTTCTCGCCAAGGGAAATCCCGCCACGGCGCTGCGCACGGTCACGATCGTCTCGGCGGTCCTGTTCCTGGTGTTCGCGTACGTGATCACGCTCAACATCCCGTTCACCAATCTCGCGCCGGGAGGCGGCTCCTACAGCGCGCTCGGTCCGTTCTGGGCGATCGTCGCCGGAACCGTGGCCGGCCTCGCGATCGGCCTGGCGACGGAGTACTACACGGCCTCTAAGCCGGTCGCCGTGATCGCCGCGGCGTCACAGAGCGGCCCGGCCACGAACATCATCACGGGTCTCGCCATCGGAATGCGCAGCGTCGTGATCCCGGTGCTGCTCATCTGCGGCGCGACGTACGTCGCGTTCGAGCTGGGCGGACTGTACGGCGTCGCGATCTCGGCGGTCGGCATGCTGGCGACGGTCGGCATCACCATGTCGGTTGACGCCTACGGCCCGATCGCCGACAACGCGGGCGGGATCACGCAGATGGCGCATCTGGGACCCGAAGTGCGCAAGATCACCGACGGGCTCGACGCGCTCGGCAACACCACGGCGGCGATCGGCAAGGGCTTCGCGATCGGAAGCGCGGCAATCACCGCGCTCGCGCTGTTCAGTGCGTACGCATCGGCGGTGGGTCTCTCCGAGACGGGAGTGAACCTGCTCAACCCGATGGTGGTCATCGGTCTCTTCATCGGCGGTGCGGTTCCCTTCTTCATCGGCGCGTCCACCATGACCGCCGTGGGACGCGCGGCCGGGAAGATGGTGGACGAGGTGAGGCGCCAGTTCCACGAGATCCCGGGGCTGCTGGAGGGGACGGGCAAGCCCGATTCGGCGCGATGTGTGGACATCTCGACGAAGGGCGCGCTGCGCGAGATGATCGTGCCGGGCGTCGTGTCCATCACTCTGCCAGTCGTGATCGGCAAGTTCATCGGCATCGAGGCGCTCGCCGGATTCCTCGCGGGCGCGACGGTGACGGGCGTGATGATGGCGCTGTTCATGGCCAACGCCGGCGGCGCGTGGGACAACGCCAAGAAGTCCATCGAGGGTGGCCTCTACGGCGGCAAGGGCTCGGAAGCGCACAAGGCCGCGGTCGTGGGCGACACGGTCGGCGATCCGTTCAAGGACACGTCGGGACCGAGCATGAACATTCTCATCAAGCTGATGTCGATCGTGAGTCTCGTGCTGGCGCCGTGGTTTATTGCGTAGGGAGCTGTTGGCTATTGGCTATTGGCTGTTAGCTAACGACTCCTGCTTTACTGATCGACCGACTCTTCTTCAGGGTCTTTTGCAGAGCTGAGATCCCGCGTCGCAGACCCTGGAGGTCCGTGGCAAGTTGCTCGTGGATCTCGGGTGCCAAGTACCCGAGGTCCCGGGCGAGCAGCAAGTGATAGTCCGACTCGCTTGCGGAAGCGGCTGCTATCTGGAGGAAGTGGCCGAAGCCCGGATCTGAGCTGCGCATGGATCCCTCCGCGAGGTTAGCCGGGATCGAACAGCAGGAACGACGAAGCTGTGCGGTCAATCCGTATCGCTCCGCGGCAGGAAAGCCTTTGGTAACGATGTAAACTCGCAGTACTAGCGCATGGGCCGCCTGCCAGACTCGGAGCTTCCTGTAGTCTTGCATGTCACCACGATTTCGATCCCGACCCGGAAGAGCATCATCGTTCTATTGCGCTAGTATTCGTTTCGCCGCGAGCGACCGTTCCTGGTCGTTAGCCAACAGCCAATAGCCAACAGCCAACAGCTACCCGTGCTCCGCCTCGGAATCGTCGGCCTCCCCAACGTCGGCAAGTCGACCCTTTTTAACGCCCTTACGTCCGCGGCCGCCGACGCCGCGAACTATCCGTTCTGCACCGTCGAGCCGAATGTGGGGATGGTCGAGGTCCCCGATCCCCGACTCAAGCAGCTGGCGGACATCGTGCAGCCAAAGCGGACGGTGCCGGCGGTCGTGCAGTTCGTCGACATTGCGGGGCTCGTGAAGGGCGCGGCCGAGGGCGAAGGGCTCGGCAACAAGTTCCTCGCGAACATCCGCGAGACCGACGCGATCATCCACGTCGTACGCTGCTTCGAGGACGAGGACGTCACGCACGTGATGGGCTCGGTGGACCCGGTGCGCGACCGCGAGGTCATCGAGTTCGAGCTCGCGCTCGCCGATCTCGGCACGGTTGAGAAGCGGCTTGATCGCGCCGCGCGCGCGGCGAAGTCCGGCGAAAAAGAAGCGGTGGCCGAGCTGCCGGTGCTCAAGCGCGCGTACGAGTTTCTCAAGGACGGGCGCGGGCTCTGGGAAGCGAATCTTTCCGCGGACGAGCGCGCGCTGCTCGCGCCGCTCACCCTGCTCACCGCCAAGCCCGTCTTGTACGCTGCCAACGTCACCGACCACGAGCTGGCGGGAGACGAAGGGTCGCATCTCAAAGCACTGCGCGAGGCGATCGTGAAGAGCGGCGAGCACGCGCAGGTGGTCCCCTTCTCCGCGCGCATCGAGGCCGAGCTGGCGCAGCTCGCTCCGGAAGACCGCGAAGAGTTTCTCCACTCGCTCGGGCTCCATTCCGCCGGTCTCGACCGGCTGATCCAGGCGAGCTACGAGCTGCTCGGCCTGCAGACGTACTTCACCGCGGGCGAGCAGGAAGTGCGCGCCTGGACGATCCACCGTGGCGACACGGCGCCGAAAGCGGCGGGCGTGATCCACACCGACTTCGAGCGGGGCTTCATCCGGGCCGAGACCGTGAGCCTGGAGGATTTCCTCGCCAGCGGCGGCCTCAAGGAGGCGCGCGACAAGGGACTCGTGCGCTCCGAGGGGAAGGAATACGTTGTACAGGATGGTGACGTGATGCTTTTCCGCTTCAACGTGTAACCCAGACCTTCACACTCGAGCCGCGCCCGATGACGACCACCGTCCAGCCAGCCAACGCAGCAGCGCTCATTCAGATCGAAGACCGGTGGGGCGCGCACAACTATCACCCGCTCGACATCGTGATCGAGCGCGCCGAGGGCGCGTGGGTGTACGACGTCGAGGGCAGGAAGTATCTCGACTGCCTGAGCGCCTACTCCGCGGTGAACCAGGGCCACTGCCACCCGCGCATCCTCGAGACGATGCTGGAGCAGGCGCGCAAGGTGACGCTTACGTCGCGCGCGTTCCGCAACGACCAGCTTCCGCTGTTCTGCAAGGAGCTGGCTGAATTCTGCGGAATGGAAGCGGTGCTCCCGATGAACACCGGCGCGGAGGCCGTCGAGACTGCGATCAAGACCGCGCGGCGCTGGGGCTACCGCAGCAAGAAGATCCCGGCGGACAAGGCCGAGATCATCGTCTGCGAGAACAATTTCCACGGCCGCACGACGACGATCGTGGGCTTCTCCTCGGAGCAGGCGTACCGCGACGGGTTCGGGCCGTTCACGCCCGGGTTCGTGCGAATTCCGTTCGGCGACATCGCCGCGCTGGAGAAAGCGATTACGCCGAACACGTGCGCGTTCCTCGTCGAGCCGATCCAGGCCGAGGCGGGGATCCTGATTCCGCCTGCAGGCTATCTCAAGGCGGCGGCGGACCTGTGCCGGAAGAACAACGTGCTGTTCATCCTCGACGAGATCCAGACCGGGCTCGGCCGCACCGGACGGAAGTTCGCGTGCGACCACGAAGGCGTCCGTCCCGACCTCTTCATACTCGGCAAGGCGCTGTCGGGCGGCTTCTATCCAGTGTCCGCGGTCGTGTCGAGCCGGGAGCTGCTGGGCGTGTTCGAGCCGGGCAGCCACGGCAGCACGTTCGGCGGAAATCCTCTGGCTTGCGCCATCGCGCGCACAGCGCTGTGGGTGCTCGGCGACGAGCAGCTGGCGCAACGCTCGGACGAGCTGGGCGCGTGGTTCCTCGGGGAGATAGCGAAGATCAAGCACCCCGAGATCCGCGAAGTGCGGGGCCGCGGGCTGCTGATCGGCATCGAGCTCACCGTTCCCGCGCGCAAGTACTGCGAGGCGCTCAAGGATCTGGGGATGCTGTGCAAGGAGACGCACGACAAGGTGATCCGCAT
>CALMKE010000098.1 GCA_937867645.1 uncultured Gemmatimonadota bacterium | reverse complement strand
GTTGTCTATCCAGCGCGCGACGACCACCAGATCGTTCTCCGGATCCACGTAGATAATGTTGGTGCCGTTCCCCAGATGCATGAACGCGGACGCCGGCGCGCTTGGCAACCGCTTGCGGTCGGTGTTGAGGAACCAGTTCATGAAACCGTAGTCGGTCCGGGCGGGCGTCGGCGTGAGCGCCATGCGCACCCACCGCTCCGACAGTATTTGCCGGCCGGCCCACACGCCGCGGCGCAATGTCAACAGGCCGAACCGCGCCTGGTCGTACGCGCTGATGAACATCCCGCCGCCCCAGTGCCCGCCGCCGGACACCGACTGTACCGGGACACCGTCCAGCACGATCCACGAATTGTCGTAGCCATACCACCGCCAGGTGCGCGACGCGCCGATCGGATCCATCACGTGCTCGGCCAGCACCTGCGGCAGCGGCCGCCGCCAGACGTTGAGCGCGGCCAGCGCGAGCGCGTTCACACGGACGTCGTTGTACTCGTACGAGCTGCCGGGCGTCTTTCGCTCCCGGGTCAGCCACGTCGCCGCGTCCCGATCCGGCCGGTCCGCCCAGTCGGGCTTGCCCCACAGCGTTCCCTCCCAGTCGCTGGTCTGCCGCAGAAGGTCGTTCCAGGTGATCCGGCGATTGTGCGGCGTGTCGAACGGCCGGACGATTCCGGGATCTCCGGCCATGACGTCGGCGGGCGATCGCGGAGCGTGCGACAACGCGACGATCGGCGCCATGTCCTGGTGGACGGGCCGGCCGAGGTCAGGGATCAGCCCACGATCGAACGCGATCCCGACCACCGAGGACAGGAAGCTCTTGGTGACGCTGAACGTCATGTCCACGCGGGCCGGATCGCCCCACTCAGCGACGATGTATCCGCGGCGGATGATCAGCCCGGTCGGGTCGCCCCGCTCCTTGAACGGCCCCACGGCGTCCCCGAACGGCTCGCGCCCGAACGACTGTACGTGCGCGAGCAACAGGTCTCGCGGCGCCTTCGATTCGCTGGTCACCGCGAATGCGACCGCGGCCGCGACGCGGGCGGAGTCCATTCCGAGCTGACCGGCGCTTCTGCGCTCCCAGCGCCCGTCCGAACCCGGGTAATAGGCGCCGTCGCGCGTCGCGCGCTGGGCCTGCAGCTCGCCCGCCGGGACGATCGCGCACGCCCCCGCGATTACGAAATGGACGGCAATTCTGATTCTACGCACGGAAGGCTCCGTGAATGGGCTCTGCAAGTGACGGGTCGCTGACACGCGGTAGTAAGATCGTTCCGCGCACCCGACACGGGGAAGCGGAGCGGAATCAAGCGGGCGAGGGGTCCGGGAAACCGGACCTCTTTGCGTTCGGGTGGCTAGATTTCGCGCTGAAATCCATCCCCTCAGAACGGAGCAATTCGCGGTGAAGATTGCCGTGTGCGTCAAGCGCGTCCCCGACATGGACGCGCGCTTCAGGATCTCGGCCGATGGCACCTCGCTGGACGAGGCCGGCCTCAAGTTCGACATCAACGAGCCCGACGCCTGGGCCGTCGAGGCAGGTCTCCAGCTCAAGGAAAAGGCGGGGCAGGGCGAAGTCGTCGTGCTCTCGCTCGGCCCTCCGGCGGTTCAGGAGACGATCCGCAAGGCGCTGAGCATGGGCGCGGATCGGGGAATCCATCTCGCGGCGGACCGCATCCCGTTCGACGGCTTCTCCATCGCCCGCGCGCTCGCCGCCGAGCTGAAGGACGGAGCGTACGATCTGATCCTGTTCGGCAAGATGTCGCCCGACTCGTCGAACGGAATTGTCGGGGCGATAGTCGCCGAGCTGCTCGACTGTGCGTGCGTGACGGCCGTCTCCGGTCTGGAGATGGCCGACGGAAAGGGCACGGCCAAGCGCGAGCTGGAAGGCGCGCAGGAGTTCGTCGAGTTCACGCTCCCCGCCGTGCTCACGGTGGACGAAGGGTTGAACACGGCGCGGTATCCGTCGCTCAAGGGAATCATGGCGGCGAAGAAGAAGCCGCTCGAGAGCAGGCCCGCGCAGCTGGGCGAGCCGATGGTGACGATCGAGTCGCTCGCGATGCCGCCGGACCGGCCGCCCGGAAAGATCGTCGGTGAAGGCGCTGCCGCGGTGCCCGAGCTGGTCCGTCTCCTCCAGAACGAAGCAAAGGTGCTCTGATGCCGAACATTCTTGCATTCGCTGAGCAGCGCTCCGGAGAGCTGCGCAAGGTCGCGCTCGAGAACGTCACCGCCGCGCGCGCGCTGGCCGACGCGGCCGGTGGGGAAGTGCATGCGCTTCTCGTCGGCGGCGCCGGCATCGCTGCCAGGGCCGAACAGCTCGGCAAGTACGGCGCGGACGTCGTGCTCGTCTGCGAACACGACGCTTTCAAGGACTACAACCCCGAGGCGACAGCGGCGCTTGCCGCCGAGCGGATCAAATCGGGCGGGTATCGCGTGGCCGTCTTCGCCACGTCGGCGCAGGGCCGCGATCTCATGCCGCGCGTCGCTGCCAGGCTCGGAGTGGGGATCGTCACCGACGTCACCGAAGCGCGCATCGACGCTGACGCTGTCGTCGTGCAGCATCCCATCAACATCGGCAAGGTCATCGCGACCGCGTCCATCGTGAGCACGCCCGCGGTCATCGGCCTCCGGCCCGGCAACACCACGCTCGCCGAGCACGCGAGAGCGGGGAAGGTCGAAGCGATCCAGCCCGTCGGCGATCCGGCGGCCGCGCGCGTGAAGGTGAAGGAGATGAAGGTGGGCGCGTCGGCCAAGCTCGACATCGGCGATGCGCCGGTGGTCATCGCCGGCGGGCGCGGCCTCAAGTCCGCCGAAGGCTTCAAGCTCGCCGAGGATCTGGCGGACGCGTTCGGCAACGCCGCGGTCGGCGCGACGCGCGCGGTATGCGACGACGGCTGGCGGCCGCACTCGGAGCAGATCGGACAAACCGGTCGCGTCGTTAGCCCCGATCTTTACATAGCCGTCGGAATCTCCGGCGCGATCCAGCATCTGGCCGGCATGCGCACGTCGCGCACGATCGTCGCGATCAACAAGGACAAGGAAGCCCCGATCTTCAAGATCGCCGACTACGGCATCGTCGGCGATGTCGCCGAGGTGCTGCCCGCGCTCACGGCCGCCGTGCGCGAAGCGCGGAAATCGCACTGATGGCGGACGGCCGCCTCCCGATCGTTCCGGCGAGGTATCAGCCGGAGCTGCCGGTCGAGCGGTTCATCTCCGGCGGAGCGCCGGACCCGGAGCACGTGCCGATGGACGTCGTGTTCGTCGGCGGCGGCCCGGCGGGGCTCGCGGGCGCGATCGAGCTGGCGCGCTTGATCAAGCTTGACAACGAAAACGGCGGGACGCTCGGCGACGTGCAGATCGCCGTGCTCGAAAAGGCACAGGCGCTCGGCGAGCACACGTTGTCCGGAGCGGTGGTGAACCCGCGCGCGATGCGCGAGCTGTTCCCGTATATGAAAGACGAGGACTTTCCGTTCCGCGCGCCGGTGAAACGCGAGCGCGTGTACTTCATGACCGGCTCGAGGGCGCTGCGCATTCCCACGCCGCCGACGATGCAGAATCACGGCTACTTCATCGCGTCGGCATGCGAAGTCGTGCGCTGGCTCGGCGAGCGGGCCGAAGAGCTGGGCGTCAATATCTTCACGGGATTTCCGGCTGCTTCGCTGCTGACTGAAGGATCGAAAGTCACCGGCGTGCGCACGGCCGAGGCCGGACTCGCGAAGGACGGGCGGCGCGGGCCGTCGTACGCGTCCGCGACCGACATCACGGCGCGCGTCACGGTGCTGTCCGAGGGAACGCGCGGCTCGCTGTCGCAGGCGTGGCTGAAATCCCAGGGGATCGGCTCGGAGAATCCGCAGATCTACGCGCTCGGCGTGAAGGAGATCTGGGAGACCAGGCAGCCGCTCGACGCGATCGTGCACACGCTCGGCTGGCCGCTGCCAACGAGCGCGTTCGGCGGGAGCTTCATGTATCCGCTCTCGCCCAACACCGTCGCGCTCGGGCTCGTCGTGGGGATGGATTACAGGGACGCCTCGCTGGACGTGCACGAGCTGCTGCAGCGGATGAAGCGGCACAAGCTGTTCAGGCAGGTGCTGGAGGGTGGCGAGATGGTCGAGTGGGGCGCGAAGACTATCCCCGAAGGCGGCTACTACGCGCTACCGCAACGGAAGAGCGGTGACGGCGTGCTGATCGTCGGCGATGCGGCGGGTTACGTGGAGGTCGCGTCGCTCAAGGGCGTGCACTACGCGATGCAGTCCGGGATGTACGCCGCGCGCGCGATCTTCGATGCGCTCAAGCAAGGCGACACGTCCGCGGCCGCGCTGTCGGCGTACGACCGCGCGATCGACGCCAGCTACGTCACCAGCGACCTGCGCAAGCGGCGCAACATGCGGCTCGCCTTCCAGAACTATGGCTTCTACGTGGGCGGAGCGATGGCGACGCTGATGACGCTGACCAATGGCGCGTTCCCCGGCGGGAAGATCTCCTCGCACCGGGACTCGGACGCGCCGCGACGATCCGGGGAGGGCGAGCGGTTCGTCCCCGACAACAGGCTGACTTTCAGCAAGCTCGACGCGGTGTACAAATCGGGCAACGCCACGCGTGACGACATCCCTTCCCACCTGATCGTCGGGCAGGACGTACCGGCCGAAGTCGCCGAGCTGTACGTGCACATGTGTCCCGCGGGCGTGTACGAGCGGGAGGGTGAGCGGTTGATCGTGAACCCGGCGAACTGTGTGGACTGCAAGGCGACCGACGTCATCGGACCGCGCTGGACGCCGCGTGAGGGTGGGAGCGGCCCGCGCTACAGGCAGATGTGACCAGAGGCTCGAGCGCTTCTCGACGGAGGACCTAGAGTATGAACTGGCTGAGTGTGAGGGGCGTTCTCTTCGTGGTCGCCGCGGCGATGTTTGCGTACAGCGCACGGCGGGTGGTCATCGGGCGAGGGGCGAGGCTGTTGCCGTTCAGCCAGGTGCTGTTCTGGGCCGCGTTCATGCTTATCTCGCTGCCGACAGATCCGACAGCCATCGAGCAGGATTGGCCGTTCTGGAGTGCGTTCGCCCTGTTGCTCGTGTCGTTCGGGTTGTCCATCGCGCACAAAACACGGCGCAAGCCTCCTCTCCCCGATGCGGGCGATGGGCCGGGCGCGTCGTGATGATTCGTTTCGCCGTTACATAGGTTGGCGCGAGCCCGGCGCGACGAGCCGACTGCCGCGGCCGGCTATCGCGACGTGTTTCCCAGCGATGCCGTGATCGTGTAGGCGCCGGTAGCGCCCCTGGCGATGGAGTTCGCGACGAGCAGGTAGCTTCCGGTCCGGTCGGCGGTCCACGACAACAGCGCGTTGACTCCTTCGCCGCCATCGTCGTCCGAGGTCACGCGCACGAGGGACGTTCCCTCGACGCGGTACAGCACGAGGATCGGATCGAACTCCGTCGCTTCCATCGACACGCGGAGACTCGCTCCCGCCGGGGCTTCGAAAGAATACACGTGGAAATAGGAGCCATCCGCCAGCGCCGGATCGGTCGCCGCGAGTCGCGCCTGCACCTGGGCGCCCAGTGGCAGAGGACGGCGCGGCGCGTTGACTACGGCCGGTGAATCGGCGGTCGCCGTCGAAGTGGACTCATCGCTCGCCGCCTCGCAGGCGTCGTCGCAGGCGTCGAGCCTCAGCGTGTACGCCGCCGTCCCGGTGGTGTCGCTTCCCCCGTACGTGGTCGCGATCAGGAGATACTCGCCGTTGTCGGGGAGCGTGGCGACCAGCCGCGCATCATCGCCCTCGCCGCCGTCGTCGTCCGTGCCGAGGATCCGGACCGTGTTGCCGTCCGTGCGCACCAGGTAGAGGTATGGATCGAAGTCATCCGACTCCAGCGCGGCTACGACCCGCTGATTCGCGCTCCCCCGGAAACGGTAGGAGTGGAATCTTCCCCGTCCGGAGAGACGCGCTGCGTTGCCGCTCATCGTGCCGGTGACGGCTTGCCCGACGGTGATCGCGCGATGCGGCCCGGCAAGCGCGGGCCCGAGCTGCGACCGGGCGGCCGCGTCGGCCGCCGCGGCCACGAATGCTTCCCGCGCGGACGCGGGACCCTGCGCGACGGTAAGGACGTAAGCTCCCTCCGACGTGCGCGATACCCCGGTGGCGATCAGCACGTACGCTCCGCTCCGGTCGATCGGCCACTCCAGGAGCGCGCTTACGCCCTCTCCGCCGTCGTCGTCGGAAGCGACGACCACGAGCGAATCACCTTCCCGCCGGAGCAGCGCCAGATAAGGATCGAATTGGCTCGACGCCATCGCGGCCCGGAATGTCTGGCCGCTCGCCCCGTCGATCGCGTAGGAATGGAACGGGGTGCCGTCGCTGAACGCGGAGTCCGACGCGGCGAGAGCGCCGGCGACGGTGCCGTCGCGCGGTATGGATCTCATTGGAGAGCGCAGAGCGCGCTGGTAGGCAGCCGCGGATCTGCTGCCGGGCGTATCCTGATACGCCGCGCACGCATCGTCGCATGGGCCCACTGTGAGGCTGTACACGGGCGCGCGCGTCGTGTCGCTCATCGAGTACACCGACGCGATGACGAGATACTCGCCCGCGGCCGGCAGCGTGGCGACAATTCGGGCGTTCGTTCCATCGCCGCCGTCGTCGTCGCTCGCGAGCAACGTCGCCGGCTTTCCGTCGACGTGCGCCAGGCGGAGATACGGGTCGAACGTCTGCGATTCCAGCGTGACGACCACTCGCTGGCCCGCCTCTCCGCGGAACCTGTACGACTGGAAGCGGCCGCTTCCCTCGAGCCGCGGCGCGGACGCCGGCATCTCGGCGGTTGTTGCCTGTCCCATTCGCAGCGGCTGCTGTGGCGCGGCGAGGGCCTGGCGCAGCGCCGCGCGCGCGCCGGCCGTTGCGGCGGCCGCGAGGAACTGCTCGCGCGTGGACGAAGAGTCCAGCTGCAACAGGAGCGTGTAGGGGCCCGACGAGCTGCGGGACGCCGCCGTTGCCACCAGCACGTACGTGCCGGCCCGGTCGAGCGTGGATTCGAGAAACGCGTTCAGCCCGTCGCCGCCGTCGTCATCGGTGGCGACGCTGACCAGCGAGTCGCCTTCGAGCCGGAGCAGGGCGAGATACGGATCGAGCGCGGACGCCTGCATCGCGGCGCGCAGCGGCTGGCCCGCGGCTCCCTGGAGCCAATAGGCGTGGAAGTGCGCGCCATCGCTGAGCGTGGAGTCGCCGTCCGCGAGAGTGCCCTCGACCGCCTCGCCGGTAGTGATCTCCCGGCGCGGAGCCCGAATCGCCGCCGCGTAGGAGACGGCGGTCCGCGTCGGGGGCGCGTCGCTGTACGCGGCGCAGGCGCTGTCGCACGGCGCGATGCCCAGGGTGTATCGCCCCGAAATCGAGGATCCCGTCGCGCTCAGCGCGGACGCGACCACGAGGTACTCCCCGTCCTCCGGCAACGTCGCGACCAGACGCGCGTTGATACCTTCGCCGCCGTCGTCGTCGCTGCCCACCAGCCGCACCGACGGGGCGCGCAGGAGCGCCAGGTGCAGGTGCGGATCGAACGCGCTCGACTGCATCGTCAGCACGATCCGCTCGTTCGCGCGTCCACGGAAGCGATACGCATGGAAGCGCCCCGCGCCCGGCAGCAGCGCCGCCGAATCCGGCAGCACCGTCGCGACGGTGTCGGGCACGGTCAGCACGGTGTAGGCGGCGGTGATCGCCGGACGGATGCGCCCCGTCGCTGCCGCCGTCTCGCCGGGAGCGCACGGTCCGCCAGCCGCGCACGCGGCCGCCATCGGCTCGACCGTCAGGCGATAGCTCCCCTGCGCGGACGTGGAAAAGCTCGCCGGTACTATCAGGTACTCTCCGGCTTCGGCGAGCTCCACCGCGATCTGCGCGTCGAGGCTCCCTCCGCCGTCATCGTCTCGCGCGATCTCCCGCAGTGTACGGCCGTTCACCTGGTACACGTACAGGTACGCGTCGAAAGCGCTCGAATGGTTGGTGATGACGATCCGCTCGCCGCGCCGCGCGGTGTAGCGCCACACGTCGAATGGCTTGTCGTCCGGCAGGCGGGGTCCGTGCCGCGCGAGCTCGGCGTTCACCGGCGTGCCCGCCACGATGGGCTTGGGAGCGATGGACGCGATGGCCTGCTCCGCGGACATCTCCGCAGGCTCGTCACCGATCTTGCACACCTGGTACCGCGAGCAGGCATCTGCGAGGGACAAAACTGACAGGGAATAGTTGCCCGTGTCGCTGGCGGTGAGCCCGTTCGCGACAATCACGTACTCGCCGGTACCCGGAAGGCGCGTGGTTATCAGCGAATTCTTGCCGGCGCCGCCGTCGTCGTCGGAGTCCACCGTGACGAGCGTATCGCCGTCCGGGCGAAGCAGGTGCAGGTAAGTGTCGAAGCTGCCAACGTTCGGCGCGCGGGCCGACATGAAGATCGCCACTTCCGCGTCAGCCGCTCCGGTGAAACGGTAGGCGTGGAAGAACGTGTTGTCGCCAAGGGTCTGGTCGGAGCGCGCCAGCCGCCGGTTGACGGAGTCACCCAGCGCTATGGCGGGCGTGGGCGCAGTGCGCACCGCCGCGAACAGGCTTCTCCGTTCGGGGGCGGCCGGCGTCAGCTCGCACGGTCCGCCGGCCGCGCATGCCTGCGCGAGCGGCCGCACCCGCAGGGCGTAGCGACCGGTTCTGCCGGGCTGAAAGCTGGTCGTAACGATCACGTACGTGCCGCTGTCCGGCAGCTCGACCGCGAGCCGGGAGTTGGAAGTGGAGGGCGCGTCGTCGTTCTCGCGCATCGACTCCGGTCCCTCCGCGGTCACGCGCGCGATGATCAGATATGAATCGAACTCCCGTGAGAGGAGGTCGAGCACTATCCGCTCGCCCGCGCGCCCTTCGTACCGCCACGCGTCGAAGTAGCTGCTGTCCATCAGGCGCCCGTCGCTCGCCGCGAGATCAGCGCTCGCCGAATCGCCCAGCGCGATCGGGCGGGCGGCGCCCACGTCTATCCGCCGGAGAGGAGTGAGGTCGGAAACCTCATGGCCTTCGACGGCGCACGGTCCGCCGGCGGCGCACGCTTCGCTGAGCGTCCGCAGAGAGAGCTGGTACCGGCCGAGCGCCTCCGGCCGCTGCGTGTTCGCGACTATGAGGTAGTCACCATCGCGCGGAATGCGGATCGCCGTCTGCGCCACTCTGGTGGCTCTGTCGGGCGTCTCCATCTGCAGCGCGTCCTGCGACTCGCCCGCGGCCGCGAACACCATGAGGAAGACGTCGAACTCGCGCGAATCGAGCGCGACCGCCACGTCCTGGCCCGCACGGGCGGCGAACCTCCAGACCTGGAAGCGCGTGCCGTCGGACAGCGTCGGGTCGGCGGCCGTGATTGCGGACTCGATCCGCGCTCCCATCGCAATGGGCCTCGCTGCCGAGCGCCGCACGACCGTCGCGTATCCGCTGGCCGTGTCGCTCGCCGCCGTTTGCGCCGCCACGCTCGCGGCGGGGATGCCGAGCGCGAGAGCCGCCACAAGCCGCGCGAGGAAGTGCCCCGGGCCGCGCATCCCGCTACCTGACGACGAGATTGAAGGTCTTCGTCGGGGGCTTCCAGATGTGCGTTTCGTCCCTCGTCTCGGACCTCTCTTCCAGATACCAGGCTTTGAGGAACGTGTGAGCGCTGGCATTGAGATATTCCGGCCCGCGGACTTCGCGCGCTTCACCGGGCTTTCTGCCCCGCAGGAGAGCGGCAGTAAAAAGGCCGTGACCCATCTGGCTGTTTTCCTCGGCGAGCCCCGAAGAATCCGTCGCGGCCAATATCGCCATGTTCGGTCTTTGTCCCAGCTCGAGAATGAGCTCGGCGCGCGCGCGACTCTCCTTGTTCCGGAAAGCCGTGATCATCTGCCCTGAATGGCAGGCGTCGAGCACCATCAACGTGTTGCCCTTGATGTCCGCCATGCGGTTCAGCAGATCGTCGTCGCGAATTCCCTTGAGCGTCAGCGTTCGCTCGCTGGCGAGCGAGTTGACCTCGGAGCCGGCGAGGAACATATGGCCGTTCTGCATCGCGCCGTGGCCCGCGAAGAAGAAGACGAACGTGTCGTTCGGCCTCACGCGATCGCGAATGTCCATCAGCGTGGTGATGATCGAGTCACGCGTGGCAGCGGCGTCGAACAGCGAGTCGATCCGGACGCTGCCGAACAGCGGCGCCGCCTGGCGGCGAATAGAATCGGCGAAGGCGCGCGCATCAGTGCGGGCGTACGACAGGCTGTCCATGCCGGCCGGGTACCTGTTGATGCCGATCGTGAAAATGTGCAACGTCGTCGCCAGGGCGGCCGAATCGGCCTTGCCGACCAGCGAGTCGCGCGCGACCGCTGCCGGCGTGTCGCTGTTGTTGGCGAATACCGCCGCCTCGAGATAGTGCGTGCCGGGAGCGAGCGGAATGCGGTAATCCCACGGCGTGGGGCACTCATTGCCCTGGCCCCCTCCCGCGGATGCGGAGCGCCGCGGCGCCACGGGCACGCTGTCCATGGTGAGGATCACCTTTGGCACGGCGTCGCCTCCGCCCTCGGCGACTACGCACACTTCACCGACCTTCCCGTCGGGCGTCGCCTTCGCCCGATGAATACGTATCATCGGCGCGCTCGCCTTGCCGTCAGGCTGCCCGGCGCGCGGCTTTTCCTTGTCGGGACCCTGCTCGGTCTGCGCGTGCGCGATCCCGCCCGAGACAAACGGCGAGAGGGCGAAGAGCGCTGTAAGAACGAGCGCGCGCGGGGTCATCCGGGCTCCAGGAGTGCGGTGGCTTGGCTCGCGGACAGCCACGAAAGATAATCTGTTTACGGGCGGCGCGGCTGAAGCTGGACCCGCCGCGAGACGGCCGTCCATCCCGTGACCGCGAGCGTGTCCTTGCCCGGCCCCCTCGTCGCGATTGTGGCGGTCGGAACGCAGTCCGGTACGTCCCGGATGAGCGGCCGCAGGTCGTATGGATCGGAGCTCACCACGACCTTGATGTTCTCCACGCCTTCAGGCATGTCGTCCGGGAGCCGACCGAGCACGAACGGCCGGCGCAGTTGCTCCATGGTAAGCTGCGTCTGGCTCCGGTTTCCGACGGGCCACAGGACCGTGGGTACCGCGCCATAGCCAGCGACGGCGGCAGTTACGTAGAGCTTCGTGGAAGCGACCGCCGCGTCCGGTATTCGGACGGATGCCCAGATGTTGTACGCGCCATCCACGCGGGCAGTGTCTACCGCGTTGGTGTCGTTCGGATAGGATGTGACGCTCGCGGGAAGCACGCGCACGTCCACGCGCAGCCGCGACCTCGGCGGCGGCTGGTCGTTGCGCACGAGGCCCAGCGCGGCGATCGAAAATGCCCGGCGTAACGGACGGCAGAGAGCGGCGATGTTCCCCACGTAGCCGCGCGGCGACTTCGCGGTGGCAGCCTTGCTCCGGCCCGCGGCGTCGTCTCCCCACAGCGGCGCCACGTCGTGCCCGTCCACGACTACCTGATACACATCGCCCATGCGCCGCAACTCGGCCATCGGCCTCGACTCGGCGTCGGTGAGCCGGATCCACGGCAACGCGGCCAGCGAATCGCGGAGCGCGCCCGCGCTCGGGTGCACGAACAGCTTGAGGCGGCTGAGATCCATCGCGCCCGGCGGAACTCTGCTTAGAGTCGCGCGCGCTGACCGCGGCAGCGCGCGCGAGCCGGACACGAAGTGGGCGAACGAGGACGCGTCGAAGACCGAGTCAACCTGGATCTGCGCGATTCGCCCGCTCTCGAACCGCGTCTCGCCGGCCGGATAGACGTCGTACCACATCCCTTTTCGCACACCGTGGATCGCGCCCACGTCGATGCCGACGCGATTCGCTCCCGCGCGCCGCGCTATCGCGTAGCCGCGCGCCGGAATGGCGACGCCCGCGTCAACCTTGAAGATGCGGCCGCCGCGCTCCCCCTCGAGCTGCGGAGTCTGCCGGTCGCCCACTTCGTTTCGCACCTGCTGGAGCACGTCGTCCCAGCGCGTGTCGGGGCCGGCGCCCTCGAGCGCCGACGCCAGCGCGCGCGTGAACACGCCCGACACTCCCTCGCCGTAGTAGTTCTTCTCGTAGGCCTTTTGCGCGGCAGACGCGGCGCTGAGCAGCGTGTGATTCATCGCGCGCCCGCTCTCGAGCACGCTGCTGGACAGCGAGACGTACTCGGGCGGCCGCGGGCCCCGTGCCACCGGGGCCGACGCGCTGGACGTATCGGGTCCGCCGCGCGTGACGGTGCCGGAGAAGCACGCATCCACGATGATCGTCACGTTTCGGCTCCCAAGCCGGGCGAGCCACGCGTTGATCTCGTCGTCGAGTATCAGCTGGTCCGGATCTTCCGGGTCCTGGGCGTTGTGCGGGACCAGCCCTTCGTCCCACCGGTCACCCGGGTCACCTGCCCGCGCTTCGTCGCCGTTGCGGTCGAGCGCCCACGACCCGTGCCCCGAATAGTAGATGACGACCACGTCATAGCTCTCCGTCGCGCGTGTAGCGAGCCACTCGAACGCGCGGCGCACGGCGGCCTTGGTGGCCGCGCCATCTACGAGGACCTGCTGATTCTCGCCGGGGCTGAAGCCGCGGTTCCGCAGCACGGTGCGCATGAGCACGACGTCGCGTGCCGGTCCCTTCAGGTTCGCCAGGTGCATGCTGTTCCACTTGGCGCTTCCAGCATACTGGTAGTTCCCCACGCCGATGAGCAGCGAGATGTGCCGCGCGGGGCGGGGCGGGGTGCGCTCACCGGCGCCGGAGAAGCCGGTGAGCAACCCGGCCGCGACGACGCCGATGAGCGCGAAAACCTTCCTCATGTTCCTGTTATCGCTGACCCAGGAATTCCCGGAGCGTCGCGCTGCTCCGGCTTCCTTCCGGGCGCGGCGTCTGACGCGCGTTGTAGTTCGCCTCGGTGTAGGCGAGCGTCTTCTGCTGCACGCCGTCCATTACCTGCGAGAACGTGGCGGTCGGAGACGCCGCTTCGAGCGCTTCCGCCAGGTAGTACGTGAACACGCTGATCGTGCCGCCGTACTTCGGCCAGCCCGAGGCCGTCCAGGAAAGCTGGTCGTCCGTGGATGCGGCAAGCAGCACGTGCCG
>CALMKE010000097.1 GCA_937867645.1 uncultured Gemmatimonadota bacterium | reverse complement strand
GCGGCCGACACCGACTGGGCCCGCGAGCAGCTGAAGGTGCTGGCCACCAAGTCCCCGCAGACCATGAAGGTCGCCTTCCGCCAGCTGCAGCTCGGCGCGAAGGCGAAGGACTTCGCCGAGAACATGGCCATGGAGTACCGCATCGGCGCCCGCGTGGTGCTGACGATCAGCCGCATCCCCCGGTCCACGCTGTCGGCCAAGTGTTTTTTGCGCACCGCCTTCGGCGTCGCCTCGTAATCCAGAATCACCTTCGAGAAGCCGCCGGTCGCGGGAAGATGGCGGTACGTGAGCGAAGGCAGCGGATGCTGCAGGATGAAATTGGCCACGCGCCGGCTCACGATACGAAAGGGTGGCGCGCCCCGGTCCAGATCGACCCCGTGCATGCGCACATACAATGCATTGAAGATTCGCGACGAGGCGCGGTATGCGAGGCTCTGACGTGGCTTTTGCCGGTTGGCCGCGAACACCACGTCAGCGCCGGCCACGGCACGCTCCAGCATCTCCGGCAGAAAGGCGATGTCGTCGGTGAGCAGATCGATGAAGGCAATATAGTCGCCGAGTGCGTTCTCCAGGCCCACCGTGTATGCGGTATCCGCGTCAACCTCCTTGGTGAGCGCGTAGATCTGCAGATTGGGCAGCCCCCCGGGGCCTGCCATTTCGCGATAGGCGTCCAGGCTCGCGTCGGTCGACGCGTTGTCCACGAGCACCACCCGACGAGGGTGATTCGCCGCGGCCAGGATGGACTCCAAGCACTCGATCGTGTCGCCGGGCGTGTTCCAGTTCACCACCACCACGCCCCACCCGCTGGGGCCGCTCGCGGCCGCTACTCCGGTATTTTCAGGCACGGAAGGTATAGTAAGGGACGGGGAACCCGGGCACTTCGGCAATTGAGGCCCCTGTGAAGAGACGGAATGTGGAAAAGGCGAAGACAGACCGCGAGCGTCTCGTCGCGCCGCACAACCTCGCGGACTTCCTCCGGGATTCTCCGTTCGCCGAGGCGGTCGCTGCCGGCGAGTTCCGCGACTTCGGCGGTCCGCCGGCGCACGCCCCGTTTGCGCGGCCGCGCGACATGGGGCGTTCGCTCGATCTCGTCTGACTGTCCGCTACCACCCTCAAACACGTCAACCGAGAGAAACCAAGCCGCGAGCTGCCAGCAGGAAGCTTCCAGCTGCGAGCGAGGGCGGTGGAACCAGTTGGTAGTCGAGTGGTACCCCTCTCCAGGTCACCATGTTAGACGCCGGTGAAAGCGCGGGTATAAATTGGAGGCGTGAAGGCTGGGCGAGTTTATATGGACACCTCAGTGCTCGGCGGGTGTTTCGACGCCGAGTTTGCGCCGTGGTCGAATGGGCTGATCGAGGACTTTCGACGTGGCCTCTTTCGCCCAGTGCTGTCCGACCTTACCGCTCTTGAAGTGGAGCGCGCACCCCAGCGTGTAAGGGACCTTCACCGAGAGGTGGCAGCGCTGGGCGAAGTAATCTCGGCCACCGAGGAGGTCGTTGGCTTGGTCGCGGCGTATGAAGGCCATGGTATTCTCGGCCCCCGGTACCGTAACGACCTGCTGCATATTGCGTTGGCGACCGTTTCGGGCGTGGACGTCGTCGTCAGTTGGAATTTTCGGCACATTGTTCGGCTGGACAAGATTCAACTGTTCAACGGCGTGAACATCGAGCGTGGCTACCGGACGCTCGCCATCTACTCACCGCGAGAGGTGACGACTTATGGACGAGACGACCCCGATTCGAGCCGTTGAAATGGTGCGCAAGATTCGCGACGACTTGGCTCGCGAGTTGGCCGACAAATCCCCCACCGAGCTCATCACGATTTTGAACCGGGCCGGCGCGACCGCCCGCGACGAAGCTCGGCGCCAACAGCGAAGTCCGGCGTCTAACCCGCGAATGGAACCGTCGCACCGCTGATCGCGGAGGCTCGCTTCATACCGCCTCAGACAAGGAACTCGCCGACGTTCAGGTAGGTCCTGGAGGCCTCGGGCTTCGCTCGGAGCGCCTGGACGCTGATTTGAGTGTCGCGTACTTGGCGGCGGTAGCATTCGGCGCTAGCCTGCATCCGGCCCTTATTCCACTGCGAGCGCGATCCGCAAGGCGTCGCGGAGAGCGGCCAGCTTCCTGGGCGAGAGCGCTCCGATATAGTTCGTCAACACCCCTTTGGGGACCAGGATGAGCTGGTCACAGTTGATGACGGAGTCATGCTTCAACCCTTCGTCGATTCCCACGGCGACTTCTGTCGATCGCCCGTCAGCGTTGGTGTTGATCGGCGCGCAGATCACCTTGTCGGCCCTGGAGTCGCACAGTGTTTGCCGGCTGACGACGACCACCGCCCGCGCCCGCTTGGGATCGGTGCCCGGCGGCGGCGACACCAGGTAAACATCGCCGCGCGACAGGCTCATTCAGGCCACGTCTGGAGCTCCAGCACCTGGTCCGATTCGCGGTTCGTCACCGCCGCCCGTGCCGCGATCAGCGCCAGGTCCCGTTGATGGCGCGCACGCCGGAGAATCGACTGGAGGTAGCGGCGTAGAGCCCGTTCCACGAGAGCAGAGCGTTGTGCCTTGCCGGCGACCACGTCGGTCGCGCGGAGCAGCTCTCCCGACAGGCTGATGGAGGTCTTCGCCTTCTTCTCGTGCCGGCTCAACAGGCGTTGCAGCTGAGCGGCGCGCCTGGCAGACAGAGGTTCGAGGTCTGTGCTCATACTACCAATGGTAGTACGCGTATTCCTACCTGTCAATCGCCGGGTTCCGACGCCGCCGAGACAGGCCAAACCGATTTGACACAGTTCATGAATAACGAACGATTATTGACAAAACCTTAGTCTACATTACGTTAATTCTTGTCGTTCTGTGTTCAGAAAACTATACAAACAATGCCCACGAATCCCTCCCTCAAGCCGGTCGATGTCGGTGTCCTGCTTCACCTGTACCTCAATCCGGGTGCCTCATACGGCGCCCTGGCCGAGGGCTTGGGGGTGAGCAAGAGCAGCGCGCACGCATCGGTGGCTCGCCTCGTCCGAAGCGGACTGGCTTCCGAAGTCGGTCGCGCCGGCGTACGAGTTGCTCCGGGGCCAACTAGGGAGTTCCTGCAGTTTGGCGTGCCGTACGCGTTTCCCGTAGAGACGGTGCCGAAGGCGCGCGGGATTCCCACAGGGTTCTCGGCGCCGCCGCTGCAAGGTTCCGCCCCCGTGGGGGACGTGCCGCTCGTCTGGCCGTCGACGCTGGGGAATAGCATGGGTAAGGGCGTACGGCCGCTCGTGCCCGCTGCTGCGGATATCTCGTTCCGCGATCCGCGCCTGTACCGCCTGCTCGCGCTCGTGGACGCACTCAGAGTCGGCGACGCTCGCGAACGGGAGGTTGCGCGAGAGCTGATCGCCGAATCACTGGGGGCGCCCAAGACGTGAGCGCGTTTGGCCAGTAATACATCGTTCCGGGTATTATTAAGCGCTCAGCGTGTGCGATAAGCCATCTTACGGCCAACGAACGAGGTAGCCCATGACAGAACCGTCCGCCAAGCAGCTTGCGCTGCAGGCAGTGGAACAACTGCCGGAGGATGCGACGCTCGAGGATGCGATGGAGCGGCTGTACTTCCTGGAGAAGATCGAGCGCGGTCGCGGAGACGCGCGTACTGGTCGTGTGATCGCCCATGAGGACATCCCGAAGCGCCTCGGCATCTAATGGCGCGTGCTCCGCGAATCGTTTGGTCTGCCGAGGCAGTCGACGATATCGCGGGGATTCACGCGTACATCGCGCAAACATCGCCCCGGTATGCCGACGTCGTCGCCGGGCGTCTTTATGACGCGGTAACCCGGCTGAAGAGGTTCCCAGAATCCGGTCGCATCGTTCCCGAGGTCGATCATCCGAGCGTCCGTGAGGTTATCCAGGGCGCGTACCGAATCGTGTACGAGCTCCGAGACGATCGAATCGAGATCATAACAGTGTTTCGTGCGTCGCGACTGTTTCCGGGCGTTCGGCGACGCACCTGACGGCGGCGCGCCGCACGGACCTTCGCGGGATCGCGGTCCCACGGCCGCTGCCATCGCTGTACGAGTCGCCGTAGCGCGGGATGGGGCATCAGCTTGATATTATTGATTTTATATCATAAGCGGACTACGATTAATCATGTCCGCTGTCCGAAAATACCTCGCCACCATCGGCCGACGCGGCGGCCTCAAGAGCCGTCGCACGCTCGATCCCGCCACCGCGCGTGACATGGCGAAAACTCGTGAGGCGCGGCGCGCGTTCCGCCGCTTTCGCGCAGCGTGCTTCTGGTCGTATCGACCCGACCTGCCGATCACTGCCGCCGACGTGCCCTGGGTCGCCGAACAGCTCATGAAGCACGGCAACCGCGAGGCCTGGCGCGTGGGGTCGCGGCTGTGCCGCTAACCGGGTTCCAGCGGACGCTGCTCGCCAAGCTGGCCGAAGCGGCCGACGTACGACCGGGCGAAAGCTACCTCGCGGGCGGGGCGGCGCTTCACTTCGCGCCCAACTCCGCCCGCTACAGCAACGATCTGGACTTCTTCCACGACTCGGTCGAGCGAGTGGCGGCAGCGTTCAACGACAACCGGACGCTACTCGAATCTGCCGGATACACCGTGACGGTCGAGATCAGCCAGCCCGGATTCGTCCGCGCCATCGTTTCGCGGGAGGAAGAGGCAACGCGGGTGGACTGGGCCCACGAATCGGCGTGGCGGTTCATGCCGCTCGTGCGCGATCCGCTCGGCGGGTTGCTGCTTCACCCCGTGGACCTGGCGATCAACAAGGCGCTCGTCCTCGCCGGCCGCGACGAGCCGCGCGATTTCGTGGACATCCTGTTCATCCACGAGCGCGTGCTCCCGCTCGGTGCCGTGTGCTGGGCCGCGGCGGGAAAGGATCCGGGCTTTACTCCATTGTCGCTGCTGGAGCTGCTGAAGCGACGCGGGCGGTACCGGCCGGAAGATTTTGTGCGCCTCGACCTCGCGGAGCCGTTCGATCTGGTCGCGGCCAAGACGGAGTGGCTGGCGGCGCTCGACGAGGCCGATGCCTTCATTCGCTCGCGCCCGCCGGACGAGATCGGATGCCTGTACTGGTCGAGCGAGGCGGGGGAGTTCGTGATGCCGGGGGCGGATTCCCGGGCGTCAGCCGCTGTGACGCCGCACTTCGGGAGGCCGGGCGGGGTGCTGCCGCAGGTGAGGGACGCCCCGTGACGCCCAGGGCACTCGGCGCCAGAGTCGCGCGCCACACGGCCCTCACCCTCGCGGGCTTCGCGGTCCCGCTGGCAGTCGCCCTCATCGCGATCCCCATCACGGTCCGCGCTCTCGGCCCGGCCCGGTTCGGCCTCCTCGGCCTGGCGTGGGCGGTAGTCGAGTACGGCGGCTTCTTCGACCTCGGCCTCTCCCGCGCCACCGTCCGCTTCGTCGCCGACGCGCTGGCCAGATCCCCCCGCGACAACTCCCAGATAATTCCCGTGGCGTTCGCCACGCAGCTCGCCACGGGCCTGTTTGCGGGGCTTCTGGTCTGGGCGGCGGCTCCGCACCTGGCCACGACACTTTTTTCGATTCCTGCGGGCTTTCAGGCCGAAGCTCAGGCGATGTTTGTGGCGGTCGGCGCCAACCTCACCGTGGTCATCGCCATCGGCGCCCTGCGCGGCGCGCTGGAGGGGGCGCAGCGGTTCGATCTGTCCACCACGGTCAAGATCCCGACCGCCGTGGCGGCGATCGTGATCCCGGCTTTCGGCGCGACCCGGGGCTGGTCGCTCGACGGGATCCTCTGGTGGGTGTTCGCCGCGCGGCTGCTGACGCTGGCGACTCTGGCGACTCTGGTCCCGCGGGCCGTCGAGCAATTCCGCTGGGAGCGGCCGCGCGAATGGCGCCGCCTCCGCTCGCTGTTCGGCTACAGCGGGTGGCTCACGGTTTCCGGCCTGGCCAATCCCATCCTCGTCAACCTCGATCGGTTTGCACTCGGCTCGCTGGTCGGAGTGGCGGCGGTCGGCTTCTACGCTGCGCCGTACGAGGGTGCGACGCGGTTCCTGCTCGTGCCGGTCAGCATCTTCTCGGCGCTCTTCCCGGTACTGACGTCCACGGAGGCACTCGCCGAGCGGGACCGCACCGTCCGCGTGCTCGAGTCCGCGCTGCGCCAGACGGTGCTGGTGATGATGCTTCCCACTCTGGCGATCCTCGCCCTGGCGCCGGAGATCCTGTCCCTCTGGCTGGGTCCCGCTTTCGCCGCCGAGGCGGCCACGGCGCTGCGGATTCTGAGCGTGGGTGTGTTCGCCAACGCGATCGCGCACGTGCCTTCGGTCTTTCTTTATTCCGCGGGGAGGCCCGATCTCCCTGCCAAGTTGCACGTGGCGGAGTTGGTGCTGCACGTCCCGCTCACGCTCTGGCTGGTGAGCCGGTTCGGGGTGACGGGAGCTGCGGCGGCTTGGTCGCTGCGAACCAGCCTTGACGCGGTGGGGCTCTCGCTGATCGCAGGGCGGCTTGGAGCATGGCACATCGATAGCCAAAAGCTACGGCTCTGGGGCGCGGCTGGGGCAGCATCCACGGTTCTGCTCCTGACGCTGATCGCTGGGAATGCCGGTGTCGGAGCGAGCCGCCTCCTTCCACTGGCCTCGCTGACTGTCGGGAGTGTTCTGTTCGCTACTGTTTGCTGGCGGAACGCGCTCGCGGATGCCGAGAAAGCTGCATTGCTGAATGTCCTGCGCCGGAGCGAGCCGGGAGCCGGCTCAGGGGGATAGGTCGCCGGTTGCTGCGGGACCCAGCAATTCCCGAAAGCGGGCGACGGATCTCACCAGTTCTGCTTGCCGCAGAGTACCGAGGAGCTCCACGACCGATATGGGTGGATTTCGCAGCGCTGCGGCCTGGTCCGTGAGGCACTGAATGACGGCACCCGGCGCGATGTCTATCGAGTCCAGGATGAACTCGTCGGGATGTTTCGTCTCGATGTCGTATCGGGCAAGCACGTGATCGGGGAAATGTCGGATATTGAACGTCACTATTGCCTGAGCGTTCGCCCGGATTGCAGCCGCCAACACGTGGTGGTCGTCGGGATCTGGGAGCTCAAGCCCCTTTTCGAGATGCTCGTAGCCGGCCACTAAACAATCCGGCACTGCTTCGCACATCAATCGTCGCGTGCGCTCCAAACTCGTCGGATCGAGCTCGGGGCGCTGGCGTCGAATGCTTTTAAAGCATTCGTCCAGGATCCGATCGGACCATCTCGCGCGTACGATGCCAGCGTTCGCGATGCGGAGAAGAAGGTCGCGGACAGGAGCCGGATACAGCACGCAGGCATCGAACAGTACGACGAATGCCATTCGTGTTCAGTATCCGAGCTGGTGTTTCTGCGCCTCCACGGCGAGCTCGTCGAGCACCTTTCGGCGGCGGACCTCGTCCTTGCGCTTATAACTCAGGACGTCCGCTGCAAGGACGCGGCGATGGGTTCCGACTCGGCGGTGGGGGATAGCGTCATCCTCGAGAAGTTGGACGAGGTATGGGCGTGAAACGTTCAGCAAATCTGCGGCTTCCTGCGTGGTTAACTCGGCATGAACCGGTATGATGGTCACGGCGTTTCCGTTCGCCATCTGCGCCAGGATTTCCAGGAACAGTTCAAAGGCCTGCCGCGGTACGGCTACCTTATGTTCGCGAGTAGGCCCTTGGACGCGGACGGACATATTGTCCGCCGGCTGCCCCCGAGGGACAGGCGCAAGTTCGCGAAGCGCGGTTTCCGCGTCACGGGCTGTTTCAGCCGAAGGGATTGCAGTAATAGTCATGGTCGGGAGCGGGTAAACGAGGTGTGTTCGCAATATACGAAATAAACGTAATAAATGCAACACAGTTTGGGTAGCGCCCGGGTTTTTTGCTCGCAGCCGGCCGCCAAACGGCTCGCCGCTCGCAGCTCGCTTTTGGTCCCAGCTCTTGTCGGCCTCCAGCTACCAGCGTTTTAGCTCCCGGCCGCGAGCTTAACGGCGAGGGGTACGGACGGGATGGAATGATGGCGAGCTCACGCGCGTCCGCCCTCAGGCTTGGATATGAGCGATTACACCAAGCTCCTCGTCTGGCGCAAGGCACACGCGCTATCGCTGAGCGCGCATCGGGCGGCCAGCTGCATACGAGGTGCCCAGTACGCGCCCTTCCGCAGCCAGATCATCCGCGCCGCGATGTCGGTTCCGGCAAACATCGTCGAAGGACGGGAGCAGAAAACCGATGCAGGATTCGCGCGGTACCTTCGGATCGCGCTCGGCTCGGTTTCGGAGCTCGAGTACCATCTGCTGGCGGCGCGTGATATCGGCGCGATTTCGGAGACCGGGTATTTGCCGCTTTGCGCTCGGGTCGTTGAGGTCAGGAGGATGCTGCATGGGTTGCTGCGGCGGATCGAGTTGACGACCAATCCGCCTGGTCAGCCTTAGACGAACGGATTGAGGACTTAGCTTCAACAGCAGCGGCGAGCCACGGGCCGTTTGGCGGCGAGCCGCGAGCCGAAGACGCTCGTACTGGCACTCAAATAGCTGGCGGCGGGCCGCCGAACGGCCCGCCGCTCGCAGCTGTTGTTTCTAAGTCGTCAGGCCTGCCGGCTGGCCGCCGAACGGCTCGTCGCTCGCAGCTGTCGTTGCTCTGCCGTTGCTCCATCCGTCAGCTGGGCGCTTCCTCCGTTGCATCTTACGAGCCGTGATTCGCTCGCTACTATTCGCAGCCGCGCTGCTTGCGCCGTCCCTCGCTTCCGCGCAATCGGTGCGAGATTGGGCGTTCCCGGTCAGGCTTTTTCAGCTCCCTGGACGCCGATCTCGCCGAGCATCCCTGGCTTTCATTCGATAGGAAACGCCCTTCCCATAAGCCAAGCGTTGGGTTAGATTAACAACGCCGACGATCGTTGACGAGGATGGCTTCAGAGTCCGGATCTTTGGCCCTCCCAGGGAGCATCTGCCGGTACATGTCCATGTCGAGCACGGTGCCGAGGAGGTTGTGGTAATCCGACTTGGCACCCGACAGAAGCCTCAGGAAGTGTGGGCCGTGTACGGCGGCATGAAAGAGCGAGACGTCATCAGGGCTTACAGAATCGTCGAAAAACATGAGGCGCGAATCAGGAAAGCATGGAGGATGATGCATGGCTAGACGGACACTAACCGACTCGGAGATACTCGCTCAGCTTCCCGCTGCCCGACAGCGGGCGGAGCGAGCACTTCGATCGAGTCCTCACGCGCAGCGGGCTCGCTTCGATCGAGCGCATCGCGTTTTCCATGTTCTCCTGACGAATGGTGCATCCTTCACAGTCCCGGTGGACTTGGTCCAAACGCTCCATGATGCCTCAGACAAGGAGCTCGCCGACGTTCGGGTAAGCGCTGCAGGTCTTGGGCTCCGCTGGGAGCGTTTGGACGCTGATCTGAGTGTTGCGCATTTGGCGGCGATGGCGTTCGGCACTGAGATACTTCTTCGCGCGGCGGGTTCCGCGGGTGGTTCAGCTCGTACCAGTACGAAAGCGCGAGCCGCACGATTGAATGGACTCAAGGGTGGCCGACCGAGGAAGCGATCAACTGGCAAGACGGCAGCCTAATCGAGTTGGCGACCAAGCCGCCGGGTCAGCTGGCCGCTTCCTCCGTGTATCTTACCCGCCGTGATTCGCTTTCTACTATTCGCAGCTGCGCTGCTTGCGCCTTCGCTCGCCTCCGCGCAATCGGTACGAGAATGGGCGTTCCCGGTGAGGCTTTTTCAGCTCCGCCCCGGCGACATCTCTCCCGACTCCGCCGGTCCTGCGGCCACGGCACCGCAAGAGTCTCCCTGGACGCCGATCTCGCCGAGCATCCTTGGCTTCCATTCGATCGATCGGGAGCGACTCGATCAGATGGCGGGCAAGCCGGAAGTCGTTCCGATGATGCTGCGGTCATTGAGCGCGATCGTGTCGCGGACGGCGGCCGACGAGACCTTCGGCGTGCTGCGTCCGGAAATCCAGATCGTCGACAACAGCAATCTCCCCTGGTCCCAGAACGATGGAGACCTGTGGGCGGGGCGGGGAACGAACGCTCGCGTCGCCGGGGGGTTCTTCGCGCGCTTCGGGCGAGTGCAGCTCGTCGTCGCACCCGAGCTGTCGGTGATGCCGAACGACTCCTTCGAGCTGCGCAAGCCGATCATCGAGCGGCCGTTTATTCCGCCGGATCGCAGTCAGTTCGCGCTCCCGTGGTACGTGGTGGGGCCCTACTCGGTGGACATGCCGACCCGGTTCGGCAACGAGTCCATGAGCCGCTTCACGCTGGGCCAGTCATCGATCCTCATCGGGCTCTCGAAATTTCAGCTCGGGTTCGGCAACGAAAACGAGTGGTGGGGGCCGGGGATCAGCAACGCGCTGGTCCTCAGCAACAACGCCCCTGGGTTCCCGCACTATTTCCTTCGAACGGCGCGCCCGCTGCACACTCCGCTGGGCGAGCTCGACGGCCGCTGGCTCGTCGGCGGGCTGACCGAATCGGACTACTTCGACACGACGGCCAGCAACGACCTTCGCTCGCTCAGCGCAGCCGCAGTCACGCTGCGGCTCAGGCGGCCGTCGGGGCTCACTCTTGGCGCCGCGCGCAGCGTGTGGGGAACGTCCACCGGGTGGGGCGAGATCCCCATGCGCTGGCTGGAGGTCTTCCACTCCACCGGCCGCCCGAACAACCTCCCGCTCAGCGATTCGCTGCTGTATCCGGGCGGCCGCGATCAGGTGTATTCGTTGTTCGCGCGCTGGCTCTTTCCTGAGGCGGGCCTCGACGTGTACACGGAGTGGGGACGTACGGAATTTCCGACCTCGATTCGCGATTTCCTGATCGCCCCCAACCACACCCAGGCGTACACGATCGGATTCCAGTGGCGCCGGCCCGGGTGGACGGGCGACGACCTCTGGCGGATCCACGCCGAGAACACGAGCGTCGAGCAGAGCGCGACCTTCCGCGACCGGCCGCTCGGCGTGTGGTACACGAGCCGCAGGGTGATCCAGGGGTACACCAACCGCGGCCAGCCGCTCGGCGCGGCGGTGGGCCCGGGATCGTCCGGGCAGAACCTGCGGATCGACTACATGCGGCCGGCGTGGTCGTTCGGGCTCGAGGCCGGCCGGATCCGCTACAACGAGGACGTCCGCAGCATCTCCGACATTCAGTGGTTCAAACGCTGGTGCACGCACGACGTGTATCTGTACTGGGGTCCTCGTGCTACCTGGTGGTCGCGGCTGGGGTTCGCCGCGCTCGACATCACGCTGGCCAACCGGTACAACCCGTGGTTCCAGATGCAGTCGGGATGCCCGCGCGGAGACGCGATGGTGGACATCCGGAACAACACGTTCCGTCTTACGGTGAGTCCGTTCGCGCGGAGATAGGATTGCCGATCGCGACCCTGTTCACCCCGCGCCGCCCGTAGCCGGCTGCGGGCTTACGGTTCGCGGCGATCGCGGAGGCTGGCAGACTTGGCGGGGGAGGAGCGGTCGAGGCGGCGGACGAGGCCATGAAGCGTCATGCGAACCTCAACCACCTGTGCGCTGAGCGCATGGTGCTCGCTTCGGGAGATGGCTTCTATGTCCCTGGCGGCGAGGAGGTGATACTCCAGCTCCGACGCGGACCCGATGGCGATGCGCAGGTAGCGCGCGAATCCGGCCTCGCTTTGTTGATCGCGGCCCTCGACGATGTTCGTCGGCACGCTCATCGCCGCGCGGGTGATCTGATTCCTGAAGGAGGCGAACTGCGCGCCCCGGATCTTCGTAGCGATCCCGACGGTGGCCAGCGCCATCGCATGCGCCTTCTGCCAGACCTGAAGCTTGCGATAGTCGCTCACCGCGGAAGCATACCGATCGCCGTGCGGTAGTTCGCAAGCGCCTGCTGCCTACCGTAAGCCTTTCATCCCACCCCGCCCGCAGCCGGCCGCTTCCTGCTCGCCGCTCCCCGCTTGGCGGTTCTAAGTGGTCGTAGACTCGCAGCCGACAGCTGGCAGCCCGCAGCTAAGGGCTAGCGTGGCGGTCCGCGCTGCGCGACCGTAACGACCGCCCCCGCAAAGAAGAAGAACAGGTACGCCAGCATCAGCGAACTGAACACGATCGAAGTGATGCCGTTGATCAGGATTCCGAGAGTCGTGAGCGCCACCACCGCGCCGAAGCGGCGCTGTTCGCCGAGTGCGGCTGAGCGAAACGCCTTGAGCGAGTTGGCCAGAATCCCCGCGAACATCGCCAGGAACGCGATCAGCCCCGCGATGCCGAGCTGCACGGCATACGACAGGTACATGTTGTCCGCGGTCAGCGGCTCGCGAAGAAACCTTATCGCGACGGCGTCCGTGGTGCCGAGCCCATGTCCCCACGGCTGCTCGAGGAAGGCAACCAACCCCGAGCTCCAGTCCTTGAGGTGGCTCTCGCTGCTCCCTGTCTGCCAGGTGAGCGTCTCCCAGATGAACGCGAGCAGTCCCGGCACCAGCACGACGGCCAGCGCCACGATCCCCGCGCCTGCGACGGCGCTTCCCACCGCCCATTCCGGCTTGCGGAAGAGCACGAAGTAGAGGGCGACCTGGAGCGCGCAGATCATGATCGTGAAGCGCGTCAAGGAGAGGAGGAGACCAAGCCAGATCAGGGCATACCCGGCGCGCACGAGGACGGCGTGATTGCCGCGGCGATTCAGTGCCCAGATCGTCGCGGCAGGCATCAGCAACAGGAAGGGCAGGGCGAATCCCTGGCTGTGCAGAAATACGGAGCCCGCGCGCCTGACTTCGACGCCGCCGAGGGTGCTCCAGTAGTTGTGCGGCAGCCCCCACTCGTTGCCCACGGTGTACGCGGACATCCCGAGGAAGTCGTTCATGTACGCGGCCACGCCGAAAAGGACGAGCATGTCCGGCGATACGAACACGCGCTCGAGGATGCCGATGACGCTCACCACCAGCGCGATCAGGTAGGCGTGGCGGAGCACCCGGTCCGATTCGGCTATCTCGGGAGACGCGCGGCCGACGTAGTACAGCCCCATGAAGAAAACGGCGTCGCGAAAGCCGTACAGCAGCGCGCCCGGCGGCATGTCGGCGCGGAAGAGCGGGTTGGCGGTGAACAACGAGAGCAGCGCTATGCCGAACAGCGCTGCCAGAGCAATGTCAGTCCCTGCGATTGG
>CALMKE010000096.1 GCA_937867645.1 uncultured Gemmatimonadota bacterium | reverse complement strand
GCCGTGGCGGATCACCACCATGTCGATCCGCATCGCCTCCAGGTTCCGCGCCGTATCCACCAGCGTCTCGCCCTTCGACACACTCGATCCGGCCGTGGACACGTTCACCGGGTCGGCCGACAGACGCTTTTCCGCGAACTCGAAGGAGATGCGGGTGCGGGTCGAGTTCTCGAAGAAGAGATTGACGATCGTGGAGCCGCGCAGCGTGGGGACTTTTTTGATGGCGCGCTCGCTGATCTCCTTGAACGGCTCGGCGGTATCGAGAATGAGCTTGATCTGCTCGGCGGAGAGCGGCTCGAGACCGAGCAGATCCTTCCCGAGCGCGCTGCTCACGCGCTGTCGGCGCGGGTGACGACCACGCAGGTCTCGCCGTCCACCTCTTCCAGCAGGACGTCCACGCGGTCGCCGTTCGCGACGTCCACCTTCTTGCCGACGATGTCCGCGTGGATCGGAAGCTCGCGGCCGCCGCGATCGATCAGCACCGCCAGCGCGATCCGCGCAGGGCGGCCAAAATCCGCCAGCTCGTCCAGCGCCGCGCGAACCGTGCGGCCGGTGTACAGCACGTCGTCCACGATGACTACTTTGTTCCCGTCCAGCGCCCAGGGCAGGTCCGTTCGGCCGACGATCGGACGCGGACCCACGGTCTGGAGATCATCGCGATACAGCGTGATGTCGAGAGCGCCGCGAGGAACCCGGACCGTCTCGCTGGTGGAGATGAGGTCAACCAGGCGGTCGGCGAGCTGGACGCCCCGCCGCTGGATCCCGACGAGGACGAGGTCCTCGGTGCCGCCCGCAAACTCGAGGATCTGGTCGGCCATGCGCTTCAACGTCCTCTCTACTGCGCGTGCGTCGAGTAGGGTGGAATTGCTGGGCGGCATTGGAGGTGAATTTAGCCGCTGGGCGCCCGTAATGGCGGACCACTACAGAACCTGGTATCGGACTCCGATCTAGCGGTTCGGTGGCAAGGGATCAGACAACCCTAAGTGGTCAACCTGTTGGTAAAGACGTGCATCCCGGTTACGCGTGCCTGAATCGTCAGCGAGGCTTTCTCCGTGTGCCGAGCTGGGCGCTGACAGCACGAGCGCGAGGGCGAGTGCGAGGGCCAGCAGAGGCGCCTGCGAGGATCTTGAACGCCAGCGTGCTCTCATCGTGCCATTGCCATGATCTCGGCCTCCGCGCCTTGGATGCGTATCATGTCCTCGAAAATCCGCCGCCCCACCCACGCGTACCATGTCGGAAGGTTGCGTACATTGATTAGCGACAGACGGTGCAGCATCGCGCCGGGCGGCTCGGCAGCGGCAAGCGCGACGCGCGACCACGCAGCGATCTGGGGTTGTCGCGGCGCACCGAGGCGATTCGCGGTTTCCAAATCCAATCTTGGCAGTCTGGTGAGCGCCGGCCGCAGCACCTGGTCGTTCCACCAAGGATCCGGTGCACGCAAAACTTGAGGGTCCGTCCGATAGGCGTGCACCGCGTCCGCCGCCATAGCGTACACGCGACGCGCAGAAACGGTGTCCCCCTTCCCCGCATACGCTTCGCCGACATCCATCGCTGCTTCCGCGGCAAGTCGTGCCAGCACCGCGGCGCCAAACGGAGCCGCGCCTACTGGCGGCATCGAGGCGAGTGCACGCTCAGCATCCGAAAACCGTCCGGAGCGCGCGGCGCGAGTAGCGAGCGCGGCGAGCACCTGCGCGCGCGAATAATGATACGCCCGCGACGGTGTCGTATTCCCATGCGTCTGTACGCCCTGGCGCGCGTCGTATTCGGCGGGAGCTGGCCAGGTCTCCAAGTAATCACTCGCGTCCTCGAAGCGTCCGCCGAGTATGTCTGCCCACGAAGCGTTCCGGTACACGAAATACCGGCGTGCTGGATCGGTTGACCGCTCGATCGCCCGTCTTACTTCTGCGCGACGACCACGCAGTGCGGCCACGAAGGCGATTTTTGCAAAACCGATCTCCAACGCGCCGACCTTCCCAAGAAAGTCGTGCACCATGCCCCCGGTTTCATAGGAGCCGTCCGTCCAGCCGGTTGCCCAACGCGGATCCATGACCGTCGCGAGGGCGAGTGCCCCCTCGTAGTCCTCCATGATCGCCAGAGGCAGGACAATGTCAATTCCATTTGCCGCCGGCAACGCTTGCTGTAACTGTCGGGCGCGTTCCGCGAGTTCGGGCTTTTGACGCTCAGTGGCTATGTGGGCAACGCTTGCTAACGCCGAGCTTCGGACCCGCCCGTCCGCGATCCTCGATACCAGTGATTGAAGCCCGGCTTCGACGTCTCCGTTGGTGACCCTTCGCACCGCCTCCGCGGCAAGCATAATTTCATTTCGCTGCACCCCCGCGCGATTGATCAACTCCTCGGCGTAAATGCGGGCACCCTGAAGGTCGCCCGCACGAACCTTCGCGGCGGCAAGTTCCGTAAGTAGCGTTTCGCGTTCGGGCGATTCGGTCGCTGACGATGCCAGCGCTCGCGCTTCGTCGTAAAATCCGTGTCGCGCTACGTCTGCCACGAGGGCTCGAAACAAGCCTCCCCCTCCAAAGCCGGCGTTTGGCGCATGCTGCTCGCCACGCGCGATGTAATCGGCGACTTCCGCGGCCGGGTACTCTCCGCGCTGCAACCGCGCGTAAAGAACACTGTCTGTGCGCGTCGCCTCCTGCTCACGTGTTATGCGCGCCAGCACGGAATTGCGGCGGGTGGAGTCCATGAGCGCCAGCGCGAATCGCCGCGCCGCCGCAGGGTTTTCCTTCGCGAAAGTAGTCGCGTGACTCTCCAACGCAGCGTCCCGGAGTGCCGCATCTTCAACCCGTTCCAAATGCGCGAGCGCGGCAGTCGAGCCGCCGACCTCGACAAGTGCACTGGCCAAACTGACGCGGATGCTGTCGCTCGCCGCGGTCGCCAACAGAGGCGCGACCGTGTTATGGAAGGTCTCGATCGATGACAGCTGATTCGCGCGTTCACTGCCGCCCAGCTCCTCCAGCGCCGTGCGCGCCCTCTCGAAGTAACGCCGAATATCCTCGACCGCGGCCTGTCTCAGCCGAGCAATCTCGGCGCGAACGCGACTGGCGTTGTCCGCGTTCGGGGCGGCGACGAGGTACGCTTCCCACCACGCAATCGCCGCCGTCGGATTGCCAGCGCTCATCTGCGCGAGACCGAGATTGTACAAGGGCACCGGATGTTCGGGAGCGATCAAGTGCGCCTGCGTGAATCGCTCGGTCGCGGTCGCCCAATCGGATTGCTTTACTGCTTCTAGGCCTTCCCGGAGGCGCGTATTCAGCGCCTCTGCCATCCGGATGTCTTGCGCTTGGCCAGCGCTCTGCGCCCGTGCCGGGCCGGGGGCCAACAGGACGAGTAAGAGTACGATGCGCCCGACTACCGAACTCAACTGTGGCACCGGCCAGTTCATGGTTGAATCGCGGCGATCTCGGCCTCCGCACCTCGTATCCGCACTAGACTGATGGCAACATTGAGAGCGGCCAATGAGTAGAGCTGTGGCAGCTGCCGGGGATCCTCTTGTGGACGATTTTGAAGCAGCTCTCGAGGGGAAAGAGCGGTGACATCCATGGCAACCGCTGACCATATGGCGATATCCCGTCGCTGTCGAGTTGCCACTCGGCTCGCGGCCGCCGGGTCCACGGCCCGCAGTCGCGCGATGGCACGCGCGACATGAGGATGATCCATTCCCCCGGAACCCCCGCGTAACGATCCAAGAATTCCTCGAGCGTCAGTGAACAAGCCCTGAATAACATCGGCTGTGGCGGCATACAGGCGGCTCGCCGAAGTGGAGTCGCCCATCCGGGCATGTGCGTCCGCAACTTCCATCGTGGCATTCGCTTCCAACGCGGCCCAGATAACCGCTGCCCGAGGGGCCGGTCGGACTGCTCTCATCGCAGCAAGCGCTTGCTCGCCTTGGTGAGGCTTGCCCGCGAGCGCGGCACGCGTTGCAATCGCAGCAAGAACTTGTGCACGCGACCACTCGTACGAGCGCACTGCTTCCGCGACCCCTGGAGGCGGCGACGGCCACCGAGCGACATCTTCAAGCGCCTCACCGAATCGCCCGGCTATCGCGAGCGCCCAAGGCACGTTGCGGTACACCCGGTAGCGGTGGACCGGGTGTGTCGCTAGCGCAATTGCACGTCGCGCTTCCGCGTTATCGCCTCGCGCGGTCGCAACGAACGCAATATGCGCGTAGTTAACTTCGGGGCCGCCCCACGCCCGGTCAAGTAAGTCGTAGACTGTGCCATCCTCATTGTATGGGTCCGCCATGCGCAGTTCGTCGGGGTCCTGGGATCCTGCCACGAAGAGCGCGGCCTCGTAATCGCCCGAGATCGCCAGAGCGAGGACGTTCATGCTGGCGTTCGGGGCGGACCCCGACAATTGCCGCCGCATTTCCTTGACTCGTCCCGCGAGAGCGTCGTCGCCGCGACTCTTCGCGGCATTCGAAATAGCCCCTAACGCGTGCCCTTGTACGCGAACGTCTCCGATTCTGGAAACCACCACTTGCAACGCTCGGTCGACGTCGCCGCGCGCCGCCCGTCGCACCGCGTCGGCAGCGAGCCTAACTTCGTTCCTCGGCACCGCCGCCCGAACAAGTATCTCGCGAGCGTACGCTCCTGCCCCGTGCAGGTCCGCGGCTCGTAACCTCGCGGCCGCAAGAAGCTGGAGCAGATCCTCCCGTTCCGGGAACGCCACAGTCTGGATGAGCTGTTCTGCTTCGCCGTGAAAGCCGTGACGAGCGAGGGTGGCTACGAGTTCGCGGAATTTGTACCCACCGGGGGCGTAAGCGCCCCCGCGACTCATCGACGCGGCTACCTCTTCAGTCGGGTATGTCCCCCGGCGTAACCGCTCGACCACGGCACTATCCGGATCGGCGCGCAGTGCTCGCTGTTCCTCATCGATCTTCGCCGTGACGAGCCCGCGGGTTGTCGCGTCGGCGATGGCCACCGCATATCGGCGCGCCCACAGCGGCACAAACCTGGCAAGCGAGTGCGCGCCTTCTGTCAGAACAGAATCGCGGAGCGCGCTGTCACGGATTCCGGCGGCGTACGCTATCGCCCCGGCATGCTGACCGTCACGCGTTAGCCTACGTGCGATAACGGCGCGGACACTATCATCGACCGGGGACGCCAATACCGCCAACGTCGGCAAGACCTGGTCCCGATCGCTCTGAATAAACCTTTGCTGCAGATCGCGCTCGCGTCCACTCAGGTGCGCCAGTGTCGCGTGCGCCTCGTCCAAGTACGCACGCGCGCTTTTGGCGGCGCTGTCGTGCAGCCGTGTGATCTCGGCACGTACGCGAGTCGCATTCTCCGCATCAGGGGCCGCAACGAGATAGGCTTCCCACCACGCGATCGCCGCAGCCGGGTCGCCAACAGACAGGTGCGCGAGGCCCAGGTTATACAAAGGCACGGGATGGTTCAACGCGATTAGATGCCCTTGTACGAATCGCTCGATGGCCGTCCCCCAGTCCGCCCGCTTCGCGGCGTCGGTGCCCTCCCGGATTGCGACCGCCAGCGCCGGGGTTAATTCGACTGATGCAGCCGCTGGTACGGAGTCGGCCGCGGATGACGACTGCGCTGAGGCGCCGTCAGGTCTATACGCTATGAGTAGAACGGCGCAAAGAAGTCGAATCACTTGAACACCGCCTCCAACATCCGCATAGGCGTGCGGACTACTTGTGGGTGGATTTCTCCGACGTGCGCAAGCCACGGCTAACCGCGCCCCGCGATTGCGGGTCCGACCAGACCGGGAGCTGCGTCAGGGTTTGCGGGCTAGCCTCTCACACCGGCGACGGCGATAACGGAGCGCCTTACGCGAATCCGCTTTCTTTGTTCAAGTTGCCGGGTGACCCGCTCAGCCAAAGTACGCAGTTGTTCGTCCGCAGTTTGAGATGCGCTATTGACTACAGCGCGCATAGTTTCCAGGCTCGCTTGGATCGCACTGGATAAGGCGTCTTCTTCTGCCTGAAGCTGGATGATCTCCGCCTCGAGTACTGAATGAAACGTGGCGTGAAATGCCGTTACCTGGGGGTCCAGTTGAACGCGCCGGGCAACGAGTGCGTCGCGGTTCGCGACACAGGCGCGATGCTCGGATGAGCCTTCCACCACGCTTCGGCAATTGTTTTCATGCGCGCCCCAGCTGGCGCGTATGGCTGCGATCTCCTGCACCAGACGGTTTCGCTCGGGCTCGAGCTTTGCCTTCGCTTCTGCGCTAGCCTCTGCAGGAATTTCCTTCAGTGTCGGCAATTGCGCGGCGCCAACGCTACCGCAGGCCAGCACTAGCGTCGCGCATACCGCGGCAGTAAATCGGATTTCGATTGCCCGTAGCTTCATTTGCGTCTTCATGGCTTCGGGGTCGGAGTCGGTTCTCGTTTTTGTTCCGGAGCCGCTCCTTGCTTCTTGGTCGCATCCTGTGCCGGAACAGCATCTAACGGCGGAAGATCCACACTGACCCGTTTCTCGGCGCTAGCTGGTCCTGGTGCGCCTCCCGGAGTCTGCACCGTTTTCGAATCGCCTGGCGTGGACCCGGGCCGGCGGCCGGTTGCGTTCAAGGGGTTGCGACTGTTGGCTCTGTTCATTTCACGCTGCGCGGCAATCACGGGGGACACTCTGTCGGCTTGCGCCTGCTCGTTGCCCTTTTGTATGTCGAAGGCTTCGCGGATGCGCCGGTCGTCGGGTGTGAGCTCCCGTCCGCGCACCGTCGGTGATTGTCCAGTCGCAGTCGCCCAGGCAGCTTCCCCGCCGCTCTGCGTGGCCGCCTCCGGCGCCGCGAGCGCCTTCTGCCCACCGCCTCCCGGGATCTGCAGTGGGGGCCTGCATTCCACTTGCCCGCGGCGACCATCGGCCATCACGCCGCCTTCGCCAAAACACAAAGCCTGACGTAAAGCAGTGGTCTCCGTGCCGGGCGTGCCCGGCGCGTTTTTTTCGCGCGCCCTGTTAGACTCGCTAACTAGTCCGCTGGTTAACTCCGCCGGCGCGTCACCTACGGCGTCTCTCAGGCTCGGATCGGACTGTACCTCTGCCTTAAGCTCGGCAAGCCCCGCGTCCCGGTTGCGTTCCGCGTCATTTCCGCCAGCGGGTGTATTAGGCGCTGGGCGATTCAATAGCTCTGATGCTTCCATAAACACGAGACCGGAAGCGTTGGTGCCAGCGGTTTGGGATCCCTTGGCAAGCTGGTCCGCGAGACCGCGTAAGCGCTGACGCTCAGCCGCTGCAGCAGCCTGCTCGCTTTGGCGAAGCTGCGCTGCTGCAAGTTGAGCCGAATACTGCCTCTCCACCGCCTCAAGTTGCGCGGTCAACTCCGTGAGGCTTGGATCTATTGTCACCGCCTGGCGCAACGAACGAATTGCTTCGGCGTAGTTGAGCGTCCGATGATACTCCCACCCGATGGCTCGCCACGCACTCGCCAGGTTGCGACGTATTACGGCGTCGTTCGGATCATCGCGCAGTGCCGCCGCGAATTTCTCGCGAGCTGTTGCGTAATCCCTCGCATTCCAAGCGGCGAGACCTTCATTATTACGCGCGGTGGCGCGGTTCGACGCCTGGGAGCGCTTTGCCTGCGCTTGCCGCGCAGCTTGCGCCTGCATCCCGAAAGGATCCGTGAACAGCCGACCTAAGTTCCGAAAAAATGCCGCGTTGTCCCAATTGGCGGCACCTTGACCCCCGGACGAACCCGACCGGGGACAACTTCCGTCCGTTGCGGGTGAGCTGCCGTCAGGGCATGTGAATGCCCAACCACTCCCAATGGACGTCTGTGCGGGGATACCGACAGTTGGCACGCAACAGGCCGCGAGCGCAATGAAAAGGGTATGACACTTATGCATGAAGCCTCCGCGGCTACCGAGCCGTGTACGGAAACGCACTTCAATTGGACAAGTGGGCAACGATTATAGCAAAGACAGTTTCCGTCCACAAGAAAGGTTTATCGGCGGCCTTGCGGCCTATCCGGTCCTATACCGAGCGGCTGCCGGGCCCCGCCTATGGGACTGCTGCTGCACCTTTAGGGGGGGGTACGCCTCTTGCCCAAGGTTAGACGCGGTAATGTGCATCGCGCACACGCATGGTTAGTTCGTCGGGAGATCAGCAATGACAGACGTGAGTAACACCACTGTACCGCTCGGGACGCGCAATGAGACGGTGGCGGTCGGCGACCACATCGCCTACATCTGGGAGACTCCAGCTGATTTTGAAGAAGCCGTCGGCTTCCTGAGCCGTGGAATTCGCGATGGGGACCACTGCGTCATTTTCGGGCACGACGAAGCGAACGCGGAGGTCGCCCGAGTCCTGACTGAGAATGGGTTCGACGTGGACCACCTCGAACAGTCCGGCAGACTGACCATCCTCGGTGGCCGCGAGCACGGGGACATGATGCTGAGCGAGATCGGCGCCACCTTTCAGCGGGCGCAAGACAATGGGTCGCCGCTCATCCGGCTCCTCGGGAACATCGGCTGGTCGCGGCCCGGGTGGCCGGCCGATCGCGACATCCTTGCCTTCGAGGCCAAGGTGACGGGCGCGGCGAAGCTCTTCCCGGCGGTGGTCATGTGCATGTACGACGCGAAGTCCCTGTCAGGCAGCGTGATGTTGCACGGCTGCTTCGAAACGCACCCGGTAGTCATCACCGGCAATCTTCTTCGACATAACCCGTACTACGTGGAGATCGACGAGTACTTGGGGCGAAGCTAACGTACCAGGTAACGGTACACGATCCCTGAAATGTCGGCGATCAGCGCGGCGGAAGCGGGGCTGTCGCGGACGCCACGGGTGAGCACTACCAGCACGTAAGGCGCGCGCCCCGGCGGGTACACTATCCCGCCGTCGTGCGACACGGCCGTGATCTCGCCGGTCTTGTGCGCCACGCGCGTCCCCGGCGGCAGCCCGGCGGGAATCTTCTCGTTGAACTCCTGCGCCAGCAGGATGTCGAGCATGTCGCGCGTGTCCTCAGGCCCCGCCACCTGCCCGCGCTGGAGCGCGGCGAACAACGTGGCGAGATCGCGCGCGGTCATGGTGTTGTTCATCCCGCGATCGAACGCTTTCTGGTCCTCCACCCCCCGCAGCACCAGCGACCGTGTGACCCCGAGCTTGCGCGCCGTCGCGTTGATCTGCTCGGCGCCGAGCACGGCCACCATGATGTTCGTCGCGAGGTTGCTCGACCGCGTTATCATCCGGCGCGCGAGGTCGCGAATGGGGACGCGCGTCCCCACGAGCCCGTACAGCGCGGAGTCGCCGTCCACGCGGGCATCCAGGGCGTATGGGCTCCCGTCGACGATGGACGCGAACTGGTTGACGAGCAGCAGCTCCTGCTGGAGCGAGATGCGCCCCTCGCGCGCGGCGTAAAAAGCTTCCACCAGCACGGGCACCTTCATGGTGCTCGCGGCGTGAAAGACCATGTCGGCATTGCGGAAGAAGGTTCTCCCCGAGCCGAGGTCGAGGAACGCCACCGCGACCTGAGCGCTGTCCGTAGCGGCGACGCGCCGGTCGATCGCCGCGGCGAGAGCGGTGTCCCCAACGGAAGCGAGCTGCGCCGCAACGAGCAGCTGGATCATGCGGGGTGCTCGCCCTCGACTTCGTCCCAGATCCGTGTCTTGTGCTGCTCGGTCAGATACAGCGAGCCGATCACGAACGTGGTCAGGGCTACGGTGATCGGGAAGAGCAGCCCGGCGTAGATGTTCCCGGTACGCGCCACGAGCGCCGTGGCGATGAGCGGGAGGAAGCCGCCGAACCAGCCGTTGCCGAAGTGGTACGGCAGCGACAGCGACGTATAGCGGATCTTCGCGGGAAACGCCTCCACCAGAAACGCCGCGATCGGCCCGTACACCATCGTCACGAATATGACCTGGATCAGGACGAGCGCCGTGAGCATCACCGGATTGACTGGATCCGAGAAATGCTTCATCGCCAGGTAGATGGGATAGTACGACAGCGCCGCGAGGAGATTGCCCGCCATCATCACCTTCTTCCGGCCTATCCTGTCCGACAGCGCTCCAAAGACTATGAACATCGGCGTGCCCATGATCAACGCGGCAGCGACGATGAGATACGACGTCGTGAGCGGAACCTGCAGCACCGTCTGCATGAAGAAAAGCGCGTAGAACTGGCCGGTGTACCAGACGACCGCCTGCCCCGCGGTCGCACCGAACAGCACGAGCAGGAAGAACTTCCAGCGGGGCCAAGTGCCGAACGAATCGGTGATCGGCGCGGTGGACGTCTTTCCCGCCTGCTTGAGCCGCATGTACAGCGGCGACTCGGCCAGCCGGCTCCGGATGTAATACGACAGTCCGACGAGCACGATCGAGAGCAGGAAGGGGATCCTCCAACCCCAGTCGCGGAACGCCTCCTCGGACATTGACGCGCGCACTATGAGAATCACGCCGAGCGAGAGAAACAGCCCGAGCGTCGCCGTCGTCTGGATAAAGCTCGTGTAGAAGCCGCGCTTCCCGTCCGGCGCGTGCTCCGCCACGTAGATCGCCGCGCCGCCGTACTCGCCACCGAGAGCGAGGCCCTGAAGCAGCCGGAGAATTACGAGCAGGATGGGCGCTGCCATCCCGATCTGGGAGTAAGTCGGCAGGAAGCCGATCGCGGCCGTCGCTCCGCCCATTATCAGCAGAGTCACCAGGAACGCGAACTTGCGACCCACCAGGTCTCCGATCCGGCCGAACACCAGCGCGCCAAGCGGGCGCACGGCGAAACCCACCGCGAACGTCGCCAGCGTCTTGAGGAAATTCAGTGTCGGGCTACCCGGGGGATAGAAGTGCGTCGAGATGACCGCGGCGAGGCTGCCGAAGATGTAGAAGTCGTACCACTCGATCATCGTGCCGGCCGAGGACGCCGCGATCACGTGGCGCAGCGATTTTCTGTCGAGCGTGTAGGGCTCCCCCGCGCGCGCCAGCGCCGGCTCAGTCATGCGGGATCCCGGGCTGGTCAGGCGGATTGTCCCCCGCCCACTTGTCGAGGATCGTCAGAGTGGCCATGTGGCCGGTCGCGTTGGCAACGGTGCGGAACATGTCGGGAATGGCGTCGAGCGCGAGCAGCACCCCGATTCCCGCCACGGGTATGCCGACCGTCGCGAGCACGGGAGCCATGATCAGGATCGTTCCTCCGGGAATCGAGGGCACTCCGAACGTGAGCAGCGCGGACGTCACCGCGATCGTAGCCAGATCAGTCGTACCGATGTCCACGCCGTACAGCTGCGCGACGAACACGGCGCCCACGGGAATCGCGACCGCGCTTCCCGGCCGGAAAATGGAAGCCGATATCGGCAGGAAAAACCCCGGCAAATCGCGGTGCACCGAGAGCCCGGTCCGCGCTCCCTCCAGCATAGCCGGCAGCGCGGCGAGCGACGACCGGGCGCTGAACGCGACAGCCTGCCCCGCGGCGGACGCGCCGGCGAAGTCGCGCACGGTCGTCGCCGACGCGACGCCCACGAGCGGATAGAAGGCGGCTATCACGAGCACGCACAGCACCACGACGACCGCGACGAAGACACCCAGCGCCCCGACGGCGCTCGCGCCGAGTCGCGCCGCGAGTACCAGCGACAGCGCGAACACGCCGAGCGGCGCGAGGTACAGCACCGCTTGCACGATTCGCAGCATGGCTTCCGACACCGCCTCGGCGAGATCACGAATCACGTCGCGCCGCGACTCGAGCAGCTTCGAGGCGGCGAGCCCGAACGCGATCGTGAAAATGAGCAGTGGCAGCATCGCCCCGTCGGCCGCGGCCTTCACCGGATTCACCGGGATGAGGCTCACCAGCCACTCACGGAAGCCGGGCGCGGCCGCGGCGGTGTCCGCGGTCGCCAGCCCGCCGGCAGCCGCGCGGGCGGCGGCGAGCGAGAGCCACCCGAAAGACGACTGCGCCGCCACGACCGCCAGGCTCGAGATCACCAGTGCCAGGACGCCAAGCAGCGCCGCCGCGCGCCAGCCGAGCCGGGCGAACAGCGCGCGCGAGCCGGGCGCGAGCAGCGCGGCCAGCACCGTGGAGACCACCAGCGGAATCACCGTCATTCGGATCGCGTTCACCCAGAGCGTGCCGACAGGATCGGCTATCAGGATCGCGGAGTCCGCCACGCCGGGGTCGAATGCGCGCAGCGCGGCGCCCATCGCGAGACCCGCAAGCAGCACGAGGATCAGCCAGAGCGAGGATCTCACTGGAGCTTGATCGCCTGGCCCGTGATGTTACGGCTCTCCGGCGAGCAGAGGAACAGGACCGCCTCCGCGACGGCCTCGCGCTCGACGTACGCGGCGCCTTGGCCCATCGCCGCAACGTTCTCCGCCGTGCGGATCTGCGTGGGGGCGAGTGCGTTGGCGCGCACGACGCCGAGCTCCTCGGCCGCGACCGAGCGCATGAGCGCGAGCACTCCGGCCTTGGCGGCCGCATATCC
>CALMKE010000095.1 GCA_937867645.1 uncultured Gemmatimonadota bacterium | reverse complement strand
GCGGCGCCAACCGTACGACGAGCTCGCAGAGAGCACCGCGACCGGGTTTCCACCTCACGGCAGGCCATTTTCTGACGACGCTAATCACCGTGTCCCGGCCTTTTTTCCAGTCACACATGTCTATTTCAGCAACCTGCTAGGTCAAATACGGCGGTCGACGATAACTCCGGGAATTCACGAGAAACCTTTTCAGCAACCTGCTAACTACTTGAGGGCGCACAGTGGTGCGCTCTTTTCCCACTACGCTTGGCCGTTCATGGATTCAGTCTCGCCGGGGATCGTGCACCGCCCGTTTTTGTTTCATGTCGGGGACGTTGCCATGTCCGGCTACGGTATTGCTATGGTGATGGCGTTCCTCATCGCGTGGGTTGTCATTGCAAGAGAGAATCGACGCCGAGGAACCGACGTCGCATTTGCTACAGAAATTGTGTTGGCCGCCTCGATTGGTGGTTTGGTCGGTTCCAAACTTTTTTATTCCGCTTTCGTGGACGGCGGGTCGATTCTCACGAGCGGGGGCCATTCGTTCTGGGGCGGACTGATTGGAGGCGCATTCGCCTATTCGGTTTGGGCGCGGCTCCGACGCGTCAGCTTCTTTCGCTACCTCGACGTTACTGGCATGGCGATCGCCGCGGGCTATACCGTCGGGCGGACGGGATGCTGGGCTATTGGGGATGATTACGGCCGACCCTGGAATTCGTCCTTCGCCGTGCAGTTTCCGCAGGGCGCGCCGGCCACGACGGTGGGCAACATGTTTCACATCTACGGGGTGATTCCGCCGCCCGGCGCTGACGCGGCCACAGTCATCGCGGTGCATCCGACGCAGCTCTATGAGACGGCACTTGGCCTGGTGATGTTCTTCGTCCTCTGGCGTCTGCGGGACAATCCTCACGCACAGGGCTGGCTCTTCGGACTGTACTTGGTGTTGGCTGGCGCGGAGCGCTTTCTCATCGACTTCGTTCGTGTGGTACCTGATCGCCTATCCGTGGGGCTCTCGGTCTCGCAAATCGTTGCGCTAGCCATCGCAGCGACCGGAGGTGTGCTGATGTACGCACGGCGTGGCCGGCGCAAGCAAGTATCCGCGGAGCCGGACGTGAACGGCGCGTCTTACGCGCGGACCTCGCCTTCAGCGTGAAGCCGCGCGTCTACCTGTCCCGCTTCCGATCGCTGATCAGAATCGACAGCACCATGTAAACGGCCAGCACCGCCGCGATCGAGAAGCCGATGATCCCCAGCCGCGGCCAGCTCTGAATCATCAGCCCGCTCGCGACCAGTAGTCCAGCCAGCACCAGCCCGGTGAAGATCCGGTTCGCGATCTTCTGCATCCCCTCCAGCAGCGTCCCGAGCTGCGGCGTGTCCAG
>CALMKE010000094.1 GCA_937867645.1 uncultured Gemmatimonadota bacterium | reverse complement strand
GGCAGAGAACGTGACCCGGGCGAACGGCGCGAGCTAAAGCCCAACTGAAGGAAGGCGCCCCCCTCGCGGGGGGCGCCTTTTTATGTCCGTCTGCGAGGGGGCCTCCCCCTTTTTGTTCGCGGGGCGATCTCGAGCGCGCCGACCACGGCTTCGTCAACCAGCGACCGAAGCTCTTCCCGCCGGACTTCCAGTCGGATCCCGTCCATCGCCACGACGGCCGCGTCTCCGGCTAGGCCGGAGTCCGGGGCCCGCCACAGCTCGTGCGCGAGCTTGAGGGCCGTGGCAACCGGGATCTGAAGCGTGCGATTCAGCCGGTGAACCGTGGCAATGACATACAACGCGCCCGGCGCCAGCCTGCGTTGGACGCCCTGCCGAGATTGGTTGACGCCATGGACGCGGTTTTGGGACAGTAGATTGTCCACCCACTTCGGGTCGATGTCGAGCGCAAGTGCAGCAATAGCAACGGAATACCCTCTCATTAGCAAATAAACCTATTCACATAGGAATATTATTCAAGAGAAAAAGTGACGAGGCGCAGCGCAGGTTGGGTCAATCGTTAAGTTCTCGCGAACTTTGGGTAGCTTAGGGGTACCACTGCTACCGCCGCGCCAGAGGACTTCGCAAGCAGGGCGCGGCTGAACCAGATAAAAGAGGAATTCGAATATGCGTAGAATCTTGTCGGCTTTCGTCCTCGGTGTGGCCCTCGTGGCCAGCGCCTCGACGGCGGAAGCCCAGCGTCCCTTCACGGTCGGCCTGTCCGGCGGCGCCTCGATCCCGCTCTCGGATCTGAGCGACACCCACAAAGTCGGTTACAACGCGGCGGCCCACCTCGGCATCAACATGCCGGCATCGGCCGTTGGGTTCCGGCTCGAAGGCTTCTACAACAAGTTCGCGGGCCAGGATGAGGGCGTCTTCACGAATGAAGACGTCAGGATCGCCGGCGGTAACGTGAACATCACGTACGCGTTCGGCGGCACGGGCATGCGGCCGTACGTTATCGGCGGCGTGGGCTCGTACAACATCAAGCCTGACGGCGGAACGTCGAGAACCGAGTTCGGCATCAACGCCGGCGTCGGCGCCAAGTTCCAGCTGTCGGGACTCGGCACGTTCGTCGAAGCGAGGCTGCACACCATCAGTGGTGATCCGCAGCTGCAGTTCGTTCCGATCACGTTCGGGATCGAGTTCTAAAGGGGCTGCAACTCTGAAACAGAAGCCCCCGCGATGTCGCGGGGGCTTCTGCGTTGAGCTACCTACGAGCGGAGCTCACTGGAATCCGGGCTGTGGGCATTGGGCCATCAGTCGTCAGCTGTCAGACAACTGAACCGGGGACAGGAAAGCGAAATTCGCCGATCTGTCCTACGATCAGTTGTCTGGCTGCCGAATGCCGAGAGCTTCATGCCGACAGCCCGGATTCCCCTTCGTCACGGCTCGGGCTTTTCTTCCAGCACCGCGCGCGCGGCCTCGATCTGTTTCCGCACGGCGTTCGGCCCCGTCCCGCCGGCAACATCTCTCCGAGCGATGGACGCCCGCGCGTCCAGCCACTCCCGCGCGTCGGCGCCGAACATCGCATGCGCGCCCTTGAATCGTTCCGGAGGCAGCTCGTCCAGCTCACACTCCGCCTCCTCCGCCGCGCGCACGAGACTGCCTACGGCGCCGTGCGCGTCGCGGAAGCTCACGCCCTTGCCTACTAGATAATCGGCGAGATCGGTAGCCATCATCCCGCTCGACACCGCGCGCTCCATCACGTCCACCTGGAACGCGCACTCCGCCAGCGCGCCGGCCACCGCCGGCAATACGAGCAACACGCCGTCCACGGCGTCGAACAGGATCCGCTTGTCGTCCTGCAGGTCCTTGTTGTATCCGCTCGGCAATCCCTTGAGAGTCGCGAGCAGCGTGGTCAATGCGCCCAGCGACCGCGCTCCGAATCCGCGGGCGATCTCCATCACGTCCGGGTTCCGCTTCTGCGGCATCATGCTCGAGCCCGTGGTGAACGCGTCACCGAAGCGAAGGAAGCCGAACTCGGAAGATCCGAACAGGATCATGTCTTCCGCGAGACGCGACAGGTGCATGCCAAGCATGGAGATGGCGTACAACATGTCGGCGATGAAATCGCGGTCGCCCACCGCGTCGATGCTGTTGTCGGACAACCGGAGGAAGCCGAGTCTCTCGCGCAGCTCTTCGCGCGGCACGCGATAGGCTGATCCCGCAATGGCGCCGGAGCCCAGCGGCAGCGACGACGCCGCGATGGACGCGAACATGATGCGGTCGTAGTCGCGCTGCAGGGGCCAGAAATGCGACAGCATCCAGTGCGCGGCGGAGACCGGCTGCGCCCGTTGCAGGTGAGTGTACGCCGGCATCACCGCGTCGGTGAGCGACTCGGCGTGCCGCAGCATGACGGCTTGCAGCGCGCGGAGCTCGGTCTCGATGGAGTCGATCGAGCCGATGATCCACAGTCGCGTGGCCGTGGCGACCTGATCGTTCCGGCTTCGCCCCGTGTGCAGCTTGGAAGCGACGTCGCCGATCTCTTCGTGCAGCAGCCGATCGATCATGGTGTGCACGTCTTCGTCCGAATCGATCGGCAGCTCGCCGGCTTCGAACCGCTTGGCGACGCCTTCCAGCCCGATACGGATCGTCGAGCTCTCTTCCGCGGTCAGCACGCCCGCGCTCGCCAGCGCCTCGGCCCACCCCTGGGATCCCCATATGTCGTACGGCCACAGGCGGAAGTCCACTTCTATGGAACGGTTGACCGCGGTGAGCGCGGCGGCCGGGCCCGCCTTGAAGCGGCCGCCCCAGAGCTTGTGGCGTTGCCCGGCGCCGTCGCCCCGGGAAGCGTCCCCCGGCGGCGGCGACGACTTCACGCTATGGCCCGCTTGCCGGCTTGCGCCGCGTCCTTGCGCGCCTGGTCCCGGAGAGCCTGCACCTTGGTGGAGAGCCCGTACAGCCGGATGAATCCGGCCGCGTCAGCCTGGTTGTACACGTCGTCCGCGCCGAACGTGACGAACTGCTCGTCGTACAGCGCGAACTCGCTCGTCCGGCCGGCGACGATGATCGATCCCTTGAACAGGCGGAGCGTAACCTCGCCGGTGACGCGCTCCTGCGTCACGTTGACGAACGCGTCATACGCGTCGCGCTCGGTGCTCCACCAGCGGCCGTCGTACACCAGCTCGCCGTAGCTGTGGCCGATCAGGTCCTTCGCGGCGAGCGTGCGCCGGTCGAGCACGAGCTGCTCGAGCTCGCTGTGCGCGGCGTACAGCAGCGATCCGCCCGGCGTCTCGTACACCCCGCGCGACTTCATTCCGACGAGCCGGTCTTCCACGAGATCGATCCGTCCGACGCCGTGGCGACCACCGATCGCGTTCAGCGTGGACAGCAGCGCGACGGCGCCGAGCGCGCGGCCGTTCACCGAGACGGGCGTGCCCCTGTCGAAGCCGATCGTGACCTCCTCGGCCTCGTCCGGCGCGTCCTCCGGGGACACGCTGAGCATGAACAGGTCAGCCGGCGGGGAAGCCGCGGGATCCTCCAGCACTCCGCCTTCGTGCGAGATGTGCCAGATGTTGCGGTCGCGGGAGTAGATCTTCTCCCTGGTCGCCGTGATCGGGACGTTGTGCGCCTGCGCGTACACTATCGCGTCCTCGCGGCTGCGGATGTCCCAGCAGCGCCAGGGGGCAATGACCGGAAGATCAGGGGCGAACGCGGCATAGGTGAGCTCGAAGCGGACCTGATCGTTGCCCTTGCCGGTGCAACCGTGGGCCAGCGCGGTCGCGCCGACCTGGCGGGCGATCTCGACCTGCTTCTTCGCGATCAGCGGACGCGCCATGGAGGTGCCGAGCAGGTACTTCCGGCCGTACGTCGCGCCCGCGCGCAGCGTCGGCCAGATGTAATCGGTGATGAACTCCTCGCGCAGGTCCTCCACGAAGCACTCGTCGGCGCCCGAGGCGATGGCCTTGGCGCGCACGCCCTCGAGCTCGTCGCCCTGCCCGACGTCGGCGGCGACGCAGATCACGCGCGCATCGTAGTGCTCCTTGAGCCACGGAACGATGATCGAGGTGTCGAGGCCGCCCGAATAGGCGAGGACGATGGTGGACATGGCTGGAAGCTCTTGGCTGTTGGCTATTGGCTTTTGGCTAACTGCTAAAGCCGCGTATTTATGCAGAATGAATGAATAAATACACTTTTGGACCCAGCGTCAAGTATATTTTGAGGTCACTTCGTTAGAGCCGGCTACGGGGCTGTAGCCAACAGCCAACAGCCAATAGCCAACAGCCAACAGCTCCCAGCATGTCCAACAAATCCGAGCGCCAGTCCACGATTCTCGATATCATCGGCTCCCGGCGGGTCTCCAGCCAGGAGGAGCTGCGGCGCCTCCTCCGGAGCCGGGGGTGGGACGTGACGCAGGCTACGCTGTCCCGGGATCTGCGCGACCTCCGGGTAGCCCGGGTGCCGAGCCCGGACGGGCCGCGCTACTCGGCTCCCGAGCAGGCCTCCACGTCGGCGCTCGCGATCGAGTCCATCCTGCCCCAGCTATTCCTCAGGGCGGACGGAGTCGGGGAGCTGATCGTGATGCGGACGATCCCGGGCGGGGCTCAGTCGGCCGCCGTTGCGCTGGATTCGCAGGGGTGGCCGGAGCTGCTCGGGACGGTGGGCGGGGATGACACCGTGTTGATCATCTGCCGGTCGGCCGGCGGACGGCAGAAGCTGCTGCAGCGCATCCGCGAGATCGGGGAAAGGGGCTGAGTCCTGGAAGGTTGACGGGGAATCCAAGTTCGGAGTGTGGCAGTAAGGAGTGAGCAGTTAGGAGTGTCCGGCATGGTGCGCAGACTCCTTACTGCGGACTCTGAACTGCCACACTCCAAACTTGGATTCCGGTGAGGCCGCCCGGGAGCCACACCAACCGTTGACACCGCCCGTCTGCAAGATTATGCATTATAAATGCATAAGGTTGCGGTCGGGGTCCTCGGCGCGAGCGGCTATGCCGGCAGGGAGCTGTGCGCGCTCGTGTCCCGCCATCCGGGAATGGAGCTGGCGTTCGCCGCGGCCAACGGGCAGCGCGGGCAGCGCGCGCGCCTGGGCGCGAGCGAGGTCACCTTTGTGGCGCCGGACGACGTCCGACTCGGCGACGCGGAGATGGTGTTCAGCGCGCTGCCGCACGGCGCGTCCGCGGAGTGGGTGGACGCCGCGCGCGGCGCCGGCGCGCGCGTCATAGACCTGTCCTCCGATTTCCGGCCGGGCAACAGCGATGCGGCGGCGCCATACGGGCTCACCGAGATCATGCGCGACACGCTCGCGGGCGCCGAGCTGGTGGCGAATCCGGGGTGCTACCCGACCGCGGTGCTGATCGGCCTCGCGCCCCTGCTCGCGCGCGGGCTCGTGCGCGCGGGCGCGACGATCAACGTCAACGCCGCCAGCGGCGTCACGGGAGCGGGATTCGCGCCGAAGCAGGAGCTGATGTTCGCCGAGGTCGCGGAGGATTTCCGCGCGTACGCGCCCGGAAACGTGCATCGCCATCTCGCCGAGATGAACGCGCTGGTGCGCGAGCTCGGCGGCGACAACGACATTCTGTTCACGCCGCACCTGCTGCCCGTCGCGCGCGGCATCCTCGCGACCATCACGGTACCGGTGACGACGGAGCTGGCGCATCCGGCGGCGCTCTGGCGCGGCTTCTACGCCGGTGAGCCGTTCGTCGAGATCGTCGATTCGCCGCCGTCGCTGCGGGACGTCGTGCACCGGAACGTCGTGCGCCTGAGCGTGCACGCCGTGGCGAACGTGCGGCAGCCGACGCTGGTCGTGATCGCCGCCATAGACAACCTGCTCAAGGGCGCGGCGGGCCAGGCCGTGCAGAACGCCAACGTCCTGCTCGGACTCGACGAGCGCATCGGTCTGCCGGCGTGAAGAGCGTCGTGAAGATCGGCGGGCGCGCGCAATCGTCGCACGCGCTCGCGTCGGTGCTGGCCGCGGCGTGGCAGGCCGCGCCCGGCGCCATGTGCGTCGTGCATGGCGGTGGCGACGAGATCTCGGAGATGCAGCGGAAACTCGGCGGATCGCCCGGCTTCAGCGGCGGCCGGCGCGTCACCTCCGAGGAGGACATCGGCATCGTGCGGATGGTGCTCTCCGGTCTCGTCAACAAGCGGCTCGTGTCGCTGTTGCTCGACGCGGGCGTGCCGGCCGTCGGAATCTCCGGGGAGGACGCGGGGCTGCTCGAGGCGCAGCCGCTGGGACTGGAAGAGTTCGGGCACGTCGGCATGCCGGCGCGGGTGAACGCCGGAATTCTCGACACGCTGCTCGGCGCAGGATATCTGCCGGTGATATCGCCGCTCGCGCGGAACGCCGCGGGCCCGGGCGCGCTCAACGTCAACGGTGACGACGCGGCCGCCGCGATCGCCGTCGCGACCGGCGCGAGCGAGCTGCTCCTGGTGGCCGACTTGGATGGCGTCATCGGCCCAGGAGGCGTGGTGCTCGACGAGCTCGACGTGCACACAGGCCGCGAGCTGATCGCCAGCGGGACGGTCTCGAAGGGGATGGTGGCAAAGCTCGAAGCCGCGCACGCCGCGCTGGCCGGCGGAGTTCCATCCGTCCGCATAACGCCGCTTGCGGGAGTTCTCGCGGGCGAGCTCGGCACCAACGTCACCCTCGTCGCGAGCCTCGCCGCATGACTACGCTCTCACTCCCCGTGCTGGAGGAGACGGCCGCGGCAGGACAGCGGTCAGCCATCCTCGGCACGTACAAGCGCGCGCCCCTCGAGATTGTCGGCGGACGCGGCGTCGAGCTGCTCGGCGCCGACGGACGCGCGTACCTCGATTTTTCGAGCGGAATCGGCGTCAACGCGCTCGGCTACGGCGACGCCGGCATACGCCAGGCGATCGCGAACGCGGCGGACACCGGCGTGCTGCACAGCTCCAACCTGTATTCGACCGCGCCCGGCGAAGTGCTGGCGCAGCGGCTCGTGGACAGCTCGTTCGCGTCGTCGGTGTTCTTCTGCAACTCGGGCGCGGAAGCCAACGAGGGCGCGTTCAAATTTGCGCGGCGCTGGGCCCGCACGATCGGCGGCCCTCGGAAGCACGAAATCGTGGCGCTGCGCGGCGGCTTTCACGGCCGACTGTTCGCGTCGCTCGCGGCCACGGACCGCCCGGGCTACCGCGCGCCGTTCCGGCCGCTGGCGCCCGGGATATCGATCTGCGAGCGCAATTTGGGCGATCTCGGGCACCTGCTTGATCGCGACACTGTCGCGGCAGTGATCGTGGAGCCCGTGCAGGGCGAAGGCGGAGTGCGGGTGCTCGACGAGGCGCTGCTGCAAGGGCTGCGGACGCTCACGCGCGAACGCGAGATCGCCTTGATCTTCGACGAGGTGCAGTGCGGCCTGGGCCGGACCGGGACGCTGTTCGCGTACGAGCAGAGCGGAGTCGTGCCCGACATGGTGACGCTCGCGAAGCCGCTCGCCGGCGGCTTGCCGATGGGCGCGGTGCTTCTCTCGGAGGAGATCGCGCGGACTATCCAGCCCGGCGATCACGCCACGACGTTCGGCGGCGGCCCGTTCGTGGCCGCGGTGGCGCTGCACGTATTCGACCGGCTATCGGACGTGGCGCTGCTGCGGAGCGTCACGGAAAACGGGAAGTGGATGGAAAGCCAGCTCACCAGCCTGGTTGCGAGCACGCCGCGCGTGCGCGCGGTCCGTGGAGTCGGGTACATGTGGGGAATAGACGTGGTCGAGCCGGCGGCCGGCGCGGTCGCGCGCGCGCTGGAAGCCGGTCTCCTCATTCTGTCCGCCGGCGACTACACCCTCCGCCTCCTGCCGCCTCTCGTCGCGAGCCGCGACGAGCTGCGGGCGGGTCTGTCCATTCTCGAAGGAGTACTGTCGTGATTCAGCACCACGTCATTCGCTCGCGGGCGCCGAAGCACGAGGACGTCACGATCCGGCCGGCGCGCCGAGTGGACGCGGACGCGATCGTCGAGCTGGTGAACGGGTATGCCGCGGAAGGGATCATGCTCCCGCGCACGCTCGACTCGGTGGTGCACGCGCTCGACGATTTCGTCGTGGCGGTGGACCGCCGGGGCAGGCTCCTGGGCTGCGGCGCCCTCAAGGAGTATTCGCCCTCGCTGGCCGAGGTGTCGTCGCTCGCGATCGCGCGCGCGGCGCATGGCTCCGGGTTGGGCAAGCGCATCGTCCGGCAGGTGGAGGAGCTGTCGCTCAAGCGCGGGATCACGGAGCTGTTCGCGCTCACGCTCACCCCGGCGTTCTTCGAGTCCGCGGGATACGCGGTGGCGGACCGGTCCGCGTATCCGGAGAAGATCCGGCGCGACTGTCTGCGTTGCCCGCGGCGAATTCGCTGCGACGAGGTGTGCGTCAGCCGCTCGCTTGCGGAAGAGCGCGCGCTCGAGGTAGCCGCGTAGCCGGAGCGTCGCGCGGGTGGTATTCTGAGGCACCCTCGAATTCGGTGCCCATGACTCGCACAACGCTCCTCTTGCTTTCGTTCGTGCTGGCCGGGTGCGCGACCGCGACGGTCGCCACGCCCGTTCCACAGACGTCCACCGCGGCCGACAGCGCCGAGGCGCTCGCGCTGTTCCGCGAGAACATCGACGCGATCCACAAGCGCGACCGGCCGCGATACATCGCCACTTATCTCCCGAGTCCGCGGCTGGCCCGCAACGGGCCGGGCGGACTGGAGCTCGGCTTCGAGAACTGGCCCGCCCGGACCAGCAACAGCTGGCCGGACACACTGATGGCGCGCGACCTCACGGTCGTGCCGCTGGCCCCGGGAGTGGTGTACGGGAGCTACCGGTACGATGTCCGGTACGGCGATTCGGTCAGCACCGGGGTATCAGAGCGCGTATTCGTAAAGACTCCCGCCGGATGGCGCATCGCGGTCACGAGCGCGTTCGGAAGCCCTCTCGTCTTCTCACCCCGCCCCTGACAAATGCGATTTCGAATTCTCATCGGCGCCGTCTGCTGCGTCCTGGCCGGTTGCGCAGCCACCGTCCAGCAGCCCGCGCGCTCGGCGCAGCCGAAGCTTGTCGTGTTCATCACCGTTGACCAGCTGCGGCCTGACTACTACGACCGGTGGAAGCATCAGCTGACCGGAGGTCTGGCGCTGCTCTACAGCGAGGGCGCCGTTTTTCAGAACGGCTACCAGGATCACGCGATCACGGAGACCGCGCCGGGGCACGCGAGCACCATGTCGGGCCGGTTTCCGGTCCATACCGGCATAGCATCGAACTTCGCCGGCGTGGCCGATCCGGCAACGACGCTGATCGGCACCATGGGCCAGGGCGCATCGCCGCACCGGTTCGAGGGAACCACGCTCACCGACTGGCTGCTCGCGCGCGATCCCTCGACACGCGTGCTGTCCGTGTCGCGCAAGGATCGCGGCGCCATCCTTCCCATTGGAAAGAGCAAGGCCCAGGTGTTCTGGTATTCGCCGGCGCGCGAAGGAGAGGGCACCGGGGCGTTCGTCACGAGCAGCTACTACGCCAGCGAGCTGCCGCAGTGGGTACGGGACTTTAACGAGCGCCGCATCCCGCAGTCGTTCGCGGGGAAGTCCTGGGACCTGCTGCGGCCGGCGTCCGAGTACCCCGAGCCCGACACCGTCGAGATCGAGAATCTCGGCCGGGATTTCGTGTTCCCTCACCTCGCGCCGGAGGATTCCGCGGCCATCGCCTACCTCCTGCCGAACTATCCATGGAGCGACGAGCTCACTCTGCAGCTCGCGCTGGAAGGCGTAAAGCGGCTGGAGCTGGGCGCGGGCGACAGGACGGACCTGCTCGCCGTGTCGTTGTCGGGCATGGACGGAATCGGCCACGCGTTCGGTCCGGATTCGCGCGAGGTCCACGATCACATGCTGCGGCTGGACCGCATGCTCGGCGCGTTCCTGGACTCGCTGTTCGCCGCGCGCGGCCGGGACAACGTGATCGTTGCGCTGACCGCGGATCACGGCGTCGCACCGTTCATTGACGTGAGCGGAAAGACGAAGAATCCCGCGGCCACTCGCGTATTCATCGGCCCGGTCATCGCGCAAGCGCGGCAGATGATCAGCGCCGGCGGAGGCGACACGACGGCGATCTCGTTCGGCAGCGGCGCGCTGTCGCTCGACCGCGCGCGGCTCGGTAGCGTGGACGTGAATGCGCTTGTCTCGGCGTTCGCGGACAGCGCGGCGAAGCTCCCGGGCGTGCTGCGGGTGGATCGCATCAGCCAGCTCGCGCTCAAGGACACGGTGCAGGACTACGTCGCGCGCCGCTGGCTGCACATGTTCGCCGGCGACGATGAAGCCGCGCTGGTGATCACGCTCACGCCGTACAGCTACTGGGGCGCGGGAACGTACGCGACGCACGGCACGCCGCACGATTACGACGCGCACGTGCCCGTGATCTTCCTGGGCGCGCCATTCAGGGCGGGGATGTACCCGCAGACCGTACGCGTCGTGGACATGGCGCCGACCCTCGCGCGCGCGCTCGGGGTCGCTCCGCTGGAGAAGCTGGACGGCGTCGCGCTGACGGCGGCGCTGAGGTAGCAGGGCTTCGATGGCGCGGCGGGGCCGGGCTCCCGCGGGACGAAGTGGGGCGGGCCTGCTGCGCGCGCTGGACGAGGCATCGTTCGGCCCCGCGCGCACGCTCAATCTCCGGGCCTCGCTTCCGACCGCGGCCGAGGCGACCGCGCGCGCGGAGTCCTGGCTGCGCGAGCGGCAGATGTCCCAGCAGGGTGACGTACTGGTGATCACCGGCCGGGGAAAGTCGAGCGACGGCGGAGTCGCGGTGATCAAGCCGGCCGTCGAGCGGCTGCTGTTCTCCCTCAGGCGGCGCGGCGTGGTGACCGAGTGGCGGGAGCACAACGAAGGCTCGTTCGTCGTGTCGCTCGCACCGGTGACCGCGCTGTTCGAGGCGCCCAGGCGGAACCGCCAGCCCGCCGCCGACCCCGCGCCGGTCCCGGGCGCTCTGGGCGGGCTCGAGCCCGCCACGCTGGAGCTTCTTCGGACCGTCGCCCTGCACTCGCTGGCGGAGCTCGGGGTGCCCGCGCCCACGCGCCGGTTCGTGGAAGACGAGATGCTTGCGATCTTCTCCAAGATCTCGGCGGCGGTGGGGTCTTCGTCCGGCAGCGAGGAGTCCTTCCGGGTCGCGCTCCGTCACGCGCTGGCCGATTTCGAGGCGTGATTCCGAACGGGCGCGGTGATTGCAAGAGTGCGGTATCGTCAACCGGGTTCCTGCAATGTCGCGAAACGAACAGTATCAGCCGGCTCAGCTCACACGCGACGATGTCGCCGCGCTCACGACGTACGGAGCGAAGGCGAACTGGCCCGCGGGCTTCGCGCTGTACGAGCGGGGCGCTCCAGCGAACGGACTGTTCATCGTCGTCAGCGGGCGCATCGTGCTGAGCAACAGCGGCCGCAACAAGCGCGACTTCGTGTCCTGGGTGGCGTTCGAGCGCGAGACGTTCGGCTGCGAAGGCCTCTCCCCTGACGCAGTTTATGCCACGAATGCATACGCGGCGGTTCCGAGCGAGACCCTGCACCTCAACTTCGACGGGTTCCGCGCGCTGGTGCGCGAGCAGCCGGCGTGCGCCATCGCGCTCTCGAGCCAGATGGTGACGGAGCGGGCGGCGATCCTCAAGCGGTTGCACGACTTTGCGTCGGCATCGGTCGATGCCCGCGTGCTCGCCGCTCTCGACAGACTCAGCCACGACCCATCCAGCAGGGCCAACGGCACCCTGGTCGTGTCGCCGTCGGATTATCGGCTCCTCTGCGAGATGGTGGGCGCGACGAGAGAGTCTATCTCGCTCGCCCTCGGACGGCTGGTCGGGTCCGGGGTCGCCGAGCGGAAAGGACAGTCGTACGTGATTCACCGCAACCAGCTCGCTCTATCGCCGGTCTGATAGCTGGCGCCGAGCCGATCGAGCTCCGCGGAAGCGGTGACTCCGCGGTGTTGCTGCTGCATGGCTTCGGGGATACCCCCCAGACGCTCGGGTATCTGGCCCGCGCCCTCAACGCCGCCGGTTATTCCGTAAGGGCGCCGCTGCTCCCCGGACACGGCCGCACCGCCGCTGAATTCGCGTGCTCGCGCGCGAGCGAGTGGATGGCGAGCGCGCGCCGGGAATACGACTCGATGCTCGGCTCGTACCGGCAGGTTGGGCTCGCCGGACTCTCGATGGGCGGGGCCTTGGCGGCGATCATCGCGGCGAGCGCGCCGAAGCTGCCCGCGCTGGTGCTGCTCGCGCCTTACGTGGGCATGCCTCCGCTTCTGGCGGCGGCCGCTTTGCTGCACCGGGTGTGGGGGCCGTTGGCCGGTGAGTTCAAGGGCTCCAGCGATCGCTCGATCCTGGATCCCGAAGAGCGCGCGCGCAATCTCGCGTACGGGGTCACGACCGCGGGCGCCATCCGTCAGCTGCTGACGGTGACGCGGGCGGCGCGGCGGGCGTTGCCGGCGGTGACGGCGCCGACGCTGATCATGCAGTCAAGGAACGACAACCGCGTCAGCCGAAGGGTCGCCGAGCGCACCTACCGGATCATTCCGACCAGCGAGAAGCGACTCGTGTTTGTGGAGCGCGGCGGACACATCCTGACCGTGGACTACGATCGGGAGCGCGTCCTCACGGAGGTCCGCGACTGGTTTACCGCGCACATGGCGTGAAGCAGCGAGGCTCCTCTATCCGAGAAGCCTCGCCATTCCTGCGCGTCCCGCGCTAGAACCGGTCGGTAACGGCCCCGGCCGTCTCGCTGATCTTGTGTCCCGCGGACTGGGCGAGATCGACGGCCTGCTTCGCGACGGTCGTCGCCACGCGTTGCGTGCGCTTGACGATTGCGGCCGCGCGCGCGCGCGGCGATGCCTTCCGGCTCGACGAGCGGCGCTTGGTCGCGGACTTCCGCCCGCTGCTCCGTCTTGCCGAGCTCCGCTTGGCCGCGCCGCGCTTCATGCCGCCGCGTTTCGTTGAGCTGCGCTTGCTCGAGCTTCGCTTCGCCGTCCGCTTGGTCTTGCCCCGTGCCGCGGACTTGCTCCGCGATGATTTTTTCGCCGCCATTGAGGTCTGCTCCTGTGGAGGAGGGTTGTTTTACGGTCCAGGATAGCAAGATTCGCGCACACAACCTGCGTAGCATTCCGACCGGGGTCCGGCCGGGACCCTGACACTGTCCATTACGAGGTGGAAAAATGCGTACACGAGCACTGGTCTTTTGCCTTTTCGCCGCGGCCTGCGCGCCGGCTGCCAACAATGGTACGGCGGACGTCGACTCCACTCCCGCAGCTCAGGCCGAATCCGATCCGGACCTCCGGCCGACGGGAGCGGGTGGGCTGCCCGCGGGCTACCTGGGTCGCGCGGACAGGGCGAACACCAACCTGTCGGACGCGAAGTACGTGGTCTCGGGCAATAGCTGGGAGATCACGACGGGTCCGGCACACATCGTTTACTCGCCCAAGGACATGGCCACCGGCAATTACACGGTGAGCTCGACGATCGAGCAGCTGGCGGCCCCCCGGCACCGGGAAGCGTTCGGGATCATGTTCGCGGGCCGGAACCTCGACACGCCGGCGCAGAAATACAGCTATTTCGTGGTCGCCGGGACGGGCGAGATGCTCGTCAAGCACCGCGACGGCGACACGACCCGCGACCTGATCGGCTGGCACAAGACGCAGTGGGTGCCCGCGGCGGATGCGCAGGGGCGGCAGACCTACCGTTTGGAAGTGCGGGTCGCCGGAGACTCGGTGAAGTTCGTGGTGAACAACACCGTGGCCGCGGCGTTGAGCAAGTCGGCCCTGAACATGGAAACAGATGGAATCGCCGGGCTGCGGATCAACCACAACCTCAGCCTTCGCGCTACGCCGGTCGTGGTGACGCGGAATTGAGTTGCCGGGTCAGCGCTTCACCGCGGCCAGCTGCTCGCGGAGATGCGCCTGATCCTTCATTCCGACCAACGCAGAGGTAACGCGCGGGAGCGAGCGGACGAACGCTACCGCGCGTTGCGCGTCGGTCTCGAGCGCGGGAAATGCTTCGGCGAGCTTCGCCGGCAGACCGCGCGTCAGCTGGCCCTGCATGAGCGGAGCGCTGGCGATGACGGCCACGCCCAGCTCGCTTGCCGCCTGTAACAACGGTACGAGCCCGCCGCCGAGCGGCTGAGTCGGGACGCGCACCGCTTCCGGCATCGCCAGGCTGATCGGCAGCTGCACGGCACGGAAGTGGTGGTCCGCCCCGCCAACGGCTTCGGCCGTCCTGACCAGCTCCGCGAGCGACAGGTGCGATCGCTCGCCGGGCGGACACCTGAACCCGTTCCAGGTCGCGCAGCCGTAGCAGCCGATGTTGCCGGCCGCGACTTCACGCTCGAGCTGCGCGAACGCCGCGCGGATCGCTTCCGTGAAGGCGTCGCGCGGGAGCGCGTCCAGCTGTTGCTCGGGATTGTGCAGGTAATAGATGTCGATAGTGGAGATCCCGAGATTGCGGCGGCTGCGCTGCACCTGGTCGGCTAGATACCGCGGGGCGATGCAATGTCCGCCTGCGACGACCTGCTCGGGCGAGATGATCCCGGGGTCGTAGTATTGCGCCTGCAGGTAGGCGTTGTAGTCGCGCCGTGTCGGCGGCGGCGATCCGTCGAGCGGGATGTAGCCGGCCTTCGTGCACACGACGATCTCGTCGCGGGCTTCCGCCCCGGACGCGAGCAGAGCCCGCAGCGCGGTGGCGAGCGCGCGCTCGGATCTCTGGCACCGGTAGTTTATCGCGCTGTCGAACAGGTTGATTCCGGAGCGCAGCGCGAGCTGCGCGGCGGCGGCGTATTCGGCGTCGGTCCTGTCGTCGCAGTCGCCCAGATAGGTGCCGAACCCAACGGACGAGACGCCGAGCACGTCGGCCAGCGGACGATAGAAGTCTTCGGCGAGCCGCGCCGCGTGGCGGCCACGGTAGCGCTCCGTGCCTTCCTGCGTGGCACAGCCCGTGATCAGCTTGTCTGCTCTCCTCGGCGCGCGCACTGCGGCACACTAGTGGTGCGTTGATTAGCGTGCAAGAAGCAGGTCCACACCCTTCCCTTCATGGCCATGAAAAAAATCGTCATCGCGTTTTTCTGCGTCGCCTGCGCTCCGCCGCAGTCGGTTACCACCGAACCGCGTCCAGCCGACGCCACGATGGTCGTCGTCGAGAGAAAAGGGAGCGATTCGGCCGCACCCGCCCCGAAGCCGTCATCCGTGCAGTGGCGAACGGTGGACGACGATCTGTTCATGCTGCCGCAGCGGGGGAGCTGGCCGGGCCCCAACCGGTATCGCTCCGCTGACGGCTCGCCGGGCCCGGATTACTGGCAGCAGCGCGCCGACTACACGATCGCGGCCGAGCTCGACACGGCGGCGAAGCGGATCAGCGGAACCGTGCGCATCCGGTACAGCAACAACTCTCCGGATACCCTGCGGTTCGTCTGGCTGCAGCTGGATCAGAATCTCTATCGCGCGGCCAGCAAGGGCGCGGCGCTCTATCCCGCCGATTCGCGCTGGGGAGTGCGCGGATTTCTCGGCGGGTTCAATCTGAGCGACGTCACGGCGGATGGCCGCGCGGCCGCCCTGCACGTGGACGACACGATGATGCGGCTGGCGCTGAACCGCCCGTTGCCGCCGGGTGGCCGGACGACCATCGCGATGAGCTTCGCTTTCCTGGTGCCGGAGTACGGCTCCGACCGGATGGCGAGGGACGGAAGCTTCTACGAGATCGCGCAGTGGTATCCGCGAATGGCCGTATACGACGACGTTCGCGGCTGGAACATCGAGCCGTACCTGGGGCAGGGCGAGTTCTACCTCGAGTACGGCGACATCGATTATTCGATCACGGTGCCGGCGGGCTACGTGGTCGCCGGCAGCGGCGTGCTCGACAACCCGGAGGAGGTGCTGACGGGGGATCAGCGGCGGCGGCTCGCGGTTGCCGCGCGGAGCGATACGGTGGTGCGGATCATTCCCCCGGCCGAAGCGGTGGCCCGACCGACGCCGGGAACGAAGACCTGGCGGTTCACCGCCCGCAACGTGCGGGACGTGGCCTGGGCCGCGGCGCCCGATTTCAGGTGGGACGCGACGAGCTGGAAGGGAATCGTGACGCAGGCCTACTACTACCCGAAGGCGAACAAGGCGTGGGAGTCCGCCGCGGAGCAGACGCAGTGGAGCATCCGGACGTACTCGGAGCTGTTCTTCGAGTACCCGTATCCGCAGGCGACGAGCGTGGCCGGTCCGGTCGGAGGGATGGAGTACCCGATGTTCGTGATGGTGCATCGCGGCACCGACGATCCCGCGTCGATTTTCGGCACGATCGATCACGAGCACGGACACGAGTGGTTCCCGATGATCGTCGGATCGAACGAGCGGCTGTACGCCTGGCAGGACGAAGGATTCAACACCTACATCAACTCGTTCTCCAACGAGCGCAGGTATTCGGGGCGCGAAGCGTGGAGCGCGTACCTGGGAAACTGGAAGTCCATAGTCGAGCGCGGGATCGATTCCCCGCTCATGACCGCCCCGGACAACGTGCACCCGTCGGCGCTGGGCGCCGTGGGATATCGCAAGCCGGCGGCGGTGATGCTGATGCTGCGCAATCACGTGCTGGGTCCGGAGCTGTTCGACACAGCGTTTCGCGAGTACACGCGCAAGTGGGCGTTCAAGCACCCGACGCCCGCCGATTTCTTCCGCACGATCGAGAGCTATGCCGGCGGAGACCTGTCGTGGTACTGGCGCGCGTTCTTCTACGGGAACGACGTGCTGGACATCGGGGTCACGGGGGTTACGCAGGGCGACACCAGTCAGTCGCTGGCTACGGTCGGCTTGATACGGACGACGTCGGTGCCGTTTCCGGTGAGGCTGCGCGTGCGCTACGCGGACGGCAGTACCGAAGACTTCCGGCTGCCGGAGAAGATCTGGGCGAGGGGTGACGAATTCGCCGCGACACTGCCTGTCCGCGGTCGTGTGACCGGCGTCAGGCTCTGGCCCGATCCGTCGGTCCCGGACTGGAACCGCGACAACGATACCTGGGGCGATGCTCCGCCGGCGGACCCCCCGGCCCCGGTTACTCGCTGAGGCCGCGGGGCGCTGGTTAACCCGACGCTACGTCACGGGAATATGTGGCTTCGAGTCGGAATGTTCCGGTTCCCCTCCGGCGATCTCAGTCTGAATTTGTCGAGGGCGTTTTAAGGGGATAAACGTCTCGGCGAAGTGCACGCTCCTTGCAAATCAACTCTCTGGAAACAAGAGAGTTATCTGCCCTCAACCGCTAGCAACTTGGGCCAGCTTAGGTTAGATTCCGTACATCGCTCCGGGGAGCCCGAAAACGGCCTCGGAGCGTTCATTTTCCTGCACGGAAACCTGAGTGTGGCGGAGGGCACGGTCCCCCGTCCATTGGAGCTTGTGTAAATGCCTTATTTCGCGAGTTGGGCCAGTGAGTGGTGGATACCGGTCGTGTTCGTCATCGTCGCGGGTCACATCACGAACGTCTGCGTGACGCTGTTCCTGCACCGGTCGCAGACCCATCGCAGCGTCAAGATTCATTCACTGGCCGCGGTCCCCATGCGCGTCTGGCTCTGGATGTCCACGTCCATTGTCACGAAGGAATGGGTGGCCTGTCATCGCAAGCACCACGCGTTCGCCGACCGCGAAGGCGATCCGCACAGCCCGCTGCTCGAAGGGCTGCGCAACATCGTGCTGAAGGGCGCGCTGTACTACAGGAAGACCGTCAACCAGCCTGGCGTGCTGGAGAAGTACGGCAAGGGCACGCCGAACGACTGGCTCGAGCGACAGCTGCTGACGCCGCTCAACTGGCTCGGCATCCTGGTCATGCTCGCCGTGGACATCTACCTGTTCGGCTTCTTCGTCGGCCCGCTCGTCTGGGGCGTGCAGATGCTGTGGATTCCGTTCTGGGCCGCGGGCATCATCAACGGCGTCGGTCACGCCGTGGGCTACCGCAACTTCAGCGTGAAGGACCACAGCCGGAACATCCTGCCGATCGCCATCTGGCTCGGCGGTGAAGAGCTGCACAACAATCACCACGCCGATCCGCACTCCGCCAAGTTCAAGGCGAAGTGGTACGAGTTCGACATCGGCTGGACCTATCTCCGCCTGCTGCAGCTGTTCGGACTCGCCAAGATCGAGTACGCGCGCACGTAGTCGTGCCCGCCACGGTCACCTGCGCTCGCTGCGGCGAGACGCGCGAAGGTTTTGAGAAGCCGCCGTTCCCGGGCCCCGTCGGGGCCCGGGCCGGCGAGGAGATCTGCCGCGAGTGCTGGGCGGCGTGGGTCAAGCAGCAGATGATGCTGATCAATCACTACGGGCTGAACCTGATGGACCCCCAGGCCCGCGCGTTCCTCACCAAGCAGATGGAAGCGTTCCTGTTCGGTGGAAAACGTGAGGAGATTGATACCAGCAAGCAAGGAACGATCAGTCACTAATGCAGTAGTTCCTGGGCAACCGACAGGGGATCCAAGAAATGAGAAGCCAGAAACGAGAGGCCAGATTGCCAGAGAGAATTCTGGCCATCTGGCCGTCTAATTTCTGGCTTCTCATCTCTTGGATTCCGCGTGGCCCCACTCGAACCGTCGTGAACCCGTCATGGTGAAGCCTCTCGCCGTCCTCGTCTTTGCTCTGGCTTCTGCCTGTGCGCCGGTAACCCGGCAGGCGTCCGACGCATCCGCAAGCACGTCGCCGCCCTCCAACTGGGCTGACTCCGTGCTCGCGTCCATGACGCTGCGCGAAAAGGCCGCGCAGATGGTCTGGCCCACCGTCCTCGGCGACTACACCAGCCTCGACTCGCCGCAGTGGAAACGCGTGACGCGCGAGATCACGCAGGACAAGGTCGGCGGATACACCGTGTCGGTCGGCTCCCCGACCGAGATCGCCGCCAAGCTGAACGCGATGCAGCGGTTGAGCGATGTGCCACTGCTGGTGGGCGCGGACCTGGAGTTCGGCGCGGGCTTCCGCGCGCGTGGCGGGTACTTCGTTCCCAACGCGATCGACCTCGGTGGAGCGGTGCTCTTTCCCACGCAGATGGCGCTCGGCGCCACGCGCGACACGGCGCTCGCGTATGAGCAGGGGCGCGTCACGGCGACCGAGGGACGCGCGCTCGGAATTCACATTGCGTACGCGCCGATCCTCGACGTCAACAACAACGCGGCAAACCCTGTCATCAACGTTCGCTCCTACGGGGAAGACCCGATTCTGGACGGACGCCTCGGCGCGTCGTTCATCCGCGGGCTGCAGGAGCACGGGATGCTCGCGACCGGGAAGCATTTCCCCGGACACGGCGACACCTCGGTCAATTCTCACCTCGCGCTCCCGGTTGTGAGCGTGAGCCGCGAACGGCTGGACAGTCTGGAATTAGTGCCGTTCCGCGCCGCGATCGCCGCCGGCGTCGGCGCGATGATGTCGTTCCACGGAGTGATGCCGGCGCTCGACTCCACGGGTGTGCCCGGCACGCTGTCGCGCGAGGTGCTGACCGGTCTGCTCCGCGAGGAGATGGGATTCGGCGGCGTCATCTTCTCCGACGCGATGGACATGCGCGGAGTGCTCGATCAGTTCGGCGCGAAGGAAGCGACCAAGCGCGCGGTGGCCGCGGGCGCCGACGTGTTGATCCAGCCGCTGGACGTCACGGCTACCATCGACGCGATCGTCGAGGGCGTGTCGGAGAATCGCTACACGGAAGCGCGGCTCGACGCCGCCGTGCGCAGGCTGCTCACGGTGAAGCAGCGGATGGGACTGGATCGCAACCGGTTCGTCCCGCTCGACTCAGTGAGAGCTGTTGTGGGAGACAGCTCCAACCTCGCCGTCGCCCGCGAGATCGCGGACCGGTCCATCGTGCTGGTGAAGGACGTCTTCTCACAGATCCCCCTGCGGCCGCTGCCGGATGCCCGCGTCGTCTCGATCACGGTAGCGCGGCGCGCCGATCTGGCCGCGGGCACGGCGTTCAATGCGGAGCTGCGTCGCCGGTTTCCCGGCCTGCGGACGGTCTTCGTCCCGGCCGACGATATCGCGGGCTCGCTCGCCAGGATGCAATCCGCCGCCGCCTCGGCCGACCTCACCATCATCGGGTCGTATGTCGGCCAGGGGTGGGATGCCACCACAGTGGGCGCGCCCCAGGAGTTCGTGGACTTCGTGGAGGGGCTCTCCGCCGGGGACGCGAAGCCAATCGTCGTCGCTTTCGGCAACCCGTATCTGTTGAGTCAGATACCCACGGTGCCCACCTACCTCATCGCCTGGAGCGGCGCCCCCGTTTCGCAGGTAGCCGCGGCCCGCGCCCTACTCGGCGAGATCCCGATAACCGGCCGGCTGCCCATCACGATCGGGCCATACACGGCCGGCAGCGCCATCATCAAGAGGCCGCCCGCGGGACCACCGTAGCACGGTTTACCCGCGGCATCGGCGAGTCGCGGGCTCCCAGCCTGGCGGCGGCGCGTGTCACAGGCTCGCTCATCCTATCGGTATAACCTCGTGACACATTTGTAGCCTTTCGAACAAAACGGCTCGCGAAACTATTGCGCCAATTGGTGTAGTAGTTGCAAAGTGGGCTTAACGGATAGTGGCCGTTAAGCACGACTCCGGACTGGAGGGCCTATGCTGGCATACGTTGACTCGCTCTGTGCGGCGTTGCTCGCGAAAAACTCGAAGGAGGTCCGCCGGCTTTTGGCGCTCCCGCAGGCCGGGAAGCTGCCCCGTCGCGTCCGCGAGGAAGCCACGGCTATCGCCAAGGCGGACGGATACGGCCACGCCGCCCCCGTGCACGCGCTGCACTACTTCTATACCCTGACGCACCTCCTCGACGAGACCAACGACCCTTTGTTTGACGGGGAGATGAGCCACGCGGAGCGAACGCAGATCGAGCTGCCGCTCCGGACGGCGAGCGGCTTCTAGCGAGCTCGGGCGGTTTTCCTCGATGATCGTGAGCCGGAGCTTCCTCCGGCTTTTTTTGTTTTTGCGGCTTTCCTCGTACCGCCCAGGAGCGTGAGCGAGGAGACACCTTCGGGCTCGACCTGGTCCATGGTGCACTGCCGAGGGGCTTTGTCCGGGCGCCAGCGGAGGAACTTCGTCCCATGGCGGAATCGCCCGCCGGAGAAGTGGTCGTACTGTACCTCGCCGACCAGCTTCGGCTCGAGCGGCTCCCATTCCGCCGAGCGCGCGCTGCTCCACCGGCTCGGCCCGCCCGGCGCCTGGCCCGTGAAGCCCGGCGGCCCGATGAGCTTCTCCAGCTTGGGGACCAGCGCTTTGCGCTCAGCGTCGGTGAACGACGAAGTGAATCCAACATGCTGGAGCAATCCCGCGTCGTCGTACAGCCCGAGCAGCATGGAGCCGATGACGCGGGATTTGCTGGCGTAGCGGAATCCGCCGACGACGCAGTCGGCGGTGCGCATGCGCTTGATCTTCTGCATGCCGGTGCGGTCGCCCGTGCGGTACGGCAGGTCCATACGCTTGGCGATGACTCCGTCGAGCCCGCCCCGCCCCTTCAGCCAACCGCGCGCGACGGACTCGTCACATGTCGCCGGCGAGAGTTCAACTGTTTTGGCGCCGCGGAAATTCCTTGCCGCGAACGACTCGAGGGCGGCTCGCCGCTGCGCCAGCGGGAGCGAGACGAGCGCTTTGCCTTTCTCGTCAACGAGCAGGTCGAACACGATCATGCTCGCCGGTGTCTCGGCCGCGAGCTTGCGCACGCGGCTCTCTGCCGGGTGGATGCGCACGAGCAGATCGTCGAACGACAGCGCCTTGCCGACGGGGACGACGATCTCACCGTCGAGCACGAACTTCTTCGCCGGCAGCCCATTCAGCGCTTCAACCAGCTCCGGGAAATACCTGGTGAGCGGCTGGCCGGACTTCGACCGCAGCTCGACTTCGGCGCCGTCGCGGAAGGCGAGGCAGCGGAAGCCGTCCCATTTCGGCTCGTACTGCCATTGGTCGCCGGTCGGAATGGCATCCACCGACTTGGCTTCCATCGGGGCGTAACTCTGTGGCAGCGGCAGCTTCATCGCGTGGGGCCTGATCCGAGCGCGCTGAAGGGGAATCCAAGAAGTGAGAAGCCAGAAGCGAGACAGGAGACGCCAGAAATGACATCTGGCTTCTCTCCTCTGTGATCTGGCCTCTCATTTCTTGGATCCCCCGTCATTTCTCCTTGCGCTTGTTCGCGGCCAGAAGTCCGCGTAATGAGTTCTTCCGCTTCATCGCCTTTGCCCAGATGTCCCCCTTCTTCGCAAACCGCTCGATTACCGAGTCCATGGTAAAATCCCGCGGATCAAGATCCGCATTCAGCTCGGCCCAGTCGAGCGGCGTCGAAACCGTTGCCCCATCGCGCGCGCGCACGCAGTACGGCCCCGCGACCGTCTTGCCTTTGATGTTCTGCAGGTAGTCCACGTACACCTCCGCCTCGCCGCGCTGCTTCGTGAACCGCTTCACCGTCGCATCCTTCGGGTGCTCGCGCGCGACGCGCTCGGCGACGATCTGCGCGACGAGAGTTGAGGCATCGGTCGGTGTCTTCGGCGGCAGCGGGATGTACACGTGCAGACCTTCCGAGCCCGAGGTCTTGAGCGCGGCGTGCAGTCCGAGCTCGTCGAGCACCTCTTTTACCCAGATCGCGATCTGCACGACGCGGGAAAACTTCGCCTTCGGGCCGGGATCGAGGTCTATGATCGAATAGTCCGCGTAGTCGAGATCGGGAAAGCGGCCGTGCCACGGATCCACCGAGACGGCGCCGAGCTGAATCGTGTACAGCAGAGTGAGCAGGTCGCCGCCCACGATGCGCCGCTGCTTCTCGCCGTCGTCGTTGGTGACGATTTCCACGCGAACGGCATCCGGCGTATCGTCCGAAGCCTTCTGCTGATAGAACGCTTCGCCATGAATGCCGTTGGGAAAGCGCTTCAGGACGAGCGGTCTGTCGGCGATCGTCGGGAGGATGAACGGAGAGACCAGCGTGTAGTAACGAAGCAGGTCTCCCTTGGTGTGGCTCGTGGACTGGAAGAAGATCTTGGCGAGGTTGGTGACGGAGAGCGTCCTGCCTCTGCCGAAGTCCAGCGTGCCGCGCTTGTCGCTGTCGCACAGCTCGTCGATCTGCCGGAGCACTTTCACCGCATCCGCGCGGAGCGGCGCGGGCGGCTCCGCGACCGCGATCAGCTTCCCGCTGGACAGCGCGGCCCTCTTCTTCTTGGCCGGCCACGCCTTTCCCTCGGCCGGCGCGGCAACCCTGGCGCGCGTGGTCTTCTTTGCAGGCATGGGTTCCTTCGCTCGCGGTTGCACGCTCATGGCTTCGCGCGTGATCTCGCGCGCGGGCTTGTCGGTGCGCGTGCCGAGGTAGATGGGCTGGCGGAGCTTTCCGTCCGCGGTCCACTCGCTGAACTTCACTTCGACGACAACCTTCGGCCGCACCCAGTGGGGTTTCTCGTTCGTCTTCGGCCGCGTACTGAACGGCGGCGTATCCTGCTCCAGCGGCGCGAGCAGTTTGTACATGTCCTCCAGCCCCTGGTTGGTGAAGCCGCCGCCCGTGTGTCCGGCGTACACGAAGTCGTCGCCGTCGTAGTAGCCGAGGAGGATCGCGCCGATGTGCGAGCGGCTGTTGCGCGGCTCGGTGAAGCCGCCGACGGCGAACTCCTGCCGGAACTCGATCTTGAGCTTTAGCCAGGCGCGCGAGCGCACGCCGGGCTCGTACGGGCAATCCTTGCGCTTGGCGATGATTCCTTCCCACCCCTGCTTCCTCGCCAGCGCCAGCAGCTTCTCGCCGTCGTCGCTGGTGTCGCCGAGCCGGATCACGTCGGACGCGCGCGACGCGATCCGCTTTTCGAGACGCGCGCGCCGCTCGGTCCACGGCTCGCGGATGAGCACGTCATTCCCGTCGAGCAGGATATCGAACAGGCAGATGCCCACGGGCGATCCTGCGCGGTGCAGCGCGATCGCCTTCTCGTCGGTCACGTGCATGCGCCCCTGCAGCTCCTGGAAGCGGACGGGCTCGCCGTTCTTCAGCGCGACTACTTCTCCGTCGAGCACGAAGTCGCGGCGCGCGGAGGAAGCGAGCTTGCGCAGCGCTTCGGCGATCTCGGGGAACTGGCGCGACTTGTCGTGCCCGTTGCGGGTGACGAGCCGCGCGTCCTTGGCCGTGCAGAACGCGAGCACGCGCACGCCGTCGTACTTGGGCTCGAACGTCCAGGCGCCCTGCGGAATCGCGGTGCCGACGCTGGCGAACATCGGCTCGAGCACCTTCGGCAGCTTGACGGGCCTGGCCTCGGTGCGGGCCGCGGCACGGGCTGGAGCTTTCCTGGCTTCGCCTTTCCCGGCAGCGCGCGCTGCCTTGCGCGCATCGGCCGCGTCGCCGCGGTTGCTGTTCCAGATCCTGCTCTTCTTGTCCGCCGCGATCTCATCCATCGTGCGGCCCGTTGCAACCGACGTGTCGTATTTCTCGACGATGTCTTCGCGGCCGGCGAATTCGTCGCGATGCTTGATGAACAGCCACTGCGGCTTGTCGGAGGAGCCGAAGCGGTCGCCCTTCATGCGGACCAGCACGTACGAGCCCCGCAGGCGCTCGCCGCGAAGGTAGATCTTGAAATCGCCCTTTCGATAACCTTCGCGCAGCCGCTCTTCCTCGTCGTCGGCCGGCTCGACGGTGGTGTACGTGCCGCGATCCCACAGCATCACGGTGCCGCCGCCGTACTGTCCGGCGGGGATCGTCCCTTCGAAGGTGTTGTACTCGATGGGATGATCTTCGACCTGCATCGCCAGGCGCTTCACGGTCGGATCGATGCTCGGCCCTTTCGGGACCGCCCAGCTCTTCATCACGCCGTCGAGCTCGAGGCGAAGGTCGAAGTGGAGGTGGCTGGCCGCGTGCTTCTGGATCACGAAGCGGAGTCCTTTCCGGGAGGACTTTCGCGCGGGGGCGGCGGCGGATCCGCCCGCGGGCTCGCGAGTGCGCGAGAAGTCCCGCTTGCGGCGGTACTCCTTGAGCTGCTCCGCGGCCGCTGTGCCCTGTCCCGATCCTCCGGCGCGCCTGACCGGCGCCCTGGTGCGCGCCATGGAATGTGAGTCCGGTTACGCGGTCTTTCGCTTCTTCGAGCGAGTGGTCTTCTTCTGCGCCGGCTCTTCCTCGTCCCGCTCGGCCTTGGCGGCTCGCTTCGTCTTCTTCGTGCCACCGCCCTGCTCCAGGCTCTCGCGCAGGCGCGACATCAGATCGAGCACGCCGGTGTCTTCTTCTTCCTCCGGCTCCTCGTACTTGATCTTCTTCCCCTTCATCTTGTCCTTGATGACCTTCATCAGCTTGTCACGGTAGTCGTCCGTGTACTTGTCGGGGCTGAATTCTTCCGTGAGGTTCGCGACCAGCATCTCCGCCATCTGGAGCTCCTGCGGGCGCACGATGTCGGCTTCGGGGAAGGTGTATTCCGCGGGATCCACCAGCTCGTTGGAGAAGCGCATGATCTCCATGACGAGCGCGTCACCCACGACCTTGATGCCGGCGAGGTGCTGCTTGGTGCGCATGATGATCTTGCCGATCCCGACCGCGTCGGCGTTCTTCATCGCCGCGCGCAGGAGCGCGTAAGCCTTCTCGCCGCCTTTGGCCGGCACGAGGAAGTACGGAGTCTCGAAGAAGCGCGGGTCGATCTCTTCCTGCTTCACGAAATCGAGGATGTCGATCGTGCGGGACGACTCGACCGCGGCCGCCTTGAAGTCGTCGTCGGTCATGACGACGAATTTCCCTTTCTCGTATTCGTAGCCTTTTACGATCTCGTTCCACGGCACGGGCTCGCCCTCTTCCTGGCAGACGCGCTCGTACCGGATCGGGGACAGGTCCTCCGCGTGCAGCATCCGGAAGCTGATGTGGTCGTCACGGACGGCGGTCTTCACTTCGACCGGGATGTTCACGAGGCCGAAGGTGACGGCGCCCTTCCAGATTGCAGCCATTGCTCAAAATCTCCGTGGGTCTGGTAAGGGCCAACGGGCAAGAGAGGTGCCCCTGTCAAATATGTGACGGTTGCCGTAGTTCCGAGACTATGGCTGAGGGAATCCAAGTATGGAGTGTGGCAGTCCGGAGTCGGCAGTGGGGAGTGACTCCATACTGCTCACTCCAAACTGCCCCCCCCCAAACTTGGATTCCCTTTCCCCACGCAGGAAGCTCCAGACAAAAGCAAACGCCCCGCGATCCATATCGCGGGGCGTCCCTCATTGGCTCGTGGCAAACCTTTTATTCGACCTTGGTCACATCCGCGGCCTGAGGCCCTTTCTGCCCCTGCACGATCTCGAACTCCACCTTGTCACCCTCGGCGAGCGACTTGAAGCCGCTCCCCTGGATGGCGCTGAAGTGGACGAACACGTCGGGCCCGCCCTCACGCGAGATGAAGCCGAAGCCCTTTGCGTCGTTGAACCACTTCACTGTCCCCGTAATGCGTTCCGCCATTTTCTTGCCCCCTTACCTTGCACTCGTACCTACCGCACGCGGCTGATGCCGCGGTGCGACCAGGTGGAAAAATCGGGCAATTTTTATGCGCGGTAGGCCGGGTTAAGCGGCTCCCGCGATGTAACGGGCGACCCGGCCGCATTCCTTGCAGGTCAGGGTCACGTGCGTGGTTGCCGGGGGTGGCTCCTGGTCGGGGTGACGCGAGATCGATCCGGAGCAGGAAGGACAGCTCAGCGGCTTGCCATGACGGTCGTGGGTGATGAGGCTGAGCGCTTGAGCGGGGTTGTACGTCGCGGGACGAGGCTTACGCATTCACATCCTCCAATAAGCGACGCTCGCCGGCACCGTAGGAACGGGCCAAGGGTCGCTGCTTCTGTAATGTAACAGCCCCCGGAAGGGGTAAACCAAATGTTCCGGGGCCGGATTCCCGGCGAACGCTGATACCCGATCTCAGGACAGTTTGTTCCATAGGCCTGGTGGATCCTTGGCGGTGGCAGGGGAATCCAAGAAATGAGAGGCCAGAAAACAGATACGAGAAGCCAGATCTGCTTTTCTGGCACTCTCTCATCTCGCTTCTGGCCTCTCACCTCTTGGATTCCCCGGCAAAATCCCCGGAGCTAGGGCCTCCAGCTCTGGTTCGTCCGGTCCACGTCCGGAAACACGCGCTCGGGGTCTATCTCGACCCGCGCCACCGTCGCCGCGTTTTCCACCACGTGGGTGGCTCGGGTCTGGCCTCTGAGCCACACCTCCACCGGGATCTCCGCGCGTTCGGTCGTTCCGTCCGTTCGCGTGATTACCAACCGGGCCGGCATTGGCGCCAGTCCGCGATCCTCCACCGTTACCAGGAGACGGTCGCCAGACCGCTCGACTCCCGCGATCGCGTGGTCGAGCGTCCACGTCTCGTAGAACCAGGCGCGCCAGAACCACGACAGATCGCGGCCAGTGACGTCGTTGAAGGTGTTGAACAGATCCTGCGGCTGCGGATGCCGGTTCGTCCACCGGCGGCCGTACTCGCGGTACGCGCGCATGAACGTCTCGTTGCCCAGCAGGCCGCGGAGCGCGTGCAGCAGAACCATCGGCTTGTCGTATGCGGCCACTGTCCGCGCGGCGTCCCGCATGTAATGGTCGCCGTGACGCATGATCTCGAGCTCGGTTCCCGCCCTCGCCGTGCGGTAGTAGCTGGTGCCCATCAGAGTTTCGGGCGGGATACCGGGGAAGAACTCCGCCGACCCGTTCCAATCGTTGAAGCTCGTGAGCCCTTCGTCCTGCCACATGTTCCGCTTCTCGTCGGAGCCGATCATCATCGGGAACCACATGTGCGCGATCTCATGGATCGTCACACTCTGCATGCTGACGGAATCGCGCGGAGAGCCGGTGATGAACGTCATCATCGGAAACTCCATCCCTCCACCTACCGCCAGCCCTTCGACCACGGTCATGTGCGGGTATGGATACGGCCACAGGAAGCGCGAGAGAAAGTCGATGGAGTGTCGCGCGTACCGCGCGGCTTCGCGCCAGAGCGTGTACTGCGGCCTGTACAGCGCATGGACCAGCGGGAAATCCGCGTTTCCGTCACCGTCGGCGTCGCCGACGCTGACCCGCGCCGCGTCCCACACGTAGCGGCTGCTCGCCGTCCACGCGAAGTCACGCACTTCGTCGGCGGTGAAGCGCCACGTCAGAATCCGGTCCGCTCCGCCCGCGGCCGTCGCGCGTCCGGGCCCGCGCTCGGCGGCGGTAACGACGTGCACGATCCCCGAATCCACGGCGCCTCGTCCCGCGCTCAGACGCGAAAGGCGGTCACGGACTGTCGGCGAGAGAACCTGATCCGCGTTCCGCAGCTCACCGGTGGCGACGACGAGCCAGCCGGCCGGCACGCGGAGCGAGACGTCGTAGTCGGCGTAGCCCATGTAGAACTCGCCGGTGCCCATGTATTGATCCGTCTGCCAGCCGTTCACGTCGTCGTACACGGCGACCTGCGGATACCAGTACGCCAGGTGGAAGACTTCTCCGTCCTGCCCCATCCGCGGTGAGCCGGCCAGCGGCGGCACCGTGAAGGACCACTCCACATCCATGGTCATGCTGTCGCCCGCGGCGAGCGGCGCCGGAAGCTTGAGCCACGCGATCGTTCCGTCTACGCGATAACCGATGGAGGTCGTGTCGGTCACGGCCGCGAGCTCGGCTCCGTCAGCCGAGAGGCGCGCGATTCGGATCCCGCCGGTGACGGCGACGGTGCGATTCCGCTGCGCGTCGGCCGCGTACAGGTTCTGATATAGATGCAGCGCGACTCTATCGAGCGCGTTCGGCGACCGGTTGTAATACCGGATCGTGCCGCTGCCAACGAGCAGCTTGGTCGCCGTGTCGAGTGAAGCGTCGAGCCGATACCGGGCGAACTGCTGCCAGTACCGCGGACCGGGGCGCCCGGTGCGCGTTCGGGTGCCGCGCTCGACGGCACGGGTGAATCGCGGCGGCTCGACGACCGCGACGTAGCGCGGGTGGACTCCGGTCGAATCGCCGGGGAGGTCGAGTACTTGTACCGGAAGAGTGACGACGGCGGCGGGCGGCGCGCACGCCGCCGTTCCGACGATCACGCACGCGGCGAGCGCGCGCGTCACTCGTATACTAAATCGCCCTCGGCGTCGAACCCCAGCTCTTGATGTGCTCCACATACTCCGCAGATCCGTTGGACGTGCCACGCCTCGCCCAGCTCCTCGCGGTTTGAGGCGCTGGCAGGCTTGACGGTGAGCTTTTTGAAGCTGAACTCACCGCAAGTTATGCAAGGATGGCTCCGCGCGATCTGCAGGGCGCGCTTCTCACCGATGGCCAATTAGCGGTCCCGGGAAGTGCCGCTGTCGGGGCGATTGGCGAGCTGGGACGGAACCGCGGAGTCTCCGCCGCTTCCGCCTCTCACCAGCAGCTCGCGCAACCCGCCGAGCGCGCCCATGACTCCGGCGGCTTCGACGGGGAGGAAGATCGTCGAGCCCTTGCCCTGCGCGAGCGAGGGCAGCGCTTCGAGATACTTCACGCCCAGCAGGTAAACGGCCGCCTGCCCGTCGGGCAGCGAGTTGGCGACGCGGCGCAGCGCTTCGGCTTCCGCGTCGGCCATGGCGAGCCGCGCCTCCGCGAGTCCCTGCGCGCGCAGCACCGACGCTTCCTTCTCGCCTTCCGCGCGCCTGATCTGGGATTCCCGGACTCCCTCCGCCTCGAGGATCGCGGCGCGCTTCCCCGCCTCGGCGTTGGTCACCGCGGCGCGGCGCTCGCGCTCGGCGCGCATCTGTAGCTCCATGGATTGCTGAATGTCGCGCGGCGGCTCGATGGCCTGCAGCTCCACGCGGGTGACGTCCACGCCCCAGCCGATGGACGCTTCCTCGATGACCTCGCGCATGCGGCGGTTGATCACGTCGCGGCTCGCGAGCGTGGAATCGAGCTCCATCTCGCCGACGATGTTGCGCAGCGTGGTGCGTGTCAGAGTCTCGAGCGCGTACGGCAGGTTCTGCACCGAGTACGTCGCCTTCTGCGGATCGGCGACGCGGTAGTACAGCACCGCGTCAATGTCGATCGTGACGTTGTCCTTGGTGATGACCGGCTGGCTCGGGAAGTTGAGCACCTGCTCGCGCAGGTCGATGCGGGACGTGGAAGAGATTGTGAGAGTGTTGCCGCTCAACCCCGACTCGAGGAAGCGCACGTCGAGCGTCTTGGGGCGTTCGACGAAGGGAATCAGCAGGTTGAGGCCCGAGCGCGCGACTCTATTGAATCGTCCGAACCGCTCGATGACCATCACTTCCGCCTGGCCGATGATCTTGATGCCTTTCGAGAGCGTGAACAGCCCGAGGGCCGCTATGACCGCGAGGACTATCGCCGAGGTAAGAATGGTGCGCTCCGGTGGGGACTGCTGAAGTTTACGGGGCGGAGCGCGCTGACGACAGACAACAGGTATCAGGTATCAGGTATCAGGTATCAGGTATCAGGTATCAGGTAACTGCCAGCCGCTCCTGATACCTGATACCTGATACCTGATACCTGATACCTGACAACTATTCTTTCTGTGCCGCGGCCAGCGTTCGCGCGATCGCGAACAGATCCTGCTGCGTGCGGCCTCTGCCCAGCAGCTCGATGGCCCGCATTAGCTGACGGTCTTCCGGCACGGAGCGGCGGCGGGCGGTGGAGTCGCCGAAGGCGATTACCGTGATACGGTCGCGGAGGATCCGGTCGATCTCGGCCGCGCCTTCATTGTATATCTCGGCTTCGACCTTCACGCCGGCCGCCGCCAGCCGGCGGAACAGCTCCTGGCGCCAGGCCGGCTGGAACACGAAGTCCGGCGTGACCTGCGACTTGAGCTCGCGCGCGTAGTCGTACAGCGTCGTGCGGAAGATCTGTCCCTGCGGGGCGAGCGCGTTCACCAGCCGCTGCTCGGCGGCGGTGAGCGTGTCGGGCCGGACGATCACGTCCGGCGTGATCGCGCCGCCGCCGTACACGATGCGACCCGCGTCCGAGCGGAACTGCGGCTTGTTGCGGCGCGTCTCCTCGGTCTCGAGCGAGTCGGGCATCACTTCCACGAACTCGCCGTTCGGCATCAGCTTGCGCTCCTTCTGAATGGAGCGGCCGCTGGGCGTGAACCACTTGGCGGTGGTCATCTTCAGCGCGTAGCCGCCGTTGAGCGGATACACGGTCTGCACGAGTCCCTTGCCGAACGAAGTGGTGCCGACGATGAGCGCGCGGTCGTGGTCCTGCAGCGCGCCCGCGACTATCTCCGACGCCGACGCGGATCCGCCGTTCTGGAGGATCACCAGCGGGAGGTCGGCGGTGACCGGCTGCTCGCGGGCGATGAAAGTCTGCGGCTCGGTCCCGCGGCCGCGCATGCTTGCGATCTCCTGCCCTTCGCGGACGAACAGGTTGCTGACCGTCAGGGCCTCGTCGAGAATGCCGCCCGGATTGCCGCGCAGATCCAGGATGATTCCTCTGGCGCCCTGGCTCATCAGCCCGCGCACCGCTTCAGACAGCTCGCGCGTGGCCGTCTCATTGAACTGGAGCAGCGGAATGTAGCCGTACCGGTTCTCGAGCATGATGGCGTACGGCACCGCGGGGATGTGCACGATCGCGCGCGTGAAGCGCACCGAGATCGGCTCGGCGACGCCGGGCCGCTGGAACTGGACCGATACCTGTGTGCCGGGCGTTCCTTTGAGCGTCTCCGACACCTGCGCCGTCGTCCAGCCGCGCACCTGCACCGTGTCGATAATCACGATGCGGTCGCCTTCCTGCACGCCGGCCTGCTCGGCGGGCGTGTGGGGGAAGACCCGCTGCACCGTCACGAAGCCCTGCAGCTCGGCGATCTCCATGCCGATGCCGCCGTACCGCCCACCCGTTGTCGCGTTGAAGTTCGACAGCTCGCGCGGGGACAGCAGTGTCGTGTACGGGTCCTTGAGCTCGTGCACCAGTCCGCGCGCGGCCTTCTCGTACAATTGCGCGTCATTGAGCGTGTCCACGAACCGGTTGGCAACGAGCTGCATCACCTGCTCGAGCAGGCGCGCGCTTTCCAGGGAGCTGGTGTTCTGCTGGACGAACGCGCCCGCGATCAGGGGAAGAACGAGCGCGGCAGCGATCAGGTGCCTTCTAAAACGACGCATTTTTTTCGATTGGGGTGGTCTTCCTAACCTAATGAGTACCGTCCGGCGCGGAGAGGGTTCCGGCGCGGCCGGCCATGACGTAGTCCACGAGCCACTCGCGATTTACCTGTCTGATCCGCACATCGCGCGCGATTCCAGCGGCGAGCAGCATCTCGTGCGCCGGCTGAAGGACGCGCTGGAGGTGCGAAGGGAAACGCTGGGCCAGGGGGAGCTGCGCCGCGAGGCCGTCGAGCGACGCCCGCCAGGTCAGCTGGCCTTCGGCTCGCGCGACTTCGAGCAGGCGATACAGCCGGCGGGCAACGGGGCTGCTGAGGGCCAGATACCGCGCCGGCGAGAGCGTGATGACGTGGTTGGCCGCGATGTTGCTTCGCATCAGCGGCGCGAGCGTGACTCTCGCTTCACCGGGCTCGGCGGATTCGAGCGCGGGAAAGAAGCTGAGTTGCTCGCGGTCGCTCATTCGGCGGCGGTCTATGGAGACCGCCGTGAGCAGGGTGAAGCGGCCATCCAGCGTCCGTTCTTCGGGAGCGACGAAGTACGCGCCGTTGGATTCGGCGGTCGTCCGGTGCAGCCGGGCGAGGCCGGCGCGGAGCTGTTCGTAGGTGCGGCCGTCCACGCGGCGTCCGATTGCGCGGAGAAAGGCATGAAGCGTGAACGTGACGCAGCCGTCGGCTGGAAAGCCGGCCTCGTGATAGCGACGGAGCAGCTCGACGTAGATGTCCTGATCGAACGTTCCCGGCAGGCGGTCGCCGGGGCTGGGGAGCACGCGCCAGCGTCCGCCGGACGGTGGCGAGTAGCTTATCGCGGTGTCGTCGGCCGAGTCGCTGAGACGGAAGAACGGCAACGCCTCGAGCGACCGGTCGAGGATTATCGCCCGGGTGGCTGCACGGCGGCGTGCTGCGACATTCATTATGACCGAAACTGTCCGGATTCGTGACTGGGAGCAAGCTTTGACACCTTCAGGCTAGGGGAGACGCGCCTAATGTCGTTCCTGAAATACGCCGGGCTGATCCTCCTGGTGCTGCTGGTTCTGGTGCTGACACTGGTCGGCGTTCTATCGGTCACGCGCAGCCACACCGTCAAGCAGGTGATTGCCGACGGCGACGAGGAGGGCCCGCCGCACGTGCGCGATTCGCTGTTCGCCAAGTCCATCGAGCTGTACACGGGCGCGCGCATAGACGAAGGCAACTGGGTGGACATCCTGCTCGACGGCGAGGGCACGTACCCGGTGCTGTGGAACGATCTCGCGGGCGCGAAAAAGACGATCACCGTGCAGATGTACTACTCGCAGCCCGGCGCCGTGGCCGACACGATGGCCAAGTACCTGTCGGAGCGGGCGCGCGCGGGCGTGCGCGTGCTGCTGCTGCTCGACGCGTTCGGCTCGGCGCCCCTGAAAGAGGAATGGATCGACGGGCTCAAGGAAGCTGGTGTCGAAGTGGCGTGGCTGCGGCCGCTCAAGTGGTACACGCTGCACCAGGCGGCGCAGCGGTCGCACGCGCGCGTCGTGGTCGTGGACGGAGAAGTGGGCTACACCGGTGGATTCGGGCTCGCCGATTACTGGCTGGGCAATGGGCGCACCAAAGGGCAGTGGCGCGAGTCGAATGTCCGCTTCGGCGGGCCGATGGTGGCGTCGCTGCAGGCGGCGTTCGCCGCAGGCTGGGTGGAGGCGACCGGCGAGCTGATCACGGGCGACATGTTCTTCCCCTGGCCCGCGCTCGCGAAGCGCGGCGACGTCAACGCGGGCCTGATGCACACCATCCCCAGCGTCGGCAGCACTCCGGCCGAGCGCTTCCTCTCCATCTCGATCGCCGGCGCGCGCAAGACGCTGTATATCGCGAACTCGTATTTCGTCCCCGATGGCAACCTCAAGGCGCTGCTCATCGCGGCGGTGAAGCGCGGCGTGGACGTGCGCGTGCTGACGGCCGGGCCGGAGATTGACGTGAAGACGACCTGGTACGCCGGCCGCGCGATGTACGACGAGCTGCTGGAGGGCGGCGTGCGGATCTACGAGTACCAGCCGACTATGATTCACGCGAAGACGATGGTGGTGGACAGCTACTGGTCCACGATCGGCTCGATGAACTTCGACAACCGCTCGATCTCGTTCAACAACGAGACGAACGCAGTGGTGCTGAACGAAGGATTCGGCCAGCGGATGGACGGGATCTTCTTCGACGATCTCAAGTATTCGCACGAGCTGACGCTCCAGGAAGTCCGCAACTGGCCGCTCAAGGTGAAGCTGTTGAGCTGGGGCGCCGAGAAGCTGTGGCGCGTGCTGTAGAAGAACACTTGAAGTAGCTGCGGGAAAAGCGCTGCGTCCTGCGTCCTGCGTGCTGCGTCCTGGAGAGATCGAGAGGGGCGCGGCATCGGTATTGCCCACTTACTCGGCGATGAAGTACTTGAACCGGACATACTCATGAAGAAAAAGCAGAAGCCTGAGAGCATGCTGTGGGCGATCGTCGCGGCGGGGTCGGCGATGCTCGCGGGCGCGATAGTGCAGAAGGCGCTCAATCGCGGGTGGCGCGCGGTGACGCACGAGGATCCGCCGAATGTGAAGGAGCTGCCGATAGAGCCGTGGAGGAAAGCGATCGGATTCACGCTGGCGTCGGCGGTAACGGCGGGCCTGGC
>CALMKE010000093.1 GCA_937867645.1 uncultured Gemmatimonadota bacterium | reverse complement strand
ACGATCGAGCTGATCACGCCGATCGCGATGGACGAGGGGCTCCGCTTCGCGATTCGCGAGGGCGGCCGCACGGTCGGTGCGGGTGTCGTAACGAAGATCATCAAGTAGCAGCTGTTGGCTATTGGCTATTGGCTGTTGGTAACTGCATTCCCGCAGTTCCGCAGCAAGCCAAAAGCCAATAGCCAATAGCCAATAGCTGGGAGTTCAAATGGCAGGAAGAATCAGAATTCGTCTCAAGGCTTTCGACCACGCGGTCATCGACACCGCGGCCGCCGACATCGTGCGCACCGCCGAGAAGACGGGCGCGTCCGTGTCGGGCCCGATCCCGCTGCCAACCAAGACGCAGCGGTGGACGGTGCTTCGCTCGCCGCACGTGGACAAGAAGTCGCGTGAGCAGTTCGAGCTGAAGACGCACAAGCGCGTGATCGACATTCTGGATTCGAAGGTGCAGACGGTGGACGCGCTGACGAAGCTGGATCTGCCCGCGGGCGTGGACGTCGAAATCAAGGTCGAGTAAGCGCGCTGTTCGCCAACAGCCAATAGCCAATAGCCAACAGCTTTTCTATATGATTGGAATCATCGGTCGGAAAATCGGCATGACGCACATCTTCAACGAGCAGGGGCAGCAGGTGCCCGTGACCGTCGTGGAGGCCGCGCCGAACCCGGTAGTGCAGGTAACCGAGAAGGAGAAGGCTGGCTTCGCGTCCGTGCAGCTCGGCTTCGGCGAGCAGCGGCTCGCGCGCGAGTCGAAGGCGCGCGAGCGCACGCCGCGCGGCCGCCGCGCCGCGAAGGCCGCGGTCGGGCACGCCGCCAAGGCGAACCTGCAGACGGCGCCGAAGGTGCTGCGATCCTTCCGCATCGACGACGCGCCGGGCAAGAACGCCGAGGTTCCGACGTACAACGTCGGCGACACGATTACCGTCGCGCTGTTCGCGCCCGGCGATCAGGTCAAGGTCACGGGCACGAGCAAGGGCCGCGGGTTCCAGGGCGTAGTCAAGCGCTACAACTTCGGCGGCGGACCGAACACGCACGGCAACACCAAGCACCGCCGTCCCGGCTCCATCGGGCCAGGCACCGATCCTTCGCGCGTCATCAAGGGCAAGAAGATGCCGGGCCACTACGGCGCGGCGCGGCACACCCAGACGCATCTGCGCGTCGAGAAGGTGGACGCCGAGCGCAACCTCATCTACATCCGCGGCGCCGTCGCCGGTCCCACGAACGGGATCGTCATGGTCCGCAAGCAAGGCTGATCGCAATGGCAGAATCCACGAAACTCAGCGCCACGAGCTACACCGCCGCGGGCAAGGCCCAGCAGCAGGTGACGCTTCCGGGCGATCTGTTCGACGGCACGGTCAACATGCCGGTGATGCACCAGGCGGTTAAGGCGTATCTCGCCAACCGCCGGCAGGGGAACGCCGCGACCAAGACGCGCGGCTTCGTCGTCGGCGGCAACCAGAAGCCGTGGAAGCAGAAGGGCACGGGGCGCGCTCGCGCGGGCTCGCGCCGCGCTCCGACGTTCGTCGGCGGTGGCACGGTGTTCGGTCCGACCCCGCGCAGCTACGCCGAGTACGTGCCGCGGCAGGTTCGCGCGCTGGCGCGGAAGAGCGCGCTCAACGCGCGCGCCCGGGAGAACGCGATCATCGTGATCGAGCCGCTCGACTTCGACGCGCCGAAGACCAACCGCATGCGCGATCTGCTGGTCTCGCTCGGCGTGGAAGGCAGCAAGGTGCTGCTCCTCACCGACGGCACGAAGCCGAACGTGTATCTCAGCGGCCGGAACATCCCGTGGGCGCACGTGCTGCCGTACAGCGACGTGTCCACCTACCACATCCTCTGGTCCGACGTCGTGGTGATCGAGTCGTCCGCGCTGGGCGGCGAGCTCGAGGCCTCGGAAGATCAGACGGCGCCGGCGCGCACGGTGAAGAAGCCGGCGGCGAAGGCGGCCAAGTCCGCGGACAAGGCGCCGCGCAAGGCGGCCGGGAAGGCGCCGGCCGCGCGCAAGAGCGCGGAAAAGAGCAGCGGGAGCAAGGCGGCCAAGGCCGCGCGCTCGCCGGCCAAGCGCGCGACCGCTTCCGCCGCCGGCGGAAAGACGGCGAAGAAGACGGCGCCGAAGAAGTCGGCTGCCAGGAAGTCCGCACCGAAGAAGAAGGGGAAATAGGCGATGTCCACAGTTCACCGCACCATCGTGCGGCCGGTCGTTACCGAGAAGAGCTCCGCGGCTTACCAGGCGCGCGGCGAGTACACGTTCGAGGTCGCGTCGGGCGCCAACAAGCACGCGATCAAGGACGCCATCGAATCGCTCTTCGGCGTGAAGGTCACCGGCGTGTGGACCTCGAATCGCCGCGGCAAGTCCCGGCGCGTGGGTACCGCGACGGGCCGCCGGCCGCACTGGAAAAAAGCAATCGTGACGCTGCAGGAAGGCGACACGATCGAAATCTTCGAGGGTTAAGCAATGCCCGTTCGTCAGTTCAAGCCGGTAACCAAGAGCTCGCGCTTCCGCTCGGTCCCCGATTTCAAGGAGATCACGCGCAGCGAGCCCGAGAAGTCGCTGCTGGAGCCCCTCAAGAAGAGCGGCGGGCGCGACAATCACGGGCACATCTCGATGCGCCGCCGCGGCGGCGGCCACAAGCGGATGTACCGCAAGATCGACTTCAAGCGGAACCGCTTCGGCATGCCCGCGACCGTCGAGCACATCGAGTACGACCCGAACCGCTCGGCGCGGATCGCGCTCGTCTCGTACGAGGACGGGGAGAAGCGCTACATCATCCATCCGCGCGGGCTGGCGGTGGGCGACAAGATCGTCTCGGGCCCGGGGTCGGACATCCGCATCGGTAACGCGCTGCCGCTGCGCGAGGTTCCGCTCGGCACGGACGTGCACAACGTGGAGCTGCTTCCCGGCCGCGGCGGCCAGATGGCGCGCTCGGCGGGCACTTCGCTCCAGGTGGTGGCGAAGGAAGGCGAGTACGTGACGCTGCGCATGGCGTCCACCGAGATGCGGCTGGTGCACGGCAACTGCCTGGGCACGATCGGCACGGTCGGCAACGCGGAGCACGAGCTGCTGTCGCACGGCAAGGCGGGGCACTCGCGCTGGAAGGGACGGCGCCCGAAGGTCCGCGGCGAGGTCATGAACCCGGTGGATCACCCGCACGGCGGACGCACCAGGGGCGGACGCAACGTGGTGAGCCCGTGGGGCAAGAAGGAAGGCGTGAAGACGCGGAATAAAAAGAAGCCCTCGCAGAGATTGATCGTGCGCGGGCGGAAGAGAGGCAAGGCAACGCAATCGTGACGGAGCTATTGGCTATTGGCTATTGGCTGTTGGTTAACAGCCCCGCTGTTCCCAGCGGTTCCGCCACAAGCCAACAGCCAACAGCCAACAGCTAAGAGCTTATTCCATGGCAAGAAGCGTAAAAAAGGGTCCGTACGTCGTCGAGTCGCTCGTCGCGAAAGTGGACGCGATGAACGAGCGCAACGAGAAAAAGGTGATCAAGACGTGGTCGCGCGCTAGCACGATCATCCCTGATTTCGTCGGGCACACGTTCGCCGTGCACAACGGCAACAAGTTCATCCCCGTGTACGTGACCGAGAACATGGTCGGCCACAAGCTCGGCGAGTTCGCGCCCACGCGCCTGTTCCGCGGCCACACCGGCGCCAACAAGGCGGTGGACAAGAAGGCCAGTGGCGTGCCGGCCGCGAGGGGCGGACCGGGCGGCGGGCCGGGAGCGCCGAGATAATGGAGACCAGAGCCATTCAGCGCACCACGCGCCAGTCGCCGTACAAGATGCGGCTCGTGATCGACCAGATCCGGGGAAAGAACGTCAACGAGGCGCTCGCGATCCTCAAGTTCTCCAAGAAGCACGCGGCCAAGCAGATCGAGAAAGTCCTGAGCTCGGCCGTGGCGAACGCGGAGTACAAGGCGCGCGAGGACAACGAGTCGCTCGACGTGGACACGCTGTACGTGAAGCACGCGATCGTGAACGAAGGTCCGAAGCTCAAGCGCTTCATGCCGGCGGCGCAGGGTCGCGCCACGCCGATCGAGAAGCGCACCAGTCACGTCGAGATCGTCGTGGCTGCCAAGGAAGCGAAGAAGCGAGGCAACAAGTAATGGGACAGAAAGTACATCCTACCGGATTCCGACTCGGGATCTCCAAGGACTGGCGCTCGCGCTGGTTCGCGAAGAAGGATTTCCCGGCCCTGCTCAAGGAAGACGAGCTGCTGCGGACGTATCTGAAGACGCGACTCGGCCACGCTGCGATCGCGGACATCCAGATCGACCGCAAGCCCGGCAAGGTCGTGGTGACCATTCACACCGGCCGGCCCGGCGTCGTCATCGGAAAGAAGGGGACCGAGGTGGACAAGCTCCGCGACGAGCTCGCGCAGCTGACCGGCAAGGAAGTCGGCGTCAACGTCGAGGAGATCAAGCGCCCGGAGCTCAGCGCGCAGCTCGTCGCGGACAACATCGCGAACCAGCTGGCGCAGCGCGTCTCGTTCCGCCGCGCGATGAAGCGCGCGGTGCAGAGCGCGATGCGGATGGGAGCGGGCGGGATCAAGATCAAGTGCGGCGGCCGCCTGGGCGGCGCCGAGATCGCGCGCGTCGAAGGCTACCACGAGGGTCGGGTGCCCCTCCACACGCTGCGCGCCGACATCGACTACGCCACGTCCACGGCGAAGACGACGTTCGGCACGATCGGCGTGAAGGTCTGGCTGTACAAGGGCGAGATCGTGGAAGACCGTCGCGGCAAGACTTACTCAACCGGCGTGTAGGGGTAGAGCGAGATGCTGAGTCCCAAGCGGGTCAAGTTCCGCAAGATGTTCAAGGGCCGTACGCGCGGTCACGCCACGCGCGGCTCGAAGGTGTCGTTCGGCCAGTACGGCCTGCAGGCGCTCGAGCCCGGCTGGGTGTCGAACCGGCAGATCGAGGCCGCGCGTGTCGCGCTCACGCGCCACATCAAGCGCGGCGGCAAGGTCTGGATCCGGATCTTCCCGGACAAGCCGATCACGAAGAAGCCGGCCGAGACGAGAATGGGTAAGGGCAAGGGATCGCCGGAGGGCTGGGTGGCGGTGGTGAAGCCCGGGCGGGTGATGTTCGAGCTCGAGGGCGTGACGCCGGAGATCGCGCAGAAGGCGATGGCTCTGGCGGCCGCCAAGCTGAGCGTGAAGACCAAGTTCGTGGTACGCGAGGAGGCGCACACAGATGCAGGCAAGTGACATCCGCGAGCTGAGCGAGGCCGACGTGCGGGCGCGCATCGCCGAGCTGGAAGAGGAGCAGTTCCGCCTCAAGTTCCGCTCCGCGACGGAGACGCTCGAGTCGCCGCTCAAGCTGCGCCTCATCCGCAAGGACATCGCGCGGCTCAACACGGTGCTCCGCGAGAAGCAGCTCGCGGCGCCGAAACAAGGTTCCGGTGCGCCGGCTTCACGGTCCAAGAGACCGGCGAAGCGCGCGCGCCGCTAGCAAGGGGCTGGAGAGAGAATGGCAGAGATGACGGGCAGTCGTACGGAAGTCCGCAACGCGCGCAAGACGCGCGTCGGGCTGGTCGTGAGCGACAAGATGCAGAAGACGGTGGTCGTAGCGATCGAGCGGCGCGTTCCGCATCCGGTGTACGGCAAGATGGTGACGCGCACCCGCCGGCTTAAGGCGCACGACGAGCAGAACGAGGCGAAGACCGGCGACACGGTGCGCATCATGGAGACGCGCCCGCTGTCGAAGGACAAGCGCTGGCGCCTGGTCGAGATCGTGGAGCGGGCACGGTAGTAACTAGTCACTAGTCACTAGTCACGTCGGATTAAAGGGATAGAGAAATGATCCAGCAGGAATCAATGGTCAAAGTGGCGGACAACTCGGGCGCGAAGGACGCGCTGGTGATCCGCGTGCTCGGTGGAACCAGACGGCGCTACGCCGGCCTCGGCGACACCGTGATCGTGGCCGTCAAGAACGCGCTGCCGAACGGCACGGTGAAGAAGTCGGACGTGGCGCGCGCGGTGGTCGTGCGCACCGCCAAGGAGACGCGCCGGAAGGACGGCTCGTACATCCGCTTCGACGAGAACGCCGTCGTAATCATCAACGAGACGGGCGAGCCGAGAGCGACGCGCATCTTCGGGCCGGTCGCCCGCGAGCTGCGCGAGAAGAAGTACATGAAGATCGTCTCGCTGGCGCCGGAGGTTCTGTAAATGAGAGTGCTCAAGCATCGCCGGACGCTGAGGGACAAGAGCCGCATCCGCCACGCGCGGAACGCGGAGCGCTTCAAGATCCACGTGTCCAAGGGCGACACGGTGCGCGTGATGCGCGGCGAGGAGAAGGGCAAGGAAGGCAAGGTGGCGCGCGTATTCCCGAAGACGGGCCGCGTCATCGTGGAAGGCGTGAACATGGTGAAGAAGCACAGGCGGGCGACCAAGCCGGAAGAGCAGAGCGAGATCATCGAGATGCCCGCGCCGGTACACGCGTCCAACCTGATGCTGCTGGACCCCAAGACGGGCCGCCCGACGCGCACGCGCGCGCGGGTGGATTCCGACGGAACGAAGGAGCGCGTGAGCGTGAAGAGCGGCGATTCCATCGCGCGCGCCCGCTGACGCACACGGAGCGATAGAGAATGGCTGAGACCAAAGAGAAGAAGGCGGGCGCCAAGCCCGCGCCCAAGGGCGCCGAAGGCGGCAAGAGCAAGGGCAAGGGCCAGCAGAAGGGCGACGGCGTGCAGGTGCAGGCGGAGCACGCGGGCGTGGGCCTGCCCGTGCCGCCGCCGAGGCTCAAGCTCCAGTACGAGTCGGCGATCCGCGAGCGGCTGATGTCGCAGTTCGGCTTCACCAACGTCCACCAGGTCCCGACGGTCTCGAAGATCGTCGTGAACTGCGGCGTGGGCGAGGCGACGAAGAACGCCAAGGTGCTGGACACGATCGTGTCGGAGCTGGCGATCATCACCGGGCAGCGCCCCGTCCGCCGCAAGGCCAGGAAGTCGATCGCGAACTTCGGGCTGCGCGAAGGACAGGAGATCGGCGCGTCGGTGACGCTGCGCGGCGCCCGGATGTGGGAGTTTCTCGACCGGCTGATCACGGTGGCGATTCCGCGGGTGCGCGACTTCCGCGGCCTGCCGACGCGCGGCTTCGACGGACGCGGGAACTACACGTTCGGCGTGAAGGAGCAGATGATCTTCCCGGAGATCAACTACGACATGGTGGACAAGGTGCACGGAATGGACATCACGTTCGTCACGACGACGAACCGCGACGACGTCGCGGTCGCGCTGCTGCGGCAGCTCGGGATTCCGTTCAAGGGCGACGACAGGGCGGCAGCGAACAAGCAGTCCGCGGCCGCGAACAGCTAACAGAGCAGAGACGAAATGGCTCCGAAATCACTCGTAGAAAAGACCAAGCTGAAGCCGAAGTTCAAAGTCCGGCTGAGGAGACGCTGCAACCGCTGCGGCAGGGCGCGTGCTCCGCTGCGCCGGTTCGGCATCTGCAGAATCTGCTTCAGGGAGATGGCGCTCGCGGGGTTCATTCCCGGCGTGCGGAAGGCGAGTTGGTAGCACATGAGCTATTGGCTATTGGCTCTTGGCTGTTAGCTGGCCAATAGCCAACAGCCAACAGCTAATAGCTAATAGCGACGTAAATCATACAAGGACAGACCAGATGAGCATGACCGACCCGATCGCCGACATGTTGACGCGGATCCGCAACGCCTGCGGATCGAAGCACCGCCGCGTGGACATGCCGGCCTCGAAGGTAAAAGTGGAGATCGCGCGGATCCTGAAGGAGAACAACTTCATTCAGGACTACCGCATGCTCGACGACGAGAACGGCAAGCCGACGCTGCGCGTGGTGCTGAAGTACGCGCACGGCGGACAGCCCGTGATCCGCGAGCTCAAGCGCGTCTCGTCCCCGGGCCTGCGGAAGTACGTCGGCTGCGGCGAGATCCCGCGCGTCCGCAACGGGCTGGGCATGGCGATTCTGAGCACGTCGCAGGGCGTGATGTCCGACCAGCAGGCGAGAAAGTCGAACACCGGCGGCGAGCTGCTCGCCGTGGTCTGGTAGAGGAAAGCTCATGTCACGCATTGGAAAGCTGCCGATCGAGATCCCGAAGGGCGTCACCGTCACCGTGGAAGGCAACACGGTGAAGGTGAAGGGCCCGCGCGGCGAGCTCTCGCGCACGATCAACTCCGAGCTGAGCGTCGAGCTCAAGGACAACACTGTCGTCGTGAGCCGCCCGTCGGACGAGCCCGGGCACAAGGCGCTGCACGGCCTGAGCAGGACGCTGGTCGCCAACATGGTCGAGGGCGTGACCAAGGGCTTCCAGAAGACGCTGGACATCGTCGGCGTCGGTTACCGCGCCGAGGCGCGCCCGTACGGGCTGCAGCTGGCGCTGGGCTTCTCGCACCCGGTGGAGTACAAGGCGCCGGCGGGAATCAAGCTCTCGGCGCCGCAGCCGACGCAGATCGTCGTGGACGGCGCCAACAAGGAAGTCGTAGGCCAGGTGGCGGCCGAGCTGCGCAGCCTGCGTCCGCCCGAGCCGTACAAGGGCAAGGGAATCAAGTACGCGGGCGAGCAGATCCGCCGCAAAGCCGGTAAGGCAGGGAGCAAGTAATGGCCAGAATTCGTGGTTTGCGCTCGCGTGAGGGCCGGCGGCTTCGCCGCCACCAGCGCGTCCGCAAGAAAGTCAGCGGCACCGCCGAGCGTCCGCGCCTCGTGGTGCACCGCTCGCTCAAGCACATCTACGCGCAGCTCGTGGACGACGGCGCGCAGCGCACGATCGCGACGGTGTCCGACCAGGCGCTCGAGGGGAAGAAGAGCGAGCGCTCGGTCGAGGTCGGCAAGCTGATCGCCAGAAAAGCAAAGGAAGCCGGGTTTACGAAGGTCGTCTTCGATCGCTCCGGCTACAAATACCATGGTCGCGTCAAAGGCGTGGCCGACGGAGCCCGCGAAGCGGGTCTGGAGTTCTAGAGATGTCTGAAAGGGAAGAAAAAGAGCCGGTAGCCCGGTCCGACAACACGACGGCCGATTCGAACGCGGCCGCACCCGAGTCCACCGACAGCGCGGAAGCGGTGGTGGATCGTCCCGCGCGCGGCAGCAGCGCGCGCGGCGGCGGTGGTGGCGGCGGGCGCGGCCGCGGTGGGCAGGGCGGTGGCGGTCGTGGTGGCCAGGGCGGCGGCGGTCGTGGCGGCCCCGGTGGCGGCCGCGGCCAGGGCGGCAAGCGCGGCGAGAAGGACTCGCGCGAGGGCGGCAGCGATCTCGTGGAGAACGTGATCGCGATCAACCGCGTGGCCAAGGTCGTGAAGGGCGGCCGGAGATTCTCGTTCAACGCGCTCGTGGCCGTCGGCGACGGGCAGGGCAAAGTCGGCTTCGCCACGGGCAAGGCCAACGAAGTCTCGGAAGCGGTTCGCAAGGCCGTGGACTCGGCGCGCAAGCGCATGGCGCCGATCGCGCGCACGGGCGGCACGATCCCGCACGAAGTGGTGGGTGAGCACGGCGCCGGCAAGGTGCTGATGCGTCCCGCCGCGCCGGGCGCGGGCGTCATCGCCGGCGGCGCGGTTCGCGCCGTGATGGAATGCGCGGGCATCACCGACATTCTCACGAAGAGCCTGGGCTCGACCAATCCGCACAACATGGTGCTCGCGGCGCTGGACGGGCTGCAGCAGCTCACGACGGTCGAGCAGATCGCGCGCGAGCGCGGCGTCGAGGTCAGCTCGCTGCCGTACCGGTCGAGAGCGAAAGTGAAGGAGGCGGTCTGATGGCACGCACACACGTATGGCACCCGACGCGCGGACCCAAGCGGACCGAGCCCAACACGCTCACGTCCGGCATGGTTCGCATCGAGCAGGTGCGCAGCGGCATCGGCCATTCCTGGCGCATGCGGCGGACGCTCGAGGCGCTCGGGCTGAAGCACCACCAGGACGTCGTGGTGCACAAGGATTCGCCGTCACTTCGCGGCCAGCTGAAACACGTGCGTCACCTGATCAAGGTCACGCCGGTGAAAGAGGAAGGGAAATGAGCGACAAGATCGGGCTGCACAATCTCGTTCCGGCTCCGGGCTCGCACCGTAACCGCAAGCGCATCGGCCGCGGGCCGGGCTCGGGCACGGGCAAGACCTCGGGCAAGGGACACAAGGGCATCAAGGCGCGCGCGGGCCATCACGGACCGGGCGGCGGCAAGCCGCACTTCGAGGGCGGCCAGATGCCGATGTCGCGCCGGCTGCCGAAGCGCGGCTTCACCAATCCGTTCCGCACGGAGCACCAGGTCGTGCGTCTCGGCGACCTGGAGCACGTGAGCGGGAAGGAAGTCACGGCCGAGTCGCTCGCGGCAGCGGGACTGATTCGCGCGGGCAAGGGGCCGGCGAAGCTGCTCGCGAACGGCGAGGTGAAGCAGGCATTGACGGTTCGCGGCGTGAAGATGAGCGACGGCGCTCGCGAGAAAATCCTTGCGGCCGGGGGCCGCGTAGAGGACTGACATGGCACAACCGAATGCGGCGGCGGCGGTAGCGAACATCTACCGGACACCGGAGCTGTGGCAGAAGATCAGCTTCACCTTCGTGTGTCTGCTGCTGTACCGTGTGGGCGCGCACATCACCGCGCCCGGCGTGGACGTCATCGCGCTGACGGACTTCTTCGCCAATCGCGGCGGGGCGGGCCTGCTCGGGCTGTACGACCTGTTCGTGGGCGGCGGGCTCTCCCGCGCGACGGTGTTCGCGCTCGGCATCATGCCGTACATCTCCGCGAGCATCTTCATGCAGATCGCCGCGGCGGTCGTGCCGTCGGTGGAGAAGCTGCAGAAGGACGAAGAGGGCCGGAAGAAAGTCAACCAATGGACGCGCTATCTGACCGTCGGGCTGGCCGTAGTCCAGGCGTACGGCTTCGCGCTGTTCACCCAGTCGCTGGAGAATGCGGTCGCGAACCCAGGCTTCGCGTTCACCGTCCAGATGGTGCTGGTCCTCACGACCGGCGCGGTGTTCGTCATGTGGCTCGGCGAGCAGATCACCGAGCGCGGGCTCGGCAACGGCGCCAGCCTCCTGATCTTCTTCTCGATCGTGGAGCGCTTCTGGCCCGGCATCTTTTCGACGCTGCGGTTCGTGAGCACGGGCGTGGTAGGTCCGTTCTCGCTGATCGTGCTGGCGCTGATCATGGTGGCGGTGGTCGCGGCCACGGTCGCGGTGACGATGGCCGCGCGGCGGGTAATGATCCAGATCCCGCAGCGCACGATGGCCCGCGGCCGGATGCGCGAGGCCAGCAAGAACTTCATTCCGCTGCGCGTCAACGCCTCGGGCGTGATGCCGATCATCTTCGCGCAGTCCGTGATCGTCGTGCCGGGCGCCTTCGCGCAGTTCAGCTCGAACCCTACGGCGGTGCGGATTTCCGAGATGCTTGCCCCCGGAACGTGGATGTACTATCTGCTGTCGGTCGTGCTGATCGTCACGTTCACGTACTTCTACACGGCGATCATCTTCAATCCGGTGGACCTGTCGGAGAACCTCAAGAAGCAGGGCGGGTTCATTCCGGGCGTCAAGCCGGGGTCGAAGACGGCGGATTACATAGATTACGTGATGTCGCGCATCACGTTCCCGGGCGCGCTGTTTCTGGCGTTCATCGCGCTGCTGCCGGTGTTCCTCGCGGACGCGATCAACGTACCCTTTCAGTTCGGCGGAACGTCGCTGCTGATCGTGGTGGGCGTGGCGCTGGATACGCTGGCGCAGATGCAGCAGCACCTGCTGCTCCGGAAGTACGACGGGTTCATGAAGAAGGGACGCGTGCGGTTCCGCGGGCGCGCTCCCGGCGGCGCGTTCTAGCGTCGTCTGGCATTTGTGCGCCGGTCGGCGGTGATTCCGACTCCCGCTCCGGCGGCTAGCTTCGCTCGGTCGGAGCCGCAAACTGCGCGTCTCCTCGGTCGCTCAGACGCCGCCTTCGGGGACCCGGAAGCCGCTGCCGACCGGGCACCGAAGCGGTGCCTCGCTACGCGCCGCCTGAGCGCTTCCGCTCCAACCTTGCACGGACGCGCTGCCTTTGCCGTTACTAGTCACTAGTCACTAGTCACTAGTCACCATTGTCCCGCCTCCAATGATCCTCCTCCTCCTAGGCCCCCCCGGCGCCGGCAAAGGCACGCAGGGCGAGCTGCTTGCCAAAGAGCTCGGCATCCCCAAGATCGCGACCGGGGACGTGCTGCGCGCGGCGGTGCGCGACGGGACGAAGCTGGGGAAAGAGGCGAAGAGCTACATGGACCGCGGCGATCTCGTGCCGGACGACGTGATCCTCGGAATCATGCGGGAGAAGTTCGAGGGCGACGAGACGAAGGACGGCGCGATCCTCGACGGCGTCGTGCGCACGGTGCCGCAGGCGCAGGGGCTCGGCGTCATGCTGGCCGAGGTGGGGCGCAAGCTCGACAACGTGCTGCTGTTCGACATAGACGACGAGAAGCTGGTCGCGCGGCTGAGCTCGCGCACGGTGTGCGAGAAGTGCCAGCACCCGTACAGGGACCGCGAGCCTGGGACCACGTGCGAGAAATGCGGCGGCATGCTGGTGCGGCGCAAGGACGACGAGCCGGAAGCGGTGCGCAACCGGCTGCGCGTGTACAAGGAGCAAACAGCCCCGGTGATCAAGTGGTACGAGGATCGCAATTGCGCGCCGCTCAAGATCGACGCGGACGGCAGCCTCGAAGAAGTGCTGCGGCGCGCGCTCGAGGCGCTGAAAAAAGAGTGATCCAGCTCAAGTCGGTCCGCGAGATCGACCGAATGGCGGAGGGCGGCGCGATACTCGCCGCCGCGCGGGACCTGCTGGAGCAGTCGGTGCGCCCGGGAATCAGCACCATCGAGCTCGACCGGATCGCCGAGGACTTCATCCGCTCGAAGCCCGGCGCGAAGCCCTCGTTCAAGGGGCTGTACGGCTTTCCCGGCAGCATCTGCACCTCGATCAACAACGAGATCGTGCACGGGATCCCCTCGAAAAAGCGCGTGCTGCGCGACGGGGACATCGTCTCCATAGACATCGGCGTCCTGTTCGAGGGATACCACACGGACTCGGCCACGACCGTCGGCGTGGGCGAGATCCCCGAGCAGTCGGCGCGGCTGCTCGACGCCACGCGCCGCGCGCTGGAGGCGGGCGTGGCGGCCGCGCGCGCCGGCAATCACATCGGCGACATCGGGGCCGCGGTGCAGGGCGTGGTGGAAGCGGCCGGGTTTTCCGTGGTGAAGGATCTCGTGGGGCACGGCATCGGCGAGAGCTTCCACGAGGAGCCGCAGGTCCCGAACTTCGGCAAGCCGCAGCGCGGCACGCGGCTCGTCCCGGGGCTGACCATCGCGATCGAGCCGATGGTTAACGCGGGGAGGGCCGATACCCGCACGATGCCGGACAAGTGGACCATCGTCACGGTGGACGGATCGCGCTCCGCCCACTTCGAGCACACTGTCGCGATCACGGAGAACGGACCGCGCGTGCTTACTGCGTCAGCGCAGCCTCGACCTTAGCGGCGACTTTCTCCGCGATAGCGGACACCCGGCCGACCAGCTCCGCGGCCTGTTCGTTCAGCCGCTTCGCCGCGGCGCTGTCGGTGATCGACATGGCGTTGATTCGCACGTTGTACGAGGCTCCTCTGCAGCCCGCGTCAGCCAGCAGCGCGGCTACTCCCGCGTCCGACACAGCGTTCGAGTTGCCACGCTCGGCGGCCATGAGCGCGAGCTCGGCGACTTCCGCGCACGCGCGCGCGGTCTCCAGCGGGACATTCGCGGCCTGGAGCAGCGCGGCCTGAATCGCCTGGTCGCGCGCCGCCTTGTCCGCATCGCTTTCCTTTGGCAGCGCGTACGCGCCCGAGACCGCCGTGTAGGCGTCGGCGTCGCGCTTCACGAGCGCCGAGAGCGCGTTCGTGAGCGCGGCCGCGCGGATCGCGAGCTCTTTCATCTCGCCCTCGACTGCCGCGTACTTTTTCTTGCCGATGGTGAGGCCCGCGACCATCTGTGCGAGCGTCGCGGCGAGCGCGCCCGCGTGCGCGGCGACGCTGCCGCCGCCCGGCGCCGGAGCCGACGAAGCAATCGCGCCCAGGAAGCCGCTGACGCTCTCGCCGCCCGACGCGTGCTCCCGCACCCGGGCCTCGAGCACCTGCTCGGTCGTGAATTGCGCCAGCTGAAGATGGTGTGCCGCGGCCTCGAACAGCGCGCGCTCGGGCACGAGCCCGACGATCTCGCTCCAGGTGACGGGAACTCCCTGCGCCTGCGCTTCCATCCGGATGAAATCGAACACGCGATGCACGGGTGTCTGCGTCGTGTCCACCAGGTTCATCGAGACCTGCGCCTGCCCGTCAACTTCCAGTCCAAGTCCCTTCACGAAGCGGAAGCCGCCGGACGAGCCGCGCACGGCTTTCGCGATCTTCTTGGCGACAGGGACGTTGCTCGCGGGGCCGAGGTAAACGTTGTACGCGACCAGGAACGGTCGCGCGCCGATCGCGACCGCGCCGAACGTCGGATGGCAACGGTTCGGGCCGAAGTCGGGCTCACGCTCGGGCACGGTTCCGATCTCGGTGAGCAGCGCCTCGAACTGGCCGCGGCGGACGTCCGCGAGATTCTCCCGGGTCGGTCGCGTCGCCGCGCGCTCGTACAGGTACACCGGGATCTCCAGCTCGCGGCCGACGCGCTCGCCGAGCGCGCGGGCAAGCGCGATGCAGTCTTCCATCGTCGTCCCTTCGAGCGGGATGAACGGGACGACGTCGGTGGCGCCCATGCGAGGGTGCTCGCCGGTGTGCTGCGTGAGGTCGATGCGGTCGCGCGCTTCCCGGATCCCGGCGAGCGCCGCGTCCACGGCGGTGTCCAGCGGCGCCACGAACGTGAGCACGGACCGGTTGTGCGAGACGTCGGATGAGACGTCCAGGATCGCCACGCCCTCGACCGCGGCGATGGCGTCGCGGATCGCCCGCATCACTTCAGGGCGCCGTCCCTCGGAGAAATTGGGGACGCATTCGACCAGTTTCATGGGGCGTAAGATAAGTGACTAGTGACTAGTGACTAGTGACTAGTGACTAGTGACTAGTGGGCACTAATATACTTGACACACCCAGCCCTATAGCATAGATTCCGGGTATGCTGAAACAACATGCTGCCCCGACCTCCCTTGCCGAAGCTATCCGCTACTTCGCGGACCCTGACCGTGCGCTGGCCTTTGTAGTCACGCTCCGCTGGCCCTCTGGCGTAACCTGCCCGCGTTGCGAGGCCGACAAGCCGTCTTTTGTCGGTTCGCGCCGGATATGGAAGTGCCGGTCCTGCCGCCGCCAGTTCAGCATCAAGGTGGGAACGATCTTCGAGGATTCGCCGCTGGGCTTGGACAAGTGGCTTCCGGCGTTGTGGTTGCTGGCGAACTCCAAGAACGGCATCAGCTCCTACGAGCTTGGTCGCGCCCTTGGCGTTACCCAAAAGACCGCGTGGTTCATGCTTGGTCGTATCCGGCTTGCCATGCAGTCCAAGAGCTTCCAGAAGATGATCGGCGTGGTCGAGATTGACGAAAGCTTCATCGGCGGGAAGCGCGGCAACATGCACAAGGCCAAGCAACGGCGCGTTGCCCCGAAGAAAGGCACCGTGCACATGCAGGGCGTATTGGGAATGCTTGAGCGGAAGCGCAGCGACAAGCACTCCACCGTTCGGCTCGCGCACATCAAGACAACCCGCAAGACCGAACTCGGACCGCACATCGAAGCGGGAGTCGAGAAGGGCGCGTCTATCTACACCGACAAGCACCCGACCTACCGCCGTTTGTCCGAAGTGAAGTGGCATGACGATTACGCCCATGCCGCGGTTGACCACGCGATCAAGTACGTGGACGGGCAGGTTCACACCAACGGCATGGAGAACTTCTGGTCGCTGCTCAAGCGCTCGATCAAAGGCACCTACGTGAGCGTTGACCCGTTCCACCTGTTCCGCTATCTGGACGAGCAAGCCTTCCGATTCAACGAGCGCACCGAAAACGATCTCGGTCGGTTCGTGCACGTCTTGAAGAACATCCTTGGGAAGCGCCTGACCTATGCTGAACTCATCAGCGCAGACATGGCACCCGCTACGACGTGAGGATAAGAGTTGGCCAAAACTGAAAAGAGGCCGGAAACGGAAGCGCGTGACCGCGAAGAACCTCCCGTAAACGGGCGCGCAGGACTGGCCAGACTCGCCGATCTGACGCGGCGAGTCTTGGCCGTGCCTAAGAGCGAAGTGATTGATCCGCCGAAGAAAAAGCGCCATTAGTGTGACAACCAGTCACGCAGCCAACGCTTGAAGCGACCCCAAGCGGTAAGTCGCGCCAGAACTCGAAGCCGTTCTAGTTCGCGCCGATCGGCAACCAACCCGTCGGCGTGACTCCTGAGAATCAGTCGGTAGAATTCTGCGCTTTCCGCTGCGTTTGCCTCGTTGAGCCAGTCCAGCCTTACGTGATCACCCTGCACAAGACGCCCGAATACAGGTCGGTGGGGGGCCTTCGGGTTTTTTGTTAAGTCAGCAACCCGGTATGCGCTCTGATGCGCCAGCAAGTCGGCCATCTGTAAAGGGAGAACCTTTTTCTTGCCCGGCGTGATTCCGCTAAACCACCAGGTCCACTGCTCCGTTCTTGCCTGCGACTCGCCAAAAAAGTTCTGGTAGCGCCCGAAACCGTGCTCCTCTTCCAGAATAATTTGAATCGACTGCTTCATTTCGGCGGGCGGATTGCTGTCGTAAGCCTCGTGTAGGAATTGGGCGACAAGCCCTAGGCAACGCATGGAGCAGAACACTCGCAAATCCTCGCTGGAATACCGACGCTTCTCCTCAGCGATAACAGGGGCAAGGCGCTGCCCAAACGAAAGGTTGTCAACCACAAACGAAAATCCGACAAGGCCCTCATCCGCCGGGATGGCGGCAAACCGCTGCCCGATGTCAATCCGCTGTGTGTTAGTAAGCCCTTTACCGAGACCCCATCCCGCGAAAAAGTCCGTGGCGTGAAACTCGGCACCAGGGCCGAACTCGGCGAGAATCGCCTGCCATCGCGCATTTGCGACTTGAAGCGTCGGCTCCCGCCCGAGATAGCAGGCAGCGGCCATCATGGGATCGTCCGGCTTCCCGCTGATGTCCCCGTAGACGTAAATCATGGCAGCCCAGCGGTCGGTATCGTCGAGTGGGTGCCCGGCGAACAGAATGGAGTGCAGGTTGGCATTATACATACTCGCCACCCTCCACCGGGTGTGTCAAGTATATTAATGCCGACTAGTGACTAGTGACTGGTCATTGCTCGACGGCTTCGTCCAGCGTGCGCAGGAGCCACGCGTGCATGTCCGGTCCGCCGGCTACGTAGGAGCCGAAGGCGGGACTGGCGTCAGCGCCGTCGAGATCGGTGACGATGCCGCCTGCTTCACGGATCAGCAGAATCCCCGCGGCCACGTCCCACGGCGCGAGGCCGAGCTCCCAGAAGGCGTCGAACCGGCCGCACGCGGTGTCGGCGAGATCCAGCGCGGCCGAGCCCGCGCGGCGGACGCCGGCCGTGCTGCGCGTCACCAGCTCGAACTGCCGGAGGAACTGCGGCAGGTGCTCGAGCTGCTTGAAAGGAAATCCGGTGCCGATCAGCGCGCGCTGGGGAAGGCTCTCGGAAGAAACGTGGATCGGTTGGCCGTTCAGAGTGGCTCCGCGTCCGGCCGAAGCGGCGAACAGCTCCCGCGCCTGGACGTTCAGGATCGCGGCGGCCAGGAGCTGCCCGCCGTGCGCGGCGCCGATTGAAACCGCGTAGTGCGGGAACCCGTGCAGAAAGTTGGTCGTGCCGTCGAGCGGATCGATGATGAATGAGAGTCCGTCGCCCGAGACCGCTTCCGGCGAGAACTCCTCGCCGATCACCGTCGCGGCGGGAAATTCCTGCTCGATGACCGAGAGGATGTGCTCCTCGGCGTTCCTGTCCACTTCGCTCACGAAGTCCGCGGTCCCCTTGTGCTCCCACACCAGCGAGGACGAAGTCGGAGCCGCGCTTCGGATTATCTCGCCCGCGCCGAGCGCGGCCGTTTGCACGGTGCGCGCGAGGTGCGAAAGCTCGGTTGGGTTCAGGCTCATTCCACGGGGCTGGCCATGACGTTCACGCTCTGGCTACAGGAATTCTGACGGGGGATCCTAGCTGTTAGCGGTGAGTGGACGAATCAGTCGACAGCAGGAAGTGAGACAAGCGGAGTTCCAGTGCTGAGCGATGTGTACCGATTTGACTCAGTACTTGGCAGTCCCGAAAGGTACTTCCTACTGTCCACTGATTCGTCCACTCACCGCTAACAGCTGGGATCCCCTTGCCACCCGATAGTGGGTTGCCAGTCACATCGTGCGGTCAGTCAAACTAATGCTAGATTCCTGCGCAAATGTCTCGGATCTTCAGCGGAATTCAGCCTTCCGGCGACCTGCACATCGGCAACTACCTGGGCGCGGTAAAGAACTGGGTCGCGCTGCAGGGCCGGTTCGAATCGCTCATCTGCATCGTGGACTACCACGCCATCACGGTGGCGTACGAGCCGCAGGTTCTGCGGGACCGCACGCGCGACATGGCGATCTCCCTGCTCGCGTCGGGCATCGATCCCGAGCGCGCCGTCCTGTTCGTGCAGTCGGCCGTGGCGGAGCACACCGAGCTCGCGTGGATCTTCAACACGCTCACCCCGCTGGGCGAGCTGGAGCGGCAGACGCAGTTCAAGGACAAGTCGAGCCGGCAGGAGAGCATTCCCGTCGGTCTCCTGACTTACCCGGTGCTGCAGGCGGCCGACATTCTCCTGTACAAGGCCGATCTCGTGCCCGTGGGGGAGGACCAGCTCCAGCACCTCGAGCTGTCGCGCGAGGTAGCGCGGAAGTGGAACGCGCGGTTCTCCCCGGACGCGCCATTTTTTCCGGAGCCGAAGGCCGAGGTGACGAAGACGCCCCGCGTCATGGGACTCGACGGCGGCGCGAAGATGTCGAAGTCGCTCGGCAACACAGTGGGCCTGCTGGAGGAGCCGGCCGCGATCTGGGAGAAGCTCAAGCCGGCGGTCACCGATCCCGCGCGCGTCCGGCGGACGGATCCCGGCACTCCGGAAGTCTGCAACATCTACCATCTGCACAAGGCGTTCAGCCCGCCGGAGACGGTGCAGCACGTGGCCGCGCAGTGCAGCACCGCGGGGTGGGGCTGCATCGAGTGCAAGAAGGTGCTGTTCGAGTCCATGACGAAGGAGCTCACTCCGATCCGCGAGCGGGCGGCCGCGATTCGCGCCGATCCGGCGACCGTGAAAGCGGTGTTGCGCGCGGGCGCGGACAAGGCGCGCGCGATCGCCAGGGTGACCATGCGCGAGGTGAAGGAGCGGATGGGATTTGACCCGTGACGCGCGCGCGAGGGAAGCGAAGCAGCTCATAGACCGGATCGCAGCCGAATCTCGCGCCGCCGGCGGCCGCGCGGAGGCCGGCGCGCGCGCCTACTGCGCGGAGCTGCTGGCAGGGAGCGGCTTCGCGGTTACGGAAGAAGAGTTCACCTACTCGGCCTTTCCCGCGAGGTGGGGCGTTCCGCTGCTGGGTCTTCTCCTGTTCGCCTGGTTCGCGTTCGTGGGATCGCGGGCCCGGTCGGGCCCGGACGCCGCGGTCGGCGCGACGCTCCCCTTCCTGCTGTTGCTCCCCGCGCTCGGCTACATGGTCGTTCGCATGGCTCCACCGGAGCGGCTGCTCGGCCGCCGCGGGACGAACCTCATCGCGGTGCGCGGCGCGAGCCCGCCGCTTTGGCTCATGGCGCACATCGATTCCAAGTCGCAGCTGGTTCCGATGCTCCTCCGCATCGCCGGGATCGTGGTGGCGGCAGTAGCCGTCGCCATCGCGACCGGTGCGGCTTTCCTGGGCGACGCGGAGCGGACGGGCCCGCTGCTGTGGCAGCTGGTGGCGGGCGCCGGGGCCGCGGGCTCGCTGGTGCTGCTGCTCTCGGTGGTGGGTGATCGATCGCGGGGCGCGCTGGACAATGCGACGGGGGTGGCGGCGGCTCTGCTGGTCGCGGCGGAGTGTGGCGGCGGCCGGCCGCTGGGCGTCGCCATCACGAGCGCCGAGGAGCTGGGTCTCCGGGGAGCCGCGGCGTGGGCGCGGCGGCGTTCCCGAGTAAAATCCCCGGTCATAAACTTTGACGGTATCGACGACGTAGGGACTCTCACTTGCATGGCCAGGGGCGGGAGCCGGCTCGCCGCCCGGCTCAGGGCGACGGCGGAGGAGGGCGGGTGGCGCGTGCGGTTCCGCGGTGTATTACCCGGAGTGCTGGTTGACTCAGTCGCGCTGAACGGCGCCGGCTGGGACGCGGTCACGATCAGCAAGGGAGATATTTCGACGCTTGCCCGAATCCACACTCGCGGAGACAGTCCGGACCGGCTCAACGGCTCCGGCGTCGCGGAGGCGGTAGAGATGGTTCTGAACTTCATCGACAGAGAGGGCTGAGTGGCTCTGCTACTGCTGGCCATGGTGCTCATCGCGGCGCTCATCATGATCCCGTTCGGATTGCCGGGATTGTGGGTGATGCTTGCCGCCGCCGTGGTGTACGCGTACACCGGCAGCGGGACGGCGATCAGCACGTTTACGCTCATCATGATCGGCCTCCTGGCGGTCGTCGCCGAGGTGATCGAGTACGTGCTTTCAGCGAAGTACGTGCGGATTTACGGCGGCTCGCGCCGCGGCGCCTGGGGTGCCATCATTGGCGGAACGATTGGCGCCATAATGGGTGTACCGATACCTATAATAGGGTCCCTCGTGGGCGCCTTCGCCGGGTCCTTCGCCGGCGCGCTGATCGCGGAGCTCGGCGGGGGGGCGGGCAAGCGGGAGGCCTCGCGGGCCGCGTTCGGCGCGCTGGTAGGGCGCGCGGTTGCCGCGGCGTTGAAGGTGGCTTTCGGACTGGCTATTGCGGTATGGATATTCTTTGCGGCATGGAGCTGACCAGCATGGACACGTTTCCGTCATGAGTGAGCAACCAGTTCCCGTCGGCGCGGACTCCGCGGACACGTCCGAGGCTGGTGGGAAGTACGTGTACTGCATCATCCGGCACGACCGGGTTCGCGATTTCGGTCCGGTAGGGATCGGAGGGGGGCGCCGCGTATATACGGTGCATCACGACGATCTGGCCGCGGTCGTCAGCGACACGCCGATCGTGATCTACGACCCGACGCGGGAAAACGTGCTGGCGCACGAGTTCGTGAACGAGACCGTCATGCGTGAGTTTACCGTCATCCCGATGTCGTTCGGCACCGTGTTCCGCTCGGAGGAGGACGTCTCCGAGCTGCTGCGCTCGACGTATCGCGCGTTCACCGACGTGCTCGACAAGATGCAGGACAAGATCGAGTTCGGCCTGAAGGTTCTCTGGGACCGCGAGAAAGTCGTGGCGAAGATCGAGCAGGAAAACGACGAGATTCGCCGGCTGAAGGACGAGATCACCCGGAACGCGGCTTCCTCCACGTATTTCGCGCGGATGCAGCTGGGCCGGCTCGTCGAAGCGGCGATGGAGGAGGCCGGCAATCGGTACGTGGCCGACATCCACGACGCGTTGAAGTCCGTCGCGGTCGCGAGCCGCAGCAACAAGGTCATCGGCGACCGGATGATCGCCAACGCCGCGTTTCTGGTGGACCGGAAGCGGGAGAAGGAGTTCGACGACGTCGTGCGGGAGATCAGCCGGAAGTACGAGGACGTGCTCACGTTCAAGTACACCGGGCCGTGGCCGCCGTACAACTTCGTCAATATCAAGCTCAAGCTGGAGAAGGCGAACTAGCGTCCGATGGGCCTGCTCTCGTCCATTCTACTCGCGCCATTCACCGGGCCGTGGTCCGGAACGTTCTGGACCCTGGACAAGGTTCAGCGCGCGGTGGAGGAAGAGCTCACCGACGACACGCCGGTCAAGGAAGACCTCATGAATCTCCAGCTCGCGCTGGAGATGGGCGACATAGACGACGACGAGTACGTGCGCCGCGAGGCGGAGATCATGCAGCGGCTGCGGGAGATCCGCGAATGGCGCGAGCGGCTCGGCAAGGGCAACGCCGGAGGCCCCGTACGCGTCGCGCGTGAAGACGACTCGGAGTGACGTCGCCGCCGAGCGTGCCTGAGCAAATCGAGTACGTGTACGGAATCGTCCCCGCCGCCATGGACATGGCCGGCGCGCCGCCGGGGCTGGACGAGCGGCCGGTGCGGAAGGTGGTGGAAGGGGAGCACGCCGCGCTCGTTTCCTCGCTCGACTCGGCGGACTACGCGGCGGAGATGATAGACCAGCGGGCGACCGACCTCGAGTGGCTCGGGCCCCGCGCGCAACGGCACGACGCGGTCATCACCTGGGCGAATGACCCCGGTCCCGCGGTGCCGCTGCCGATGTGGACGCTGTTCGCCACCGAGCAGGGCGTGTGCGGCATGCTCGCGGCGCGCGCACCGGAACTCCGCGACACGCTGCGGCGCATCGCGGACGCGGACGAATACTCGTTGCGCGTGTTCGCGCGGCCGGCGGAGGTGCGCGCTTCGCTGGATTCGCTCGCGCCGGAGATCGGCGAGGCGCAGCGCGCGCTCGCGGCCGCGCCGCCGGGCCAGCGCTACCTGCTCGAGCGCAAGCTGGAAGCGCAGAGGAAGGAGCTGCTCCGCTCGGCCGCGGAAACGGTCGCGACGCGCATCTACGAGGAAGTTCGCGCGGTCGCGGCCGGCTCGGTGCTCGAATCGCTTCCGCGGGCGTCAGCGGTGGCGGAGGCGCAGGCCGTGCTGAACGCCGTCTTCCTGGTGCGGCGTCCCGAGTTCGAGGAGTTTCGCAGCCGGGTCTCGGAGCTGATCTCGGCGCACAAGGACCGCGGCTTCCACTTCGAGTTCACCGGTCCATGGCCGGCGTACCATTTCGTGAGCCGGGCGCCGGGTTGAGCGACGAGATACTGGACGGCCAGCGCCTGGACCTGAGCGACGTGCTCAGCAGTCTGCTGGATAAGGGGGTCGCGCTGCGCGGCGGAGTGACCCTCGCGGTGGCGGACATCGACCTGGTATACCTCGATCTCGCGCTCCTGCTCACGGCCGTCGAAACCGCGATGCGAGAGCCGAAGCGCGCGCCGGCGCTGCTCGCCGGCGCGTTCGGGCCGCCCGCGCTCGATCCTGCGGCGCGGCGCCGGGAGGAGCAACGAAGCGGAACGGCGCCCGCGCCGGAGGTTTCGTCGTCCGCCGCGGGGGCGCGTGGAAGCGGCGGAGGAGTGGACATCGCGGAGCTGGCGCCCGGTCTCCCCGAGCGGATCGACGCCGATGCTAACGCCGCGGAGAACGGCCTCGCGCGGCTCGTCTTGACCTTGATTGAACTGTTGCGTAAGGTGTTGGAGCATCAAGCGATCCGCAGGATGGACGGCGGCGGCCTGACCGAAGAGGAAGTCGAGAAGCTCGGTCTCGCGATGCTCCGCCTGCACAAGCGAATGGAAGACATGAAGGAGGTCTTCGGGCTTGCCGACGAAGACCTGCAGGTGGACCTGGGCCCGTTGGGCCGCCTACGCTAGCCGGAGCCGTCTTGCCTGATCTCGTTTCTCCCTCCCGCAATCACGGCCTCGTCGAGATCCTCGATCGAGTGCTGGACAAGGGTCTGGTGATCGCGGGCGACATCAAGATCAATCTCGCGAACGTCGAGCTCCTGACGATCCACGTGCGCCTGCTGGTGTGCTCGATCGACAAGGCGCAGGAGATCGGTCTGGACTGGTGGCGGGCGGATCCCCGGCTCTCGGCGTCGGCGGCGCGGGAAGTTCGAGCGCAGACCGCGCTTCCATCGGATGTGGGCGAGCGGCTGGAGAGGATCGAGCGGCGTTTGTCGGAAATGACGGCCGAGCGGCCGGCGAAGAAGCGGTAGCGGAGCTCCGTGGCGGTCGTCACTGGAGTGAATAGCACGCGGCGCGAGCCGCTGACTTCAAGGGGAGCGGAACGATGGCTGTAGAAAGAGCACCGAGCGGCAGTTCCCTGATCGACGTACTCGATCGCGTTCTCGACAAGGGTATCGTGATCGACGCGTGGGTCCGGGTATCGCTAGTCGGAATCGATCTGGTGACGGTCGAGGCGCGCATCGTCGTCGCTTCCATCGACACCTACCTGAAGTACTCGGAGGCGGTCGGTATCACGTCGCCTTCCGCGCGGCCCCGCGAACTGTCCGCCGGCGGTGAAGCGGAGCTCGAGAGGGTGCAGGCGGAGAATGTCGAGCTGAGGCGCCGGCTTGAGCAGCGCAACGCGTGACGGCGTAGCCGCCACGCAGCATCTCAGCGGAGAGCGGCTGGCCGAGCTTCTCTCCGTCATCTCCGAAGCCAACGAGTTCTCCACTGCCGCGGCGTTTCTCGTCGCGCAGTTCGCCGATGTCGCGGGCGCCTCGCGCGGCATTGTGCTGACGATCGATCCGGAGCAGCAGCACATCCAGTCGGTCGCGTCGGTGGGCTTCGCGCGCTCCGAGCAGCCGTCCCTCTCGGTCCCGCTCGCCGACGAGCGCCACCCCATCGTCGCGGCTACGCTGTGCCTCCGCCCTGTTTCCTGCGCCAGCTCCGAGACGGTCGAGTCCGGGCTGCCGTTCGGCAGCTGGGTAGCCATCCCGTTCCCGCAGCCGCAGTTCAAGGGCGCGGTCGAGTTCCTCTCTCCCGAGAAGATGGACGCGATGGAGCTCAGGTCCTGCTCGGTGCACCTGCAGGACCCGAGGGAGCGGCGCCGGCGCGCGGGACACGCTCCCTGCGGCTGCATCGTCCTCGAAGGGCAGCTCGGGGAGGACCTGATCACGCAGCTGTTCCATGCGGCGTCGCTGGCGGGGCCGGTGCTGTCGCGCATGTTCGCCGTCGAGGAGTTTCGCCGGTCGGCGGAGCGGCTCGATCAGCAGCGCGACCTGCTCAGCGCGCTGATCAACTCGCTGCCCGATCCGATCATCATCACGAGCTCCTCGACCGACATTGTCGTGCAGAACAAGCGCGCGGAGCACCTGCTGTCCATGAAGGAGCGCGATTCCGAGGGACGGCGCCGCGCGGTCGAGATCAACAATCTCCTGTTCACGTCCCACCTGGCCAAGACGGCGATGGGCGCGCCCATCGAAGCCGGCTCGCGCGAGCTGAATATGGTGGACCCCGACGAAGGCACGGACCTGCTGTTCGAGGTGCTGACGCACCAGCTGGAGCCCGACACGGGCATCGAGCCCGGCTCCATAGTGTCCGTGCTGCGAGACGTCACCGATCTGCGGCGCGCGGCCGGCGAGCTGGAACGGCAGGTGCAGCGCGCGCGGGTGGCCGAAAAGGACGTCACGCGCGAGCGAGACCGGCTGGATCTGATCCTGGAGAACGTCGCCGACCCGATCCTCGTCACGGACGACCGGTCCAACATCATCCTGATGAACCGCCAGGCAGAGGCGCTGTTCTCGCTGGAATCGGCCGACGACAAGACGCCGCCCGGCGCCCGCCGCGAGCGCGCGCAGGCGATTCGCGCCAACGACACGAAGTTCACGACCTTCATCTCGGATTTCACGATTCATCCCGAGGCTTCCCGGCGCGAGGAGATGAGCCTGACGATTCCGGACAATGGCGTCGAGCTCCCGGTCGAAGTCGTGTCCGGCAAGATCTTCAACGCGCGCGGCGAGCCGATGGCGATCGTGTCCGTGCTGCACGACCTCACGGAACAGGCGGAGAACGAGCGGCTGTACCGCGAGCTCAAGACTTTCAGCAGCCAGCTCGAGGACAGGATTCGCGCGGCGACATCGGACCTGGCGGCGCAGAACGCGCGCCTGCAATGGCAGTCGCAGGAGCTGGAGAAGGCGAACCGCCTCAAGTCCGAGTTCCTCGCGAGCATGTCGCACGAGCTGCGCACTCCGATCAACGCCCTGATCGGGTATACCGCGCTGATTCTCGACCGCATCTACGGCGACGTCAACGAGCGGCAAACCGAGGCGCTCCAGCGCATTCACGCCTCCGCCCAGCATCTCCTCGTGCTCATCAACGACATTCTGGATCTGGCGAAGATCGAGGCCGGACGGATGCCGCTGCACATCGAGGAGGTCGATCTCCGCCAGCTGCTCCTGGAAGTGACGTCCCAGATGGAGCCGCTGTTCAAGAAAAAGGGCCTCAAGTTCACCCGCGAGATCAGCCCGGACGCCCTGCCGATGCGCACCGACCGGACCAAGGTGAAGCAGATCATGCTGAACCTCCTGTCCAACGCGGTGAAGTTCACGCACCGCGGGTCCGTCACCGTCACCGCGGACGTATCGCACGACCAGGTGAAGATCTCGGTCGCGGACACCGGCATCGGCATCGCCGAGGAGCACCTGGCCGCGGTCTGGGAGGATTTCCGTCAGGTGGATCAGTCGAGCACGCGCGAGTTCGGCGGCACCGGCCTGGGCCTGAGCATCACCAAGAAGCTGGTGGAGGCGCTGGGCGGCCAGGTGGACCTGCGCAGCACTCTGGGCGAAGGCTCGACGTTCACGATCACGCTGCCGCGCGAACCGATGGCCTCACCCGACGACTCGCTGCTCACCACCGGCGAATCGGTTGTTTTCGTCGGGACCGCGGACGGACCCACTCGGCCGATCGAAGAATCGTAGCACGCTCCGGCGAGCCCGATGTCGGGTTCCCGATGCGGCGTGATAGAATTCATAGCCGCATCCAAATAAAACTTTCCGAGAAAATGTTTGATTCCGTTCGGCGCACCGTCGTCGTGGTCGGCGCGCAGTGGGGTGACGAAGGCAAGGGCAAGCTCGTGGACGTCCTCGCGGAGCGGGCCGACTGGGTCATCCGGTATCAGGGCGGCGCGAACGCCGGTCACACCGTGCACATCGGCGACACGACCTTCGTGCTGCACCAGATCCCCAGCGGAATCCTGCACCCGCGCGTGCGGTGCGCGATCGGCAACGGGGTCGTGCTCGATCCGGAGACGCTGTTCACCGAGATCGACGAGCTGGCGGCGAAGGGAATCGAGATGGCGGGCCGGCTGTACGTCAGCGACCGCGCCCACATGGTGCTGCCATACCACAAGCTGGTGGATTCGCAGAGCGCCGCGAACCGCGAGATCGGAACGACCGGCCGCGGAATCGGACCGGCGTACGAGGACAAGGTGGGGCGCCGCGGAGTCCGCGTTCTGGAGCTGCGCCATCCCGACAAGCTGCGCGGGCTGGTGGAGCAGGGCGTCGCGCACGCGAACGCGCGACTGGCGGCGTGCGGCTCGGGCGCGCGCGCGGATCTCGCCTCCACGCTGGAGCTGCTGGAAGGGCTGGCGGGACGGCTGCTGCCGCTGGCGGCGGACGTGGGACTGGCGGCCCACGAAGCGATCATGGACGGCGCCGCCGTTCTGCTCGAGGGGGCGCAGGGCTCGCTGCTCGACATCGATCACGGGACGTATCCCTTCGTGACGTCCAGCAACACGACGTCCGGCGGCGCGGCCATCGGCGCTGGCATATCTCCCATGGCGCTCGATGCCGCGCTCGGCGTGGTCAAAGCCTACACGACGCGAGTCGGCAACGGTCCGCTCCCCACGGAGCTCGCGGGCGAGCTGGGCGAGCGCGTGCGCAAGCTCGGCAACGAGTTCGGCGCGACCACCGGCCGGCCGCGACGGTGCGGCTGGTTCGATTCCGTGGTCGTGCGCTACGCGGCTCGGATCAACGGCCTGACCGATCTCGCCGTGACCAAGCTGGACGTGCTCGACACGCTCGACAAGCTCGCGCTATGCACGGGCTACGTGGTGGATGGGGAGCTCCACACCGAGTTCCCCGGAGACCTCACCGCGCTGGAATCCGTCGAGCCGCAGTACGAGTGGATGGAAGGCTGGCGCACGTCCACGGCGGACGCGCGCTCGCTGGACGATCTTCCGCAGCAGGCCCGCCGATACCTCGACAGGATCGAGGAGTTGGTCGCGGCGCCGATCACCTACGTGAGCGTCGGAACGCGGCGCGATCAAATCATCGGACTGGACGAACAGTGAGCTCAGCGAAAGCGACGCCCGAAGTGATGGAGAAGCTCGTTTCCCTGTGCAAGCGGCGGGGCTTCATCTTCCAGTCCTCGGAGATTTACGGCGGCGCGGGCTCGGTGTGGGATTATGGCCCGCTTGGCGTGGAGCTCAAGCGCAACATCAAGGAGCTGTGGTGGAACGCCATGGTGCGCGCGCGCGACGACATCGAGGGAATCGACGCCGCGATACTCATGCACCCGCGGGTGTGGGAGGCGAGCGGCCACGTCGCCGGCTTCGTGGACCCGCTCGTGGACTGCAAGAACTGCAAGAAGCGCTTTCGCGCGGACGATCCCAGGATCAGGGGCACGCCGGGCGCTCCCGACGCGCAGTGCCCCGCGTGCGGAATGAAGGGTACGCTGAGCGAGCCGCGCCAGTTCAATCTGATGTTCAAGACGTTCATGGGGCCCGTCGAGGACAGCGCGTCGGTCGCCTACCTGCGGCCGGAGACCGCGCAGGGGATCTACGTCAACTTCCTCAACGTGCAGCAGTCCACGCGGCAGAAGGTCCCCTTCGGCATCGCCCAGATCGGAAAGGCGTTCCGCAACGAGATCACCCCGGGGAACTTCATCTTCCGGACGCGCGAGTTCGAGCAGATGGAGATGCAGTTCTTCGTCGAGCCCGCTGACGCGCCCAAGTGGTTCGAGTACTGGAAAGCCGAGCGCATGAGCTGGCACGCCTCGCTCGGGCTCGACGAGGCGCGGCTGTCGTACCACGAGCACTCGGGCGCGGAGCTGGCGCACTACGCCAAAGCCGCGTTCGACATCCAGTTCGACTTCGGGGGTACGCTCGGGCCGCAGGAGATCGAGGGCATTCACAACCGCGGCGACTTCGATCTCACGCAGCACCAGACATTCTCGGGCAAGAAGCTGGAGTACTTCGACCAACCGAACAACCGGCGCTTCGTGCCCTGGGTGATCGAGACTTCCGTGGGCGCCGATCGCACGACGCTCGCCGTGCTCACCAACGCGTACAAGGAAGAGAGCGTCGCCGGCGAAGAAGAGGGGCGCACCGTGCTGGCGCTGTCCCCGCTCGTCGCCCCCATCAAGGCGGGCGTATTTCCGCTCGTCAAGAAAGACGGCATGCCGGAGATGGCGCAGAAGCTCGCGTCCGAGCTGCGGGCGTCGTTCCCGGTGTTTTACGACGACAGCGGCGCCATCGGACGACGGTACAGGCGCCAGGACGAGGTGGGCACGCCCTACTGCGTGACGGTGGACGGCGATTCGCTCGCCGAAGGGACGGTGACGATCCGCGACCGCGACACGCTCGGTCAGGTGCGCCTGCCGGCGGAGAAGGTGCGCGAATACATCAGCGAGCGCATCGCGCGGTGACCGCGCTCACCCTCGAACGGCTACGCCGGGAGGGTCAGGCGTTCAGCGAGGAAATTTCGAGGGAAGGATACCTGGCGCACGCTGGTCACAAGTCCACCGCGGACCTGCAGCCGATCTACGAGCGCCACGCGGAGATCGTGGGCGAGGGCGCGCTCGAGCTCACGCTGGATCTCTTCAGGTCCGCGGCCGCGGGATCGGAGGAGCGGCGCTCCGCGGGGTATCTCCTCGAGTGGCAGATCGAATCCCAGTCCGGCCGCGAGGTGGTCGAGCTCGACGAGCGCGAGATCGCGTGGGAAAGCTCGGCGGTGATAGACGTCGCGGGCGCGCGCCGCGTCCCGTATCAGCGGGCCGCGATCGAGATAGCCAACGCGAAGCACCGGCAGGAGCGGCTCGCGATCGACGAAGCCCGGGCGAAAGTAGCGGCGGCGGAGCATTCCCCGCTGCGGCTCGAGCGCATCCAGCGCGAAAAGGCGTACATTGAGGAGCTCGAGATCGCGCCCGGCTACGTCGGCACCTTCGAGGCGCTGACGGGGATATCGCTCGCCGATCTCGGCTCGCAGTGCGCGGCGTTCATCGCCGACACGCAGGCGATGTGGGACGACACGCTCCCGTTCTTTCTCCGGCGGTCGCTCGAGATCACGCCCGCGGAAGCGACCCGCGCCGACGCCCTCGCCCTCTTCCGCGGGCGCGAGTTCGACGGCGCGTTTCCCGCATCCGACCTGGAGCCGGCGATCCGGCGGCACGCCGCCGAGCTGGCGATCGACCCGCTCGCGGGCGGACGAATCACGTTCGATCTCGCCGAGCGCGAGGGCAAGGATTCGCGCGCGTTCTGCGCGCCGGTGCGCGTGCCGGAGGAGGTGTATCTGGTGCTCCGCCCCCACGGCGGAGTGACCGACTACACGACGCTGCTCCACGAGCTCGGCCACGCGCTGCACTTCGCCTACGCGGACCCGCACTATCCCTTCGAGTACCGCTGGCTCGGCGACAACTCCGTGACCGAAGGGTACGCGATGCTGTTCGACCACCTCATGCAGGATCGCGGGTGGCTGCTCCGCTACACCGGCCTCGGCAGGAACGACGTCGGCGAGTTTCTGCGGATGGCGTCGTTCGAGGAGCTCCATTTCCTGCGCCGCTACTGCGCCAAGCTGCTGTACGAGCTGGAGGTGTACAGCGGAAAGACCGGCTGGGACGTTCTTCCTGAGGCGTACGTGGAAACCCTTTCGACCGCGACGGGTTTCAGATACCGGAGCGCCGACGCGTTCATAGACCTCGACCCGCGATTCTATTCGTCCCGCTATCTCCGCGCCTGGCAGCTGCAGTCCGTTCTCGCCCAGTCACTCGTCGGCCGGTTCGACGAGGACTGGTTCAGGAATCCGGCCGCCGGGCCCTGGATCGTGGAGAACCTCTTCGCCGAAGGCCAGCGTGAGACGGCGACCGAGCTTGCTGTTCGGGCGTCGGGCGCCGATCTGTCGTTCGCGCCCCTGGCGAGCGCCATCGAGCGAGGCCTGACCGGATGACGATCGCAGCCGGCGGCCGCGCCCAGAAGAGTCTCGTGATCATCCGGGACATCCTGCACGCGTCCCTCAACGCGACCGACGCCGGCGAGCTGTTTCAGTTCGCCCTGGAGCGCGTGAGTCCGGCGGTGGACGCAAGCTTCGCTTCCATCTACCTCGTGGACGGCGCGTCCGAGGTGATGCGGCTCGCCGCCGCGTACAACTGGCCGGAGCGATTCCGGCCGGTGCTGGGCGAAGTCAGGGTGCGCATGCCGTTCGGTCCGAGCGGGCAGGCGGCGAGCGAGCGGCGGGTGGTGCGTGTCGAGGATGTCTTCGCCGACCCGGAGCTCGAGGACTGGCAGGAAGTGGCGACCGAGCTCGGCTTCCGCTCGATCGTCGCGCTCCCTCTGGTCGCCAACACCAACGTGCTCGGCGTGCTCACGTTCTACTTCAGCGACCGTTCCCGAATGGCGGAGGACGCCCTGGAGCTGATGAGCATCGCGGCCGACCAGATCGCCGCGGCGGCCGAGAAGACTCTGCTCGCGGAAGCGCTGCGCCGCGCGGAAGCCGCCCTGGCCGACGCCGAAGCAGAGCGCGAGCGGCAGGCTCAGCCGGCGACCGTTCCCGCCCCTCAGGAATCATGACCACTACCGCCGTTCGACCGACCGATGACAGCCGCCGCGACAAGCTGCTTGGCGGAATTGCCGCCCTCCGCGCGGAAGTGGCCAAGACGATCGTCGGGCAGGAGGAGGTGCTCGACGAGATCCTGATGGCGGTGCTCGCCGGAGGACACGCCCTGCTGGTCGGCGTCCCGGGGCTCGCGAAGACGCTGATGATCCGGTCCATCGCCAGCGCGATGCATCTGGAGTTCAGACGGATCCAGTTTACTCCGGATCTGGTGCCCTCCGACATCACCGGCACCGAGATGATGGAAGAGGACCAGGCGACCCACGCGCGGGCGTTTCGCTTCGCGCGCGGCCCCGTCTTCGCCAACATCGTGCTGGCGGACGAGATCAACCGCGCGCCGCCGCGCACGCAGGCGGCGCTGCTCGAGGCGATGCAGGAGCATCACGTCACGGCCGGCGGCGTGACGATGCCGCTGCCGGAGCCGTTCTTCGTGCTGGCGACCCAGAATCCGATCGAGCAGGAAGGCACGTATCCGCTGCCCGAGGCGCAGCTCGACCGTTTCCTCTTCGACATACGCGTCGGGTACCCGGACGAGGCCGTCGAGCTGTCCATCCTTCGCGCCACGACAGGCGCGGTGGGCGCCGCTCCCGCGGCCGTGCTCACGGGCGGGGAGCTGCTCGAGCTGCAGCGGCTCGTGCGCGAGATACCCGCGAGCGAGCCGTTGCTGCGGTACGCCGCGTCGCTCGCGCGCGCCACGAGACCGGCGAACGCCCGACCCGATTCGCTCGTGGGCAAGTACGTGCGCTGGGGAGCCGGTCCACGCGCGGGACAGGCGCTGGTGCTCGGCGCCAAGGCGCACGCGCTGATGGCCGGCCGCGCCGCCGCCGCGCCCGCCGATCTTCGACGCGTGGCGCACCCGGTGCTGCGGCACAGGATCCTCACGAACTTCGCGGCGGAAGCCGAGGGCGTGACTCCGGAGAGCATCATCGACGACCTGCTGCGAACCGTGGAAGCGCCCAAGAGCGACATCCGGATATAGCGGTGCAGGCGGCCGAGGTTCTTTCCTACGGCGAGATTCTGGATCAGGTGCGCTCGCTCCGCTGGCGCGCGCGCACCGCAGCGCACGCGGTGCTTCCCGGGCGGCATCTCTCCCACCGGCACGGCACGTCGGCCGAGTTCACGGAATACCGTCCGTACCGGCAGGGCGATCCGCCGCAGAAGATCGACTGGAAGGTTTTCGCCCGCACCGACCGGGCGTACATCCGGCTCTCGCACGATCACGCGGTTCTGCCGACGGCGTTCGTGGTGGACGCGAGCGCGTCCATGGCCTTTCCCGGCGCGACGCACGACAAGTACGCGCGGGCGTGCCTGACCGCGATCGGGCTCGCGGCGATCGCGTACAATGGCGGCGATCCGGTGGGAGTGGTGGTCGCGGCCGGCTCGGGCACGCGGACTTTTCCCCCGCGCAGCCGCGCGGGGGTGATAGCCGAGATCGCCCGCACGCTCGCGAGCACCACTCCGTCCGGCGCCGCCGGCATCGCGGACGCGTTGAGCGCCGCGGCCCGGTTCGCGCAGCGGGTCGTCGTGATCTCGGACATGCTCGGCGATCTCGACGAGACTCTCGCGGTCGCGCGCGCGGAGCGCGCGCGGGCCGGGGAGCTGTACGCCGTGCACGTCGTGGCCGCCGGAGAATTGAATCCGCCCCGGGTCGCGGTCGTCGAGGATCCAGAGAGCTTCGCCACGCGGAGAACGCTGTCGGACGCGTCGCACGCGGAGTACTCCCGCCGGTTCACCGCCTGGCGCGCGGTCGTTGCGTCGAGCTGGCGGGCGGCGGGAGTGTCGTACCACGAGTCGGTGACGGGCACCTCGCTGCTGACGGATCTGCGGCGCATCGTCGCCGGCCCGCGGTGAAGGCCGCGTGCTGAGCTTCCTCGCGCCGGGGTACCTGTTCGCGGCCCTTGCGGCGGCGACTGGGCTGGTCGCGGCGCACTTCATCGTGCGGCGGCAGCCACGGTCGATGCTGCTGCCCACCGCGCGGTTCGTGCCGGACGCGCCGGTCCTGAGTACCGGCTGGGCGCGCGTGCCGTCGGATCTCATCCCGCTGCTGCTGCGCGTGCTGTGCGTGCTGCTGGCGGGTGTCGCGCTCGCCGGGCCAATCATCCTTCGTCGCGCCGGAGGAACGGCGCGGGTGATCCTCGTGGACCGGTCCGGCGCGGTCGCGGACACGAGTGAGCTTTCGGACAGCGTGGCCGCGGTGCGCGCGCCTCTCGACGTGGTGATCGGGTATGGCTCGCGGACGCGCGAGAAGAGCACGGACCTGCCCGCAGCGGACGTACGATTGAACCGCGCGTCGTTGTCGGCCGGCCTCGTTGCGGCCACGCGCGCCGCGTCCCGCTTTCGAGCCGTCGCGGACTCCATCGAGCTCGTGATCGTTTCGCCGTTCACCGCCGGACAGCTCGACGCCGCGACGGCGCGGCTGCGTGGGGAGTGGCCCGGGAGAGCGCGGCTGGTCCGCGTCGCGGCGGCCGCGGGGTCCGCCACGCCTGTCGCTCCCACGCTCGTGGCCGCGGCTGAGGATCCCCTCTCGGTCGCGCTCGCGCTGACGCGAGACGGGCGCGGCGCAGAAGCGCGAATAGTGCGCCGCGAGCTGACGGCCGACGATTCGCTCTGGGTCAACGCGACCCGGGGCAGGGTCCTCGTTCATTGGCCGGCCGCCTCGGCGCCGGCGGGGTTCATCGCGCGGCGGGACAGCTCGGTCGCGGCGGGCGTGGTCGGACGCGGGCCGGTTCTGGTCGCCCCGCTGGAGCGGCGCTGGCAGTACGCGCCGGGGATGGATGGCGACGCGGTGGCCTGGTGGATCGACGGCGAAGTAGCCGCCGCGGAGAGTCCCCTCGGCGAAGGCTGCGTGAGATCCGTGGCCGTGCCGGTGAGTGGCGGTGGCGATTTCGTGCTCCGCCCGGAGTTTCACGCGCTGCTGAGCGAGCTCGTCCAGCCGTGCGGCGGCGCCGCGCGGCTCCTGCCGATCCCGGCCGGAACGCTGGCGCTGCTGCGCGGAACCGGTGGACTCGCGCCGGCGGGCGCGTTCGCGCCGCCGCGGCTGGAAGCGTCGCCGCTCACGAAGTGGCTGTTGCTCGCGTCGCTGGCTGCCGCGCTGCTCGAGCTGCTGGCGCGGTCGTCCCGCGCGTCGCGCGCTCCGGCCACGAGCCGCAACCATGACGAAAGTGTTCCCACCCCGAAGGCGGCATGAGGCCGAATCCATGACGGCGCGGCAGCGGGTGGCGCGGGCGCGGTCCTACCTGGCGGTCTTCGTCGCGATCGCGGCCGCTGCGTGGGCGGTCACGGCCGCGCTCGGCGTCAGTGCGGCCCTCCTGCTGTATACGCGGCTGGCGGGAGCGGCTCCACCTCCGGTCTTCGCGTATCTGGCGCCGCTGGCGGCGCTGCTCGCGGCGGGCGCG